>NZ_JBBOPI010000001.1:2845000-3180000 GCF_038003525.1 Solibacillus sp. FSL H8-0538 | reverse complement strand
ATTCGATTCCCTGAGTAGCGGCGAGCGAAACGGGAATAGCCCAAACCAAAGAGCTTGCTCTTTGGGGTTGTAGGACATTCTATACGGAGTTACAAAAGAATGAGCTAGACGAAGCGACTTGGAAAGGTCTGCCATAGCAGGTAATAGCCCTGTAGTCAAAAGTTCATTCCCTCTTGAATGTATCCTGAGTACGGCGGAACACGTGAAATTCCGTCGGAATCCGGGAGGACCATCTCCCAAGGCTAAATACTACCTAGTGACCGATAGTGAACCAGTACCGTGAGGGAAAGGTGAAAAGCACCCCGGAAGGGGAGTGAAATAGATCCTGAAACCGTGTGCCTACAAGTAGTTAGAGCCCGTTAATGGGTGATAGCGTGCCTTTTGTAGAATGAACCGGCGAGTTACGATTACGTGCGAGGTTAAGTTGATAAGACGGAGCCGCAGCGAAAGCGAGTCTGAATAGGGCGAATTAGTACGTGGTCGTAGACCCGAAACCAGGTGATCTACCCATGTCCAGGGTGAAGGTGAGGTAACACTTACTGGAGGCCCGAACCCACGCACGTTGAAAAGTGCGGGGATGAGGTGTGGGTAGCGGAGAAATTCCAATCGAACCTGGAGATAGCTGGTTCTCTCCGAAATAGCTTTAGGGCTAGCCTCGTGATTGAGAATACTGGAGGTAGAGCACTGTTTGGACTAGGGGGGCATCTCGCTTTACCGAATTCAGACAAACTCCGAATGCCAGATATTTATACACGGGAGTCAGACTGCGAGTGATAAGATCCGTAGTCAAAAGGGAAACAGCCCAGACCACCAGCTAAGGTCCCAAAGTAATCGTTAAGTGGAAAAGGATGTGGCGTTGCTTAGACAACCAGGATGTTGGCTTAGAAGCAGCCATCATTTAAAGAGTGCGTAATAGCTCACTGGTCGAGTGACGCTGCGCCGAAAATGTATCGGGGCTAAACGATTCACCGAAGCTGTGGATGCATACTTTGAGTATGCGTGGTAGGAGAGCGTTCTAAGTGCGCTGAAGTCAGACCGGAAGGACTGGTGGAGCGCTTAGAAGTGAGAATGCCGGTATGAGTAGCGAAAGACGGGTGAGAATCCCGTCCACCGTATGACTAAGGTTTCCTGAGGAAGGCTCGTCCGCTCAGGGTTAGTCGGGACCTAAGCCGAGGCCGATAGGCGTAGGCGATGGACAACAGGTTGATATTCCTGTACCACCTCCTCACCGTTTGAGAAATGGGGGGACGCAGTAGGATAGGGTAAGCGCGCCGTTGGTTGTGCGCGTCCAAGCAGTAAGGTGTGTATGTAGGCAAATCCGCATACTTTAACATTGAGCTGTGATGGCGAGTCCGTATGGACGAAGTTCCTGATTTCACACTGCCAAGAAAAGCCTCTATCGAGGTGAGAGGTGCCCGTACCGCAAACCGACACAGGTAGTCGAGGAGAGAATCCTAAGGTGTGCGAGAGAACTCTCGTTAAGGAACTCGGCAAAATGACCCCGTAACTTCGGGAGAAGGGGTGCTCTTGAGCGTGTTAAAGCGCATGAGAGCCGCAGTGAATAGGCCCAGGCGACTGTTTAGCAAAAACACAGGTCTCTGCAAAACCGTAAGGTGACGTATAGGGGCTGACGCCTGCCCGGTGCTGGAAGGTTAAGAGGAGTGGTTAGCGCAAGCGAAGCTGCGAATTGAAGCCCCAGTAAACGGCGGCCGTAACTATAACGGTCCTAAGGTAGCGAAATTCCTTGTCGGGTAAGTTCCGACCCGCACGAAAGGCGTAACGATCTGGGCACTGTCTCAACGAGAGACTCGGTGAAATTATAGTACCTGTGAAGATGCAGGTTACCCGCGACAGGACGGAAAGACCCCGTGGAGCTTTACTGTAGCCTGATATTGAATTTTGGTACAACTTGTACAGGATAGGTAGGAGCCAGAGATCCCGGAGCGCCAGCTTCGGAGGAGGCGTCGGTGGGATACTACCCTGGTTGTATTGAACTTCTAACCCATGCCCCTTAGCGGGGTAGGAGACAGTGTCAGGCGGACAGTTTGACTGGGGCGGTCGCCTCCTAAAGAGTAACGGAGGCGCCCAAAGGTTCCCTCAGAATGGTTGGAAATCATTCGTAGAGTGTAAAGGCATAAGGGAGCTTGACTGCGAGACCTACAAGTCGAGCAGGGTCGAAAGACGGGCTTAGTGATCCGGTGGTTCCGCATGGAAGGGCCATCGCTCAACGGATAAAAGCTACCCCGGGGATAACAGGCTTATCTCCCCCAAGAGTCCACATCGACGGGGAGGTTTGGCACCTCGATGTCGGCTCATCGCATCCTGGGGCTGTAGTCGGTCCCAAGGGTTGGGCTGTTCGCCCATTAAAGCGGTACGCGAGCTGGGTTCAGAACGTCGTGAGACAGTTCGGTCCCTATCCGTCGTGGGCGTAGGAAATTTGAGAGGAGCTGTCCTTAGTACGAGAGGACCGGGATGGACATACCGCTGGTGTACCAGTTGTCTTGCCAAAGGCATCGCTGGGTAGCTATGTATGGACGGGATAAGTGCTGAAAGCATCTAAGCATGAAGCCCCCCTCAAGATGAGATTTCCCATTACGCAAGTAAGTAAGATCCCTCAAAGACGATGAGGTAGATAGGTTCGAGGTGGAAGTGTGGCGACACATGGAGCTGACGAATACTAATCGATCGAGGACTTAACCACATTATTACATTATGAATTGCATTCAATGAACCGTTTATCCAGTTTTGAAAGAATAATTTCTTGATGAAATTACAAAAATATATTAAAAAACACTTGAAAAATTCTTCAGATGTGATATAATAATTATTGTCTTTCAAAAAAAGTCTAGTGATGATGGCAAAGAGGTCACACCCGTTCCCATACCGAACACGGAAGTTAAGCTCTTTAGCGCCGATGGTAGTTGGGGGCTTCCCCCTGTGAGAGTAGGACGTTGCTAGGCTTACAATTTAATTATTCCGAAGTAGCTCAGTGGTAGAGCATCCGGCTGTTAACCGGACGGTCGTAGGTTCGAGTCCTACCTTCGGAGCCATTCTTTCGAATCTTGGAGAGTTGTCCGAGCGGCCGAAGGAGCACGATTGGAAATCGTGTAGGCGGTTAACACTGCCTCAAGGGTTCAAATCCCTTACTCTCCGCCAGCCAAATTTAAACAACAAGAGATTACTTAAATGGCCCGTTGGTCAAGCGGTTAAGACACCGCCCTTTCACGGCGGTAACACGGGTTCGAATCCCGTACGGGTCACCATTTATTATATTTAACTAACCAGATGGAGGATTAGCTCAGCTGGGAGAGCACCTGCCTTACAAGCAGGGGGTCGGCGGTTCGAGCCCGTCATCCTCCACCATCTAATTTATTTACAAACATTAAATAGTATTGTCGCGGGGTGGAGCAGTGGTAGCTCGTCGGGCTCATAACCCGAAGGTCGTCGGTTCAAATCCGGCCCCCGCAACCAAAATGGTCCCGTGGTGTAGCGGTTAACATGCCTGCCTGTCACGCAGGAGATCGCCGGTTCGATCCCGGTCGGGACCGCCATCTTTTAAATAAGATACATAAAAAATATGGGTCAGTAGCTCAGTTGGTAGAGCATTAGATTGAAGCTCTAAGTGTCGGCGGTTCGATTCCGTCCTGACCCACCATATTTTTTAAAATGCCGGTGTAGCTCAGTTGGTAGAGCAACTGACTTGTAATCAGTAGGTCGAGGGTTCGACTCCTTTCGCCGGCACCATTTTTAATGATTTTCCTGGAGGGGTAGCGAAGTGGCTAAACGCGGCGGACTGTAAATCCGCTCCTTAGGGTTCGGCGGTTCGAATCCGTCCCCCTCCACCATTTTTACAGGGGCATAGTTTAACGGTAGAATAGAGGTCTCCAAAACCTTTGATGTGGGTTCGATTCCTACTGCCCCTGCCAATTTAAATATTAATAGTGGCGGTTGTGGCGAAGTGGTTAACGCACCTGATTGTGGTTCAGGCATTCGTGGGTTCGATTCCCATCAGTCGCCCCATTTTTTCTATTTAAATTTTTATAAGGTAACATATTTAACATCATGGCGGTTGTGGCGAAGTGGTTAACGCACCTGATTGTGGTTCAGGCATTCGTGGGTTCGATTCCCATCAGTCGCCCCATTAAATTTCAATAGTTAATTTTTATAACATGTTGGGGTATAGCCAAGCGGTAAGGCAACGGATTTTGATTCCGTCATGCCCTGGTTCGAATCCAGGTTCCCCAGCCATTTTATTTTATTAAGCGGAAGTAGTTCAGTGGTAGAACACCACCTTGCCAAGGTGGGGGTCGCGAGTTCGAACCTCGTCTTCCGCTCCAATTTCAAGGCGGCATAGCCAAGTGGTAAGGCACAGGTCTGCAACACCTCTACCACCGGTTCAAATCCGGTTGCCGCCTCCATTACTTAAATCGGTATAGCCGGTTTTTTTTATACCCATTTTTACGATCAGTGCGGAAGTAGTTCAGTGGTAGAACACCACCTTGCCAAGGTGGGGGTCGCGAGTTCGAACCTCGTCTTCCGCTCCAATTTTATGTGTAATATCTATGCCGGTATGGCGGAATTGGCAGACGCGCGCGACTCAAAATCGCGTTCCCTCGGGAGTACCAGTTCGACCCTGGTTACCGGTATCTAAAAACAGCGTTACAAAGGCGTTTCACACGTATGTGAAGCGTCTTTTTTTGCGTATAATGTGCGTAAAATTAGTCGTTTGCATTAGCGAGCATGGACCGTTTTTCTATTAACCAATAGAAAGGCGGTCTTTTTCTATGTCTAGGCGTAATAACGAGTTGAACGGGCGCGAACTCGATACGGTGAGTCGCTCGGTATCTAAGCAGGTTACATCGTTTGATGAGGCGTTTAAAGCGTTCTTAAAAGATGCTGAACGAAGGGGATTACGAGAATTTACGTTAATATTCTACCGCAAAGAATTAAATAGTTTTAGACGGTATTTAGAAATGCGCGATCACTCGCTGCTTATCCACGATATTACACGTAAGGATATTGATACGTTCGTGGTGGACATGCAGGCGGACAATCGTAAAACTACTACGATAAATTCACGGCTACGTGCGGTAAGAGCATTTTTTAATTGGCTCGTTGATAACAAGTATTTAGCTGACGGTGAGATAGCGAAAATTTCGTTACTCAAAGACCGTAAAAACAATATTGAAACATTTACGGTTAAGCAATTACACGCACTACTTAACGCAACTGATAAGCGTACGTTTACAGGGCAGCGCGATTACACGTTTTTATTACTACTATTAGAAACGGGAATCCGGCTCAATGAAGCAACGGGAATTTTAGTTGAGGACGTTAAGTTGTCGGAGGGATTAATTTTTATACGGAATACAAAGAACCATTATCATCGCTATGTACCGATTCAAGCGAAGATGAAAGAGCAAATTAGACGGTATTTACGGTTAAGAGGGACAGCGGAGACTGATGCGTTATTTGTCACGTTAGATGGAACGGCAATGACACGTAGCACCTTACAGAAAATCGTAGGAAAGTACGGCAATCTAGCGGACATTAAAGGCGTTCGTTGTTCACCTCATACCCTACGCCATACGTTCGCCAAAATGAGCGTAATGAACGGTGCTGGCATATTCGAGTTACAGAAAATACTCGGACACTCGACGATGGAAATGGTCAAAACCTACGTAAATCTATTTTCAACGGAAGTTCACGATAAGCACCGAGAATTTAGTCCGTTAAATAATCTTTAAAAATAGAAAAAGCCGGATGCGCTAACATCCGACCTTAACTGAATACAACTACCGGAAATCGATAGCGTGTATACACCAATACTGCTATTGTACAGCTATTGCGAAAAAAATTCAATCGTATGGCTTATTTAAGTGTGCCTATTTTTCCGGTAGTTGCAACGTGGAAACCTAGTAATACGTTGTAAAACTAACCTTGACCGGTTATGACGTTCCCGCCGCAAACAAACGTCTAGCACTCTATACGCGAGTTCCTTGTTTCTCGTTGAGTGTGAATGTGGTTGACGCACATAATCGGTCAGGGTGGAAGGTCTGATATGCTACGGCATAGCAAGATACGTCACACAAAGCACTCTACGACAAATCGTAGTTTCGCTTAACTATTGGGGCAGAAGTGAATAGTAGACGTATCGAACGAAAGTTCACATTTAAACAGGGGCATACGAATACGCGACGCTTGACCGAGGATTCATGAAATATGTGAATGGTTGTCTATGTCTATGATTCTATTTTATGATTCATAGACGTAGGCAATCATTTTCAGCGCCAAACCGCTCTACTTTCCCTCGGCTTCATGATGTGGTAAGCCCTAAATTACGTCAAGCGTAAAGTACATAAAAATCGAAGAATATACGTGATTTTATGTGAAATACGATGCAACTGACGGTATAACTGTCAGCAAACATCGGAGAAACTGACGCATGTCAGAAAACAACTAGTCGCGTTTAAGCCGTTAACTGACACGTGTCAGACGAAAATGTCAGATGTTTTTGTACGGGAAGTATGCGTAATTCTGACGCATGTCAAATTGGGAAAACGGTTAACCTAATCCCGCCATTTGTTCAGATAATCGACCAACGTATCATGCACAGAAACAGCGCTGTCTTTTACTTCGTTGAATATATACGTCAGAAGGGCGAGCCATGAGATTTTTTCGTCATATGGATTGTTGATATTGAGGTAGCGGATAACTTTACGGAGTTCTTTCATGCGATTGTCGTCAAGTGTATAGGCGAGGTGTTTTTCCAGGTATGCGTTGATAAAGTCGTTATCTTTAATACTGGCTTCGAGTAGCAATGCAGTTGCGCGTGAAGGTGTTACGCCAAGTGCGAAGGCGAGGGTGCTTATATTTTCATAGTCAAACGCTTTAAAACGTATGCCGATCCTTTCTTTAGCGGTCATGATGGACATGCGTTGCACCGATGGATTGTCGAGCCGTCCAATATACATCGTGTTCTGAAATTGAACGCTCCTTTTGAAGTGCTGCGATAATTCGTCGAGCACTTTTTTTGACATTAAACCATGAATACAAGTCTCCTCACAAATCGTTTTAACGGGCCTGTCAATGATGTAACTGATTCGATAAATCACGTCTTTTAACGATATTGAAATAGTTGGCTGCACATCGCGTTTTTTATCAATTCGAGGCTTTTTTAGTCCCCTACCCTTCAATCGGTCTCCCCCAATGTAGATTTATGTTTGTGACACTGTCATTACGTTATGGCTTTAAGATACGCTTGCGGTGGGGGCTTTATGTATAGAATTTGAAGAACTGGTAACACTTCGGTTATAGCAATATAGCAAAGAGGTGTATAAATGGAGAAGTCTAAGAAGGAACGCGCTACAGAAGAAGCACGCAAGATAATCGAACATGCACGTAAAATTGGCGTACCATTAGAAAAGAAAAAGCAAAAGAAAAAAGCGTAGGCTACGATGCCTTACGCTTTATTTTTTATTTTTCTTTAAATTGTACAATTAATTCTAAGCCTAATACTTCGGCAATCTTCTCTAAATCAGCCACTGTATAACTTCCGTTCTTCATCTTCTTAGATAAATTAGATTGAGTAGTATCTATTTTCTCTGCTAATTGTGTTGCTGTCATATCTCTTTCTACTAATAACATTTTAATCTTCTTTGTAATATTCATATCGGTTCATCCTTTTTATGTAGTTTTTTATAATATATCATAATTTATGAATTAAATTCATGTTTTATATTGACTTAGTCATATTATTCATTTAATATGAATTTAAGGAATAATTAATGAGTGATAGGGGTGAGCCGACATGAAATGTAGAACAGCAGCACCTGTGCCAATGCGAAAGCAGGACATTGATCGCGAACTTACTAAAGGTTATATTCGCTTGCTGACGCAACAGACGGTACACACAGTAAAAAAGATTGACGCGTTCTTCTTTGGACCAAACGGAGAAGATGCGAAACTTAGACATTGGTATTACGTAGCGACAGCGCTTTGCTTAGCAATAGGTATGTTCATATTCGTATCAATTAACTAATTAGGGGGTTTTACAGATGAATCAAACGATTGAGCATGTAATTTTAGATGACGATGGATATTCAGTAACGATGGTAACGACGGAATTACTGCCAGGTGTGCAGCTGATTGTCTGCGAAGATGAATGTGAGGCTACGTTAATGATTAATGACCGGGATATCAATCTAGTTTATACGGCAGAATTAGCAAGTATCATAGGGAATCTCATCGACTACACAGCGGAGCAACTACTTATGGTATTGGCGAAAGTTGATCGTTTAGCTTCGTAATACGAAATTTTTATACCACATCTGAAAACGTTAGGGGGAAAAGATATGTGTGAATATCACTCAAAGTTTAACGGATTATTGTCGGAATTAAATAACCAACGAGGCGTACTGACTAGGGAACTGTCTCGTTTGGATAAGTATATTAGTAGAATGTATCACGACTTAGAGGGAATTGATCCATCGGGAGAATACGCTTTAAGCTATGTTGCGCAATTACATGACGTACTAAAAAAACGTAGAGTAGTGAAGGATGAAATGGCGCGATTAGATGCTGTTTTAAATCCACTACGTAATGTAGTCGGGGAAATTGATACGTCGGTAAGCAATCGTAAAAAGGTAAGCAACCGCTGGAGAAGAGATTTTAAGATGACGCTTACTTTAGAGGAAGTAATAACGGCTTCTAATTAATCACCGGGCGGTATATTTGGGAGAACTATAAGTGAACTCACTCGCACCATCGAGTCGATTCGCCAAACATACGCTAGAGTCAGCGCCAACTTACTTTAGCAAACGAATACGAAGGATCATTGCGCCAACAATGGTCATTAAAAGCTAGGTGCGCCAACGCCTAGCTTTTTATTTATCGAAGAAACAAACGTACTGCACATCGTTTTGCCTTGCTAGAGGGCGCTCACAGGCGTTCTACTACCGAAGGTGACGTGTTTATCATGGAAGGGATTGTGGCGCTAAATCAAACGGAATTACACGCGTACATTTTACGATATAGTTCGTAGGTATATTGACATATTTTAAATTAATTACGAAATTTCGTTGCTCGGGAGGGTACTTTACTCCCCAATGTAGAGTAAGGAGGAGATGATATGCAAGTAATCGACTATCGTACGACCAAATTCGTAATGCTTCCGCAATTTATTTTCGTGAAAGTGCGCCGACCATAAAATTTTTCTATATTAGATAAGTAGAAGGAGAAGTAGTCGATTATTTTGCAGTTGCCTATAATGTCACAATTTCGTCATAAGGTGGCTGTGCAAAAGTGTGCGAAACTGAAAATTTATGTATATAAGTCAGTAGGGAAAAGTTCTCTAAGAAATAGCTGTGCAATAGTGTTACAAAAATTGAGGTTCAAGTTCGTTATGTATAGTAACTGAAAGTTTTTTCGTAAATTTGTCTCAAAATCCGAAATTTCGGCGCATTGGTCAGTAAAGGGATTAAAAATGACGCAATTAAATCGGGTATATATGAATAGGACGATAACTGTACCTATAAGGAGTGTCCGCTTTTTCCGATTTTACGGGGGAGATAGAGTAGGACAGAGTTTTTTGAAAATGTCCCAATTTGGGAATGAAAATCAGTAATTAATAGTAGGAAGGTAATTCCGTCGAGTATCGGCGTGAGATACAGCAAATAATCAGCAAAGGGAGAGTTTTATATGCAACTTACATCAACTGAAAAAATCGAAAAGCTACCATTAGACTTATGTTCGAATGAGGCCGCAATCCGAAAGAACATGCGTAAGGCTGGCGAAGCAATCTTCGAGATAGGTAAGCACTTGAAGCATGTAAAGGAAAGCGTCATTGAATCGGGCAAATGGACGGAATGGCTACAGTCGATGGATATTGAGCCACGCCAAGCACAACGTTTCATCCAGGTTTATACGGAATTGAGTGAACATGCGTCAGCGCTGTCGGGTCAGTCGCTTACTAAATTGCTGACACTTGCGCAGATTTCTAGCACAGTTGGCGATATTGCGGAAGTAATTGAGAAGTCTCATACTTTGCCGGGCGGCCAAACAAAGACAATAGACGAAATGACCTCGCGCGAATTGGATGACTTAAAGAAGCGTCTAGCGAAAAGTGAGTCCGATGTTACCGAATTACTAGAACAGACATACGCTCTTGAAGGACAGGTCGAATCAGCTCAAAAGAGTGAGCGGATAGCAATTAGTCAATTGGAACAAGCGTTGGAACAGGAGCCGGAAATTATCGAAGTCATTCCCGAAGAAATGCAGCGCAAGTATGAAGAAATGGTTGCAGACAGTCGTCAGATGGAGCAGTCACTGGCGCACACATATGAAAGAATCGCACACCTCGAAAAATTAGAGAAGGTAGTTCGTTCGCAAGAAGAATCTCCTATGTACGATTTAACGCGATCATTACAAACTGTTAATCGTTATTTCGACACATTTACAGCGACACAGGGCTTTATGGAGACGGCAATAGCGAGTGCAGAGCAGACAACGGTCGATGCGTTGGAGACGCAATTTAAGAGTGTGCAAGCACGGATGGGAATTATACAGGCTGAAATAGACGCACGGAAAGGGATTGTAACGATTGATTGTAAAATTATTGACGGTGATTTTATAGGAGGTAAGGTGGGCGCGTGAAACTGAAATCCGTCTCATCAGCAGCAAGCTATACACACAGCCTTTCTCTCACTACCAATAGCTTCTCCTTAATATAAATAGTTATTAAGTTCAAAAAGGGACACTTTAGGAGGTAGATTAAATGACAGACACTAAATGTATTTTATCCTTACGAATAGCCCGAGCATTGTTAAATAGGGGTTGCCAACTAATTGACGTAGACACATCGAGCAAACGCGCAGGAAACATCGTATTCATTTTCAAACGTGACGAACAATTTGACCGTAAACTAGCGGAATTATCAAGTAAGGGGCGATGAATATTGAAACGACAGAAACCGAACGACACTATCGCAAAATTGAACGAACTTTACGTATCAACTCGCAGAAAATATATTATCCAAACTGCGCTCGGATATAGCACGCTCAATAAAGACAAGTCGCCTACCGTTTGGGCCTTGAATGATTACATGCTTACTCGTCACCTGGAAGGTGTAAACACTTACGGAATTTTTAACGCTAATACAGTCAATAAGTTCATTACATTCGATATTGATTACGCAGATAACCGCGATATGGCGCGTTGGGCTACTTATAAAATTATCGATGCGCTAGAAAACGAGTTTCATATATCGCGTAAAGATATACACGTATCATTCAGCGGAAACAAAGGCTATCACGTTGATTTATTTTTCGATAAAGCGATTAAGCTAACGGATTCCAAATCGTTTTATCATGCGGTATTAGCTGTTGCGGATTTAGAAAGTAATAACGTCGAATTTCGTCCAACGTACACACAGGCGGTTAAGATTCCGCTGGGCATACACCAAAAGACGGACTCTCGTTGTTGGTTCGTAGATAACGTGACGCTAGAGCTGATTGAATCGTTCGACTATCTTAATGAAGTTGAACCGATGGATCACGCGATTATTCTTGACGCATTAATCGAAATTACGCCCGAGCAGCTAGCCGAGTTCGACCAGGTAAGAGAGCGGACAAACGTCGATATTACAGTCGTCACGGAATCGCAGGCATTTTCGAAAGTAACGGATATTTTGAAAGCCGGCCGTTTGCTCGGAAGTAACACTCGCCATGAAACAACGGTATTACTCGCAGCGTTTTGCAATACGCAAGGTTACGAGCAAGACGACGCTATCGATTTAATTTTAGGCGTATTACACGCAACGCCAGCCGATTATTTCAGCGAAGGTAGCAAGCCGGAAATGTGGGAGAAAGAAGCGCGCCGTATCGTTAAGCTAGCGTTCGGCAACGATTACAAGCTAGGTAACGCAGATAAGACCGTCACCATTTATAAATCGGAGATACTTGCGGTATTGAGTGTCGGAACATTCCGACAGAAACAGCTAGCCTATGCGATGCTAGTAACGTCCAAGCGATACGGAGAAACGTTCTATTTAACGATGTCTACCGCTATGCGAATGGTCGGTACAAATGCGCGAGATACAGTAAATAGGGCGATAAAAAAGCTAGTAGAGGTCCGATTTATCGAATATGCCCGCAAAGGTGAACTGGATAAGGCTAAAAGTCGGGAAAGTGGTCACGCGTTTTATAAGCCGAACCGGTATCGAATATTAATTGAAAAGCCGTGTGCAAACGAGCAAGGAATCGAGGTTACAGACGCTCAATCATTAGTCGACGTTTCCTACTTGCTATTGTCGGAGAGAGAACTGCGACGAGTAGTAACGCGTAAGGAGTTTACGGGACGTTGGAGTCGGTGTTAGCGCTACTCCCAATACTCCTAATATATATAGTTATTAAGTTCAAAAAGGGACACTTTAAACCTAACGATAAAACCAAAACCACAAAAGGGGACGATTTAATGGCTACAACCAACGAAACGAAACAAGAACTAGACGAAAAACGCATGTCTAGTATGTATCAGATTTCACGTGCGGAAGCGAAAGTACAACTCGCAATTTACGACGTGTGGTACAAGCACTATACAAACGATAAGGTTACTACTAAGTATCGCAATGACATGGCAAGGGTGTTTAATGCGTTGTGGGCAGATGCTACAGAAATTAAAGTTGATAAGCCGTTCTTACGTCATCCAGCGACGCGATTAAAAGATTTCAGTCGAGGCTATACGATAGCAGAAGTATTAGCGGATTTTATCATGAGAATTAAAGCGGCAGAAGAAAAGCACGAAGATTATCCGGTACATGGAGTCGATAAGGTACTACGTGACAACGCGAAAGACAGAAAACGACTTGTCGGCATTTATTCGCAAGATGAAAGTGACCGTGATTCCGCAGAGGATTTCGATCATTTGCGTAAATACAGACTACCGAAACAGACGACCATGTCAGCGTATGATATGTCGGAGTTTAGCGTTGTTCAGCAACAATCAGCCGTAGGTGAGCGAGTAATTGAAAGCGATGCAGACGGAGTGTCCCCGATGGATATTCGGAAATTTAAGCGGGTGCTACTTCGGGAGAAGTCGAAAGCTAAAGGATATGCACGCTTGTATGCTAACGATGGATACGATTACGACGATGCTTTGCGCCGTATTAGACGCCTTGACGTTAAAAGGGTGCGAGAGTGCATTGAATGTGGCGAAGTATTCTACGCTCACGATAATAGACGTTATGTTTGCGACTTGCAGCATGGCAGAGTACAGGACAAAGTAACGTGTGAATGGAAACGATCAACACAGTCACATTGTGAAGTAGAAAATGCGAAAATACGTTCGAAAAAACAACGAGAAAGTGCATAGTTACTGTATTGGATGTCCATATAGAAGTATAAGGGGCAATAGCCCGTATTTATTTTTGGGTAACATGTGAGTAAACGATAGTAAAAGGAGGATAACAGTATGACCGGTGAACAGTTAAAGGAATTAAGAGGGACTTTAGGTGTGTCACAAAAGGATTTCGCTAAGATGGTCGGAGTAGGTTACAGCACAATCTCTAATATCGAGAGTGGCGCGCGAACTATGAGTTTATTAACTCGGGCTAAGATAGTGCAAAAAATTGAGTTTGACGAAGGTTTATTTATTTTTGCGGACAAATCAAGAAAATTAACTAAACTTATCCATAATAAATAATAACATGAATCTTGTCAAAAGTAAAGCGTTTTTGAGGAGGTGAGCGAGTGAATGAGCGGCTAAGGCTATTAATTTTGTATCTAAATGCTTTGGCAGAAGTCCAATCGGCGGGCGTAAAGGTACGCGATGAAATACTGCAAACTATTAAAACGATTGAGGGAGAGATTGAGAGATATGGAAAAACAGACACTAGAAAGTAAAAAAGTATGTAGGCACTGTCATATAGAGAAGCCACTAAGTCAATTTGAAGCACAAAAGCGTAATAAAGATGGTCATACAAATCGTTGCAAATCTTGCCGTTGTAAGCACAGGTACGAGAGCGGGGCCTATCAACGTGAACGAGAGCGTAAGCACAGTTACCGATCAAATAGGCCAACATACTACACTGACGAAATTGTTCAACGCATGATGTCAGCCACACATTGCGTCTATTGTGGTGAGGAAGGAAATCGTATCAATGGCGACGCTAATGAACTTGTAATGGACCATGTTTACCATGTTGGCGGAAACGCAGGGCACAACATTGACGACAATATCGTTGCTTGTCATCGCGGTTGTAATACGTCAAAAGGGCGTTTACATGTTTACGACTTCTATCAGTCTAGTGAACGTTTTACAGATGACTTGTGGCATGAATTTGTTAAGCAATTTGCTAGTCGTTTATTAAATCGTGAGCCTACGCCAAGCGAAATCGAAGCATGGAAACAAGGCTTTGCAGATGAAGCGTTCGAATTAACGACGGAGGTTAAATAATGCGATTCGCTACCGCTTGAAATTTCGGAGTTAGAACAAATTATAAAACTATTAAAAACAAAGGGGATTAAACAAAATGACAAAATTAATCGAGAAAATGCAGGAACTAGCAACAGGTGCGTACGAGATCAAATCAAACCAAACTGTTAAATTAGCGTCAGAATTAAAGGCGATTATTCGCGAGGAAGAAGATAGAATCCGACGTAATGAAGAATGGACGCCTGGTGCAAAAGCGAAACGTATTGACGCGATGAAGGCTGAATACAAAAAGCAAGCATTAGCGAACGCTGCTCAAATGAGAAAAGACTATCTTGCATATGCACAGCAAGCGCGCGATATTGCGTTGCAAATTAAGACAACCGATTTCGAAGCGCCGAAGGATGCGGCTTTCGTAAAATTGTTCTCCCAAGAACTAGCCGACGTTAAAGCGAAAGCATTGATCGGATTAAACGTTGGTTCTTCTATTAAAGCAGTTGACGCGTTCATTCAGCGTTACGGAAACGAACCATATTTCGCGCAGCAGATTAAAAATGAATTTCCTGCAATCGCAGGTAGCATATTAGCCTCGAATGGTACGTCAGAACACCGTTTGTCGCTAGGGAAATTATTAGAACGTATTGAGAAGAAAACATTAACGCCTGAGATTGAGGTAGCAAATCAGACGTTAGCGTATTTTGAAAATGCAGAAACAACGCCTATTTTCTTAGCAGGTACAGCAATTACTGACTCCATTTTCCGAGCAGTACGATTAGACGCAGATAAACTAAACGATCCCGAGAAATATTTAGAAACACCGGGGCAAGAGGAAACAACGGAATCGGCGCAGCAATAAGCGCCTTCTTTTCCGCAATAATTAAAAACTAAAAACGAATGGAGACGATTTATATGGCAATGGTTTTTCAGATAAGTGGGGACGGTACACTAATTTTTAAAGGTGACGAGAAAGTAATCGAGAAAGCAGGCGAGTTCGACGTTTCATCGGTCGACGTAAGTCGATATCGTGCAGACGCAGGGGCTTTATCTAGGTTATTTAACGACGCAGAATCGCGAGGAAAAGAAAAGGCGCAGGAGTATGTAGCGTTGAAAGCTAAATTTATCGAGCGACAAGCGTTGATTCAGCTTGAACGCAACAAACCGAAAGTATCTCACGCACCAGCAATCTCAACGGCGGCCATCCGAGGTTTATAACGCATAAGTAACGCATGCACTAGCGGGTTTAACTACTCGCCGGTGCTATTTAATATGTCCGTATTATGCGGACACCAACGGTAATTTTGATTAAGTTGGCATGATAGTTGAAACCTCCAAACGTTCGTCGCCTGGAAAACGATGGGCAAAACTTGGCGCTTGCTTAATTGCAGGCGCTTTTTTATTTGAAATAAGAAAGGGTGAGAGCCGATGGCTTACGATTTAAAAGCAGTATTTAGCGTTCAAGATAGAGCGAGCGCAACCATACGCAAAATTACGCAGGAAGTTAACAAGTTAGAAAGAGCGATGAAAGAAGTATCATCCGCTTCACAGCGCATGGGTACGGCTCTTAGAAACAACGGAAATGTAATGGGTCAAACTACGAATAATGTTAATCGCGTGAATAACGCATATCGAACGTATAACAATACCGTAAATAATGTCTCAACCGTTGTTAATCGTAATACAAGCACGGTAAATAACAATAGTAGCGCAGTTATAAACAACATTACGCAGATAAATCGATATAGTTCCGCATCCTCGCGCATGGCAGCTAGTGCGTATACACAAAATTCAGCGCTACAAAGCTTACGAGGTACTTTAACGGGACTGGCCGGAGCATATCTCGGAGTACAAGGCGCGCAGAAACTCTTTTCTTCGACCGTTGGCGGTGCAGCTAAGTATGAACAAGCAAGCGTTACTTTGAAAGCGATGATTGATGACGATGCGCTATACAAATCGTATATGGGGGTTATAGACAAAATTTCTATAGACAGCCCACTTTTAAATAGCGCAGACATGGTTAGTGGAAGTAAAGGATTACTGGCATTAACCAAAGACTTGGGTACGTTGGAGCAGAGTTGGAAAACAATTGAGAAGTTGAACGTATTGTCACCCGAGGCCGGTGTCGATGGAGCAGTTTTTGCACTTAAAGAGTTAGCGAGTTCTGATATAGTTTCGATGGCAGAACGATTCAACATTCCAAAGAAATTTTTACACCAAATTAAAGGGTTATCGTTCGATAAACAGCTTAACGAGTTAGACAGTATGCTCGCTAAGATGAACATTACCAACGATGTAGTGAATCAGATGGGTAAAACTTCGCTAGGGCAATGGAACTCGCTAAATGAGCGTGTAGCAACATTTATGCGCCAGTTGGGTGCAGAGCCAAACACCGTACTCGGTGACGTCTTATTCAATCTAAATGATGCGCTAGGTAAGTTAGATACGAGTAAATTAGCGAAGTCAGTCGGCGATGCAGTAGGTACTGGACTAAAAACGGTAATCGACTTTACTAAAAAAGTATGGAACATGCGAGAAACGATTTTATCAATCCTTAAACCGATCGGCATGTTCGCAGCTACCGTTGCAGGTATCGTTGCAGCAACAAAAGGATTCGGATTAATCACCGCAACCCTCGGATTTTTAGTAAGCCCTATCGGGTTACTGGCCGGCGGTATTTTAGCGGTAGGAGCAGGCTTCAAGTATCTATACGAAAATAGCGATGGATTCCGTGGGACGGTCGCAGGAACCGTAGGAGTCGCTAAATCACTCTTTAGCGCAATCGGTGGCGGACTTAATGCAGTAAATCAAGCGACACAACCGCTACAAGACTTCTTTAAGACGTTAAATGAGAAGTTAACGAGCGGAGTGTTTACCGGCATTTTAGACCGTGACAAGGACGCAGTAGCCGCAGCACTATCCGTAGCAGGAAAGATTACTAGCACAATCGGTAAAGTAGGCGATTTCATCACTACGTTTAAGCAAGCGATGTCGGGCGGACTATTTACCGGAATATTGGACCGCGACCAGGGTGCAGTAGGGTTAGCGCTAGGTCTTGCGGATAAAATTAAAACTACGTTTAGTACGGTGAAGGACTACATTGCTAATAAAGTCGTAGAGTTACAGCCTACTTTTGCGATGCTAAGTGCCGGATTTACTAGTACGGTAAGCACGATAACAACGATCCTAACGACTTTGTGGTCAATTGCAGGACCGGTTCTTTCGCTATTATGGAACGCTATACAAATTCTAGGCGACGTAGTAGGGATTATTTTTAATAACGTAATCGCACCGTCATTCATGTTTACAACTAAGCTCCTTAGCGTTATGTGGTCAATTGCAGGACCTATCCTATCGCTTTTTGGTGCAGGAATCGGTGTACTCGGGCAAATCATCAAGCTAATGTGGGACACAATTCTAATGCCGTTTGTTGATTATATATCGTCGGGATTAGTGGGAGCGCTCGAATATGTAATGCCGGTACTTGATAAGGTGGGAGCGGTATTCCAAACAATCGGAGGTTACATTCAATATGCTGCGGAAAAAGTGAGCGATTTTATCGGCGCAGTTAAAAACGTCAAGATTCCGGACATTGTCAGCAAACTAGGTTCAGGCGCCATTAACCTCGTAAATAAAGTAATGCCGGACGTAAAAGGCTCGCACTATAACGGCGCTACGCGTATCGGCACCGAGGGGCTTTACCAGCTGCACGTAGGAGAGCGAGTTCTTACCCGCCATGATGCCGATAATTATGACAGTGTAGTTGGCGGATTATCATATGGCCAAGCGCAAACAGGCGTTACAAATAATTATTCGACGGTAAATAATACGTCAGCTAGTGGAAATGGCGGTAGTGGCGGCCCTCGTAGTGTTGTTCTAAATATGAATGGTGCTATTAAAGTTCGTGAGGAAACGGATATTAAAAAAATAGCAGACGAATTATACGTTTTATTATCGACAGGAGGTATGCAATATATCTAATCCAATGAGAGGTTTGCCAATTGAAGGCGATGGCGGATCAAAGTTACTCGAGCTTATTCGCCGTGTTGGGTATAGTAAGCCGCTCGATTTATTAGTCGGAACAGTCAAAAAAGGCTTCCCCGATTTTGAAATTACACTTGATAAAGACGGACGTACACTCGATAAAGATTTCTTTTATGTGCCACGCAATCTAACACGCCATAAACGTGTAATGACAATGCGTAAATGCACAGATGAATACTTTGGCGGAGAATTTCCGACGAATATTCGCTTTGCCAGCTCTAACGTCAATGAGACGATGACACCTGCAGGAATGGGACCACATACGCATGATATTACGCGAGTGGAAATGTCCGACGTACAAAACGAGTTTGAAATGGTTAACGTTGAAGTCGAGTATCAAGACGAGCTGCGCGAAGGTGATCGCGTTATCTGCATAGAGATGGAAGAAGCGATGATGTTCTATATCCTGGACGTTGTTAAATTCTATGGCGATTAAATTAAACGAGAGGCAGGCGCTATTTGCGTTTGCCCTTTTATATTGGAGGGAAAGCGTGTGGAATTTAGAACGAATAAACAACTAAGGGCGGAATTACGTCATCTAGACGGATTGCTCGGTGATGATTACGAGCCAGCACCGCCTTCATGTGATTACGAGGCATTAGAAGTATATGAGCGCCATTTCAGCGAGGCCCGCGCCTTCTTATTGGCATATGCTGACATTCTCGCGCAGACCGGTAAGCCGTACCACATTGAGGAATCACCAAAGATTCGCGAATGGATTGAGGCGTTTGATTCCGTCAGCCAGTGTCATGAGACAGTCTTAGCGACCACTAACTTTATGATCGCGCATAGCTTAAAGCAGGCAATCGGGCAAGTAGCGGCAGGCAATCCGTATACTAGCGCTTTTTTCATTATCGGGGCGGTCAATAAACCGTACGAACCCTACTACAACGAATTTATCGGAGGTAACTAACGATGACAAACAAACCTACACTAGACGCCTTAAAGGCGAAGTTAACGCCAGGTCAATTACGAGCAGGCGAACTTTTACTCGAGAAAGAATACGCACCAAAAGGCGAGAAAGCGACCTATGCGGAAATTGCGGAGCAAGTCGGGATTGATACGAGTACGCTATATCACTGGCGCCAAAATTCAGACTTTGTTCAGTACCTTGCGGCGGTTAGTGATACGAAATTAGATAGCGCTCGCGCAGCTGCCGACGCTCAATTGATGCGCCTGGTAAACGGTACATCAAATAACGGCATGGCGAGCATTAAGGCGCTAGAATTGTACTACAAGCTAATCGGAAAACTAGTCGATAAGCGTGAGGTTGTATCAACGCCGAAGGAAACGGACGCACACGATGTTGACCGTATTAAAGCAGAGATCGAGCGCCTACGTGGCGGGAACTAAATAACGCAAAACTAACGGGCATTCCTTCGGGAGTGTCCGTCTTTTTTTATGTCCGCATGGTCACGAATAATCACGAAATCAGCGGGTGGGCGGGGCTGGCGGAGACGGGTCTCGTATATCTCCAGGGTTCATGTGACGCTATATTTGACATATCCATGCGATTTAACGCCGTTTAGAGTCGTGAATGAGCGTTCGTAATCGTACACGTTTGCGAACATTTCGAACGGTGTTATTTAACAACGTTCTTAGCGTTCTTAATGGTGTTAATTTAATTTAGGAACGTTCAACGTTTTGTTTTGACCTTTACGAACGCTTGCGATATAGTTAACGTAACAACTAACACGGAATGGGGCGTTAATATGGAATATCGTAAAATCGGTTACGCGCGTGTATCAACGAAGGAGCAGAATGAGGCTCGCCAGGTAGACAAATTGACAGAAGCAGGCGTGAGTGAGCGTGACTTATACGTGGATAAGGCGAGCGGTAAGGACTTCAATCGCGAACAGTATCAGATTATGAAGCGGGTACTCCGTAAAGGCGATATTCTGTACGTCCATTCATTAGACCGACTAGGGCGTAATAAGGACGAGATACTAGACGAATGGAAGGATATAACGAAGCTAATTGACGCTGACATAGTAGTTCTCGATATGCCATTACTAGATACAACGAAGCATAAAGACAGCGTCGGGACGTTCGTAGCTGACCTCGTATTGCAAGTGTTATCGTGGATTGCAGAAGATGAACGCGAACGTATTCGTAAGAGACAACGTGAAGGTATAGACGCAGCACAAAAGCGCGGCCAACATCTAGGACGCCCGCGAAAGTCATTTGATACACTAGAGCCAACGGAACGTACGGCATTTGTAGGCGAGTATGGAAGATGGAAAACAGGCGAACAAACGGCGGTTGAAACGTTCAATAAACTTAACTTAACGAAAACAACGTTCTATAAACTCGTAAAAGAATACGAGGCAATGGCGATCGACTAACATCGGTCGTTTTCTTTTCGCCTGCGATTCGCTGACCCCAACGCCACCGTCCGAATATCCGTCCGTCTGACAATCGGCAACCGCGAATATTATTTTCGTATCTCAAGGGTAAAAATTAGCGCAATAATTTTAAAATTCGCAGGGTTAGCGTACTGTCAGATACAATTCTAACGCATTGACATTCGCAAAGTAGGGTAGTTGTGCGTGTGAGTTTATCTGAATGACGTTTAATGACGAATAATTACGGATATTCTTATAAGGGACGTTCAATTAACGTTGATAATTAAATCAATGGAGGTATCTAATGCGAACAGGAGATTTATCTAAAAAATACGATATAGAAGAAGCTACAATTCGTAATTATGCAAGGGATATTCGTAATGTAGTACCGGAGTTCGCTCCGAAAGACTCGATTGGTGCGTTTTACAAAGGGAATGATAAGATTCAAATGGAATGGTTATTAAGTGAAATAAAGAGTGGAAAGAAACCGCGAGATGTTATACCCATTGTAATTAAACGGCTAAAACAAGGAGAAACACCGCATGTAGACAAGGGTTGTTCGTTAATTATTCCGGCTACAACAATTCAAAAATCAAATAATGAGCAACGTATCGTAATAGAAGTAATCGTAAAATTAGCATAGTTTCATCTTTACTTTCCGTCACCTATATCGTACACTAAGTACAAAGAAAAACGGTCGTTTGCGTGTGAAAACGTATAATGTGCGCTATATTAGAACGGTTGCATTACGGGCATGGTTACGTCTCGATGCGCGACTCAAAATCGCGTTCCCTCGGGAGTACCAGTTCGACCCTGGTTACCGGTATCAGAATTAGTGTCTCAATAGAAAGAGCTTTAGCTAAATCAGCTAAAGCTCTTTTTTTTATCAAAACTTACATCTATAGCAATCATCTAAACCTTTCAGCATTTAGCAGCTATTACACTTGAAGTAAATAAACTAGTATAACATCAAGTAGTAACAAGCTATGAATTTAATAATATCTATAAGATTTAAGCATCAATGCCGTAAACTTACAATAAAGCATTCAGCATTTCAAATAATAATTTACGAATACAGTCATTTACTGGAGGGCACTTGAAAAGTGAAGAAATTCGGTTTTATCTAGTATAAATCTTGTTATCATTGAGAGTTATCCGATAGAAACGTAAATTTGTATCACGTTTTTCGTGACAAATCTACTATTTCAGTGGTCACATTTACATGGCGAAATTTTTTTACGGATGAAAAATTATTATTACTTCCACCACTTTAAATTTAGGTATACTATATAATAATTAGTAGTGAAAGTATTGATGTGAAGGTGGTTTTCAGATGAATTCGTTTAAATGGATTGAGGCAAAAAGTTATAATGACATGAGCAGGTTAGGTGCTGAGTTGTTTATTCAGCAGCTACAAGAAAAACCAGCTTCAGTATTAGGATTAGCAACAGGCGGGACACCAGAAGGATTATATGAGGAGCTTGTTCGCAACTACAATGACGGTAAAATAACGTTTGAACAGGCAGTCACATTTAATTTAGATGAATATGTTGGTGTTCCAGTTACTAATAAAGGAAGCTACCATTACTATATGGATGAACAGCTTTTTCAACATGTAAATATGCAGAGTAATAATATTAATATTCCAAATGGCAATGTAACCGATTTAAACGCTTCTGCTGAGGCGTATGAGGCGCTTATACAGGAAGCAGGAGGAATTGACTTACAACTATTAGGAATCGGTGTCAACGGTCATATTGGCTTTAATGAGCCTAGTACATCATTCACATCGACAACACATATTGTGGAACTTACATCGTCAACACGCGAGGCAAATCAAATTTATTTTGAGCAACCAAAAGATGTGCCAACGCATGCGATTACAATGGGCATTCAAACGATAGTACAAGCAAAAAAAATTGTAGTATTAATCTCAGGTGCATCTAAGCAGGAAGCATATGACCGATTACGAAGTGGTGATATTTCAGAGGATTTCCCAGCAAGTGCACTCCATATGCATTCCGATGTAACAGTTATTTTTACGGACATTAGAAACACACAATTCTCCCAAGAATAGGACAAGATGATGTTCTTTATTATTTGGTTAAGAAAGGTATAATTTCGTAACCATTAAAATAAGAGGTGTGCACAATGCGCGCCTCTTATTTTTTATTCGTTAGTAATACGCCGCCTACAATAGCTAGGCCACCAATAATTTGTGCTGGCAAAACGTCTTCTCCAAGGAAGATGACAGCAAAAATAGATGCAAATAGAGGAATGAAATTTAGATAAATACTCGCTTTATTTGCTCCGAGTGATACAACCCCGCTATTCCAACTAAGAAAGGCGACAATTGATGCGATAATGCCAACATATAAAATGGCGCTAATCGTAGAAAACGACCAGTAAATCGTCGTTGTTGTTTTCAACAGCTCATAAACGGTAAATGGTACTAGCATAATTGCTCCAATTGCTATCGTGACAAGGAATGTTGAATAGCCTGGTAGACGTCCTGCAAACTGTTTAATAAGAAGGGAATAAACGCTCCAACAAAACACTGCCATTAAAACGACCAAATCCCCCTTATTAAATGTAAAGGCAACAATACTTTCAATAGAGCCACCTGAAATAATGAATAATACCCCTAGTAAAGATAGTCCTGTGCCAAGAAGTTGGAACTTTGTTAAATGTTCTTTCAAGAAAATGAACGATAGTATGTAAATAATAATTGGCGTGGATGAATTCATTAGTGACGCATTAATGGATGTTGTATAGTGCACGCCGATGTAAACGAGAGTATTAAAGCAAGCCACCCCTGTTAACGCTAAAATAACTACAATTGGCCAGTGAGCTTTAAGCATTGACCATTCTTTTTTCGTGCGTCTATAAACAATTGGTAAAAAGACAATAAATGCTGTGCACCAGCGCAGGAACGCGAGTGTTATTGGCGGAATATCGCCAGCAACAGCACGTCCAATAACAAAGTTTCCACCCCATAAGATCGTGGCGAGTATGAGCAGAAGCTGCGGAGGGAATTTCATATGACTAACTCCTTTATTATTTGAATGTTTAATTAATTATAGGGGTATAAAGTTTTGTTTTGCAATGCACATTCGAGAAAAGCTGTATGATACAATATCAACACTAATAGAAGGAGGGCGATTAGCTATGAAGATCCGTCCAAATCGAATACAACAAGGGGATACAGTGGGTGTTGTGGCACTAAGTAGCCCAGTTAATATGGAACAGCTCGGCGACAGACTTAAAATTTTCCAGGAGCTCGGCTTACGTTATAAATTAGGAAATACGATTGCACCGTTTGATGGCTATCTAGCAGGTACGGATGCCGAACGCGTAGCCGATTTACATGAAATGGTTCGTGATTCAGAGGTGAAGGGAATCTTTTGTGTGCGTGGTGGCTACGGGCTTGGACGTATTGCAGATCAAATTGATTATGCCTTATTAGAGGAAAATCCAAAAATTATTTGGGGCTTTTCAGATGTGACATACTTACATACAGCGGTCAATGAATTCTCAGACTTAGTTACGTTCCATGGGCCAATGCTTTCGGGTGGTGATGCGCCTTTAGATGAACTATCAAAAAAGATGTACCAGCAGCTCTTTAACCCAATGGAAATTCAGTATAGTGAAATGATTGCACCGCTTCAAACGATTCATGAAGGTGTTGCGCGCGGCGAGATAACGGGTGGAAATTTAAACCGTTTTACCGGGACACTCGGGACGAAGTTTGAAATTGATGTGCGTGGCAAGCTGTTATTAATGGAGGATGTGGGTGAATCCATTGAACGTATCGATAGCATGCTCAATCAACTACGATTAGCACGAAAACTAGAGCAGGCGGCAGGCTTTATCATTGGTAGCTTTACGAAGCTTGGTAATGGTGAAACGGAGGAAGATGTTGTAAGTCTAATTGCTGATTATATTAGACCGTTTAATAAACCGGCTGTAGCCGGCTTTAAAATCGGTCACTGTGAACCAAATATCGGTATTCCACTTGGCGTTGATGCTATTTTAGATGCCAATGAGAAGGTACTTCGTATATTACCGGGAGTACAATAATTTTGAGAAGAGGGAGAAGCGATTCTCCCTCTTTGTATTGTTTTTACTAAAGTGATGCTCAACTTAAAGTGATGGTCGGATTTGAAGTTGTAAGAAGTGCGAATGTAAAATCGCCGCCACTAACTTGCGTAAACATTTTACCGGATGATTCCAAAAGTTCCGAGCATTCACCTTCAGAAAGTGAAGGACGTAAATAGAAAATATGTAGTGCCTCCGTTGTTTCCTCGGTTACAGCTGTACGTGCAGAATCAACGAACGGACTGCCAAAGGGACCCTCAGCGTCTTCTGTATAAAGAATATTTTCTAATGAATTATAGCGGCCGTTTAAACCCTCGTACCCAGTTATCTTGTCACCTAACGCAATGTTAATATCCCCCTTCAGCTTAGCCATATCATAAATGCCAATTGGAATTTCATATTGCAGTGAAAAGAAATTATTTAAATCAACAGCTGAATGAAACGGTGTTAAATAGTTCTGCTTGGCGATGCGGCGCATTAAACTTTCTGCAGAATGACGATAACGATTTGGATCAGCGCCGAATGCTTTCCATACTTTACGCCACTCTTGAATGCCTAGGCGTTCAGTTACAGGTTGCTCCTGCATTTCCAGGAATAAGTTTTCCTGATATAGCTGTGTACGGCCTTTAATCATTTGAGGAGATTGTGAGACAACAATTTTGGTATAATGGATAATGCCGATTTTAAGTTGGTCGTTTACCATAGAAAGTGAAGCATTTAATGAAATGTTCATATAGATCACCTACTGTTTTTATTTTGGAAAAGTATAATCACTTAAGAAATGTCTAGGCTTAAACGCCACACCTCCGAGGTCGTTTCGATGACTCAGGTTTGGAGCGCTCCAGCACTTTTCTTAGTATTGTACCATTTGTAAGGAGAGAGTGACATGAATGTCCAACAGCTACAGGCCGATTTAATTGAATATGCAAAGTCCATAGGCGTAGATAAAATTGGCTTCACAATAGCTGCCCCGTTTCATGAGCTGAAAAATCGTTTGCGCCGCCAGCAGGAGCTCGGTTTCCAGTCTGGCTTTGAGGAGTCTGATGTTGAGCTGCGAACAGAGCCGCTTCGCTTACTTAAAGATGCGGAAAGCATAGTAGCGATTGCAATTGCCTATCCGTCGCGCATGCAGGATGCGCCACAAGGAAAGAAGGGCGAGCGTCGCGGTATTTTTTGCCGTGCGTCCTGGGGTGTGGATTATCATACCGCCGTTCGTGAACGTCTGCAGTTACTGGAAGCTTGGCTAACGGAGCGCGTACCGGGTGTGAACATGAAGTCAATGGTTGATACGGGAGAGCTTGTCGACCGTGCTGTTGCTGAACGTGCAGGTATTGGCTGGAGCGGCAAAAACTGCTCGATTATTACGCCCGAGTTCGGATCGTATGTGTATTTAGGCGAGCTAATGACGAACATCCCATTTGCACCGGATACCCCGATGGAGGATGAATGTGGGGATTGTACACTTTGTATTGATGTTTGTCCGACGGGTGCCATTGTTGGACCGGGTCAACTGAATTCACAGCGTTGCATTGCCTTTCTAACACAAACAAAGGGCTTTTTGCCGGAAGAGTTTCGTGGGAAAATTGGCAACCGCTTGTACGGCTGTGATACGTGCCAAACCGTGTGTCCGAAAAATAAAGGGAAGCTAAATTGGATTCATGATGAATTCAAGCCTGATCCAGAGTTGGCGAAGCCGCTATTACAGCCATTACTCAAAATTTCAAATAAAGAATTCAAAGCGAAATTTGGCCATGTTTCCGGATCATGGCGCGGCAAGAAACCGATACAGCGAAATGCCATTTTAGCACTTGCACATTTTAAGGAAGTCACAGCTGTGCCAGAATTAATTGAGCTTTTGCAGCGTGATGAACGTCCGGTAATTCGTGGGACGGCTGCGTGGGCACTTGGGAAAATTGGCGGTGTGGGTGTTGAGGAAGTACTGCTTGATGCAAAGGCGCGCGAGCAGGACACGGAAGTGCTTGCTGAAATTGATAAAGGGCTTGCGCTGTTAACTATTTAAGAGAGAAGGGTCATTGTTTTGCCAAATCATATTGTTTTATACCAACCAGAAATCCCTGCGAATACGGGAAATATTGCACGTACTTGCGCAGGAACAAATACATCACTTCATTTAATTCGTCCACTTGGCTTTTCAACGGACGATAAAATGCTAAAGCGTGCGGGTCTTGATTACTGGGAGCATGTGAATGTGGTGTATCACGATTCATTAGAAGATTTCATCGCCTATGCTGAAGGTGGGGATGTGTATTTAATCGAAACGTATAGCGATGAGCCTTACACAACACATGATTTTAGTGACACAACACGTGATATTTATTTCGTGTTCGGCCGTGAAACAACGGGCTTACCTAAGGATTTTGCATATGAACGAAAAGATATGTGTTTACGCATTCCGCAAAGTGACCATATCCGTTCATTGAATTTATCGAATACCGCAGCAATCGTAATTTATGAAGTGTTGAGACAACAGAATTACCCTGGATTAAAATAATGAAAAGGCATCTCCGCAATATTTGTGGGAGATGCCTCTTTCATTTGGGCGATTTATCTATTACATATAACGCTCAATTGCTTCTGCAATTTTTGATGGAATATTATCGTTAGCATGAAGGGATAAACGCACGTGACTTTCATCCATATCAAGTGCTTCTGATAGAAAACTACCAAGACCACGAGCACGACGGTCTATTTGCATTAAAATTTCAGCTGAATTAGCTGTTTGCGAGACAAAGATAAGTTCAAGCTCGTCTAAACGACGGCGAAACGTTTGGTTTGTTGGTGAAAATTCAAATTCTTGTACAATCGGTGTTTGGCGACGTAAATAAGCAGGCGCTATTTCGCAATCCACTTTACGTAAACGGAAACCAAGGTTTTGTACGGCACTTAACACACTATTAGCTAGCGGTGTTGGCTGAATGTCGATAAAATCCTTATCGTTTGGATCAATCGCATTTTTAATATCGAGCCCTGTATGAATCCAAACACGTGATTGACCGGCTGTAACTGGGACATCAAATGGTAATGTAAAGGAAAATGGAATTTCACGTTTTTCATTTGCTTTGATGGTAAGTGTTTCATTCACTTGAATTTTTGAAATAGCCGCTTGCTCAGTTACCTTTGTGTCATTTACTTCCTTAATATAATTCGTATAAAGTGTTAAGTAAATGGCATCAATTTGCTGTTCTGTGTTGCCACCAATAATTTCTACGATACCACTTACTGTATCGCCAGCAGTGTATGTAGACTTTTGTAATTTTGTATCCACTGTAGCTGCGCCAATACCGACACTTGCTAAAATTTTGTTAAATAGAGACATCCTAATCCCTCCAACTATTTGATAATAATGTATACGTTAATATTTCCAAAAAGTTTCACACAAATATAAAAAGGTATTCAAAAAATTAATTTTGAATACCTTTCTTCAACTAGACTATTCGCCCTCTGCTGTAAAGACAATGCGGATGCCATTTGGGTCAACAACTGAGAATAATTGAGTACCACCATAAGCGGGTGCTTCTTCAAAGTGTTCAACTGTATAGCCAGCTGTTTGTAAGTTAGCTTTCACTTTTTCAGCATATGCAGCATCCTCTAAAACGACTGTATACGATTTTAACCCTACTGTATTGGCAGGAGCTGGTACACCGCCACCACTATGCCAAGTGTTTAAGCCAAGGTGGTGATGGTATTTACCTGTAGAGATGAATAAAGCTTGTGCGCCGTAGCGAGTGACAACTTCATAATCTAATACCGCAGTATAAAATTTTTCTGTAGCGGCAATATCAGAAATTGATAAATGGATATGTCCCATTACCGTGCCTATTGGTAATCCGCCCCATTTACCATCTGCTTCAGCTAGGATTGGTTGAAAGTTTAAATGCTCTGTAGTCATGTGTACATAACCTTCGCTATTCCAAGTCCATTCTGATGCGTCACGGTCAACGTAAATTTCAATGCCGTTACCATCCGGATCATTTAAATAAAGTGCTTCACTGACATCATGATCTGATGCGCCGACACGTACATTTAATTCAACGAAATGCTGAACGATGTTGCCTAAATCCTTGCGAGAGGGAAGAAGTAATGCAAAGTGGTAAAGACCAGTGTAACCACCACGTAATGGTTGTACATTTGCTACTTCTACTAATGATAAAAGACTATTTTTACCATCAAATGTTAAATAAGCTGTATCTTCAGTTTGCTTGAGCACTTCAAAGCCAATAATTGTTGTGTAGTATTCAAGGGAACGTGTTAAATCGGAAACTTTTAATTGAACATGTGAAGTGTACATATTTGGTTTTTTATGAAAAGGTGTAGTCATGTTAAATAATCCCCTTTAACAGATGTTTATTTTTAATAATTAACTTACTATATGTAACTAATATAAATGCTGAATGGTAAAAAGTCAAACAAAAAAAGACAACTGTGAAATCTCACGGTTGTCTTTCGTTTAGTGGTTAGAAAGTATAATTTTCTTAACCACATCATAAAGGACATCATCTCTCCATATTTTCGGACGAGATGCGTCTTTCTAAAAAGCTAACGAAAATTAGCTTTCTTTAGAGACAGGTTTGCCTTCATAACCAGCAGTGAAGATTGCAGTTAAGAAAGAGACACAAACACCAAGAATTAAAATTAATTTCATGGAAGTACCCTCCTCATGTTTAATAAAACTCACTTCCAAGTATAGCTTATCTGAAATCAGTTGCCTATACAAAATTATGAGGTAAATGATCTAAAAAATCCAAAAAGGGAATAATAGCTGAAAAGGAGGTATTGTGATGGACGATGAATCAAGAAAGATTGTAAATGGGAATATGGCCAATTCAATGGAAGAAGTAAAACTCCTCGGAAAGCAAATGGAAAATATGAGAGATGATCAACAACTAGTAGAGGATGACCGCATTCCAGATCCGCGGCAATTCGATGACAAAGACAAAAATTAATGAAAAAGAGCCACAAATTAGGGATTTCCTCATTTGTGGCTCTTTCTTTTTGTTGTTGAGGCTTCCTAATTTCCCTTTAGAGAGACCTTAAAAAACTGAATTTTTTTGATAATATAAACCGTTTATCACCTCTGTATGTTATCCTTAATATTGTAAAAAAAGGAAGGAGATGTATAAGTATGTTAAAAAGATTGTTATCATCTATTTTAGTGCTAGGTCTCTTTGTATCTCTACCGCTTTCAACTTTTGCTAATAACACATCTACGCCAGCGAACAAAGAGGTTGATTTAGCAGCTATTAATCAAAATGTACGAGTTACAGTAGAAGCTTTTCTCGAACATGCAGTAACAGCTCTAACATACCAGCATGGCTCAGAAGTAATGAGAGCTGAAGTAGTCGATAATTGGGTAAATAAAGGAGAATTGAAAAATCTCAAAGCGAATATTACCCAAGAAGAAATTGCACGAGTTTTAATTAGAGCTCTCGGAGTTGAAAAAGCAGAAAAAAGTTTAGCAGATTACAAGAAATCCGCTAATAATCTTGGTCTTTTTAAAGACATTTCTAAAGATAAAAGAATAACTCCTAAAGATTTGGAATTAATTTTTAATAATTATAAGGACGTTAAAAATAAAGCCATTAATGACAAAGGGGTTCAAGAAATCTCAGTAGAAGATTTTATGAAAAACCCTGGAAACTTTGGTTACCAACTTTCTCCTGATGGGAATTATATTTCATACGCTTCATCATGGGAAAGCCGTTCAAATGTTTTTGTTAAAGAGATGAATAGTGACAATGAACCTGTGAGAGTGACAAGCTCTAAAGATCGAGATATTGCAGGATTCTTTTGGAAAGATGATAATATACTATACTTAAAAGATAATGGTGGGGATGAAAATTACCATATTTATTCTTCTTCTTTTAAAGGGGGGAAGGAGAAAGATTTAACGCCATATCCTAACGTTGTAGCATATCCGATTGACTATCTACAAGGTGTAGAAAATGAAATCTTAATCATGATGAATAAAGAAGATTCAACAGCTTTTGATGTTTATAAGTTGAATGTGAAGACGGGTGAAACAACGCTTGTCGCTAAAAATCCTGGGAATATTCAAGGCTGGCTTGCCGATAGTAATGGACAAATTAGAATGGCAATCGAATCTGATGGGGTAGTGGGTACCATTTTATACCGAGATTCAGAAGATGAAGCATTTAAGCCATTTATTATGTTGGAAGCAGGAGATACAGTATCTCCAATTGCCTTCTCAAAAGATAACCAATCCATTTATGCGTTATCTAATAAAAATCGCGATAAAGTGGAACTTGTTAAATTTGATTTAAAAGCTAATGAAGAAGTTATTTTATCCAATCCGAATGTTGATATATCAGGTGCTCTATACAGCTCTAGTAAAGATAGATTACTCTTTGGGGCATATGTAACTGATAAAGCTCATTATGTATTTTTAGATAAAGAATTTGAGAAGATCTTTAATAAAATCAAAGACAAGCTAGGTGTAAGTGAAAGTGAATTTGGCATTAACGATTACAATAAAGAAATGACGAAGTTTATAGTTAGTATTTCGAGCGATAAAGTTTTCGGAAAGTATTATTATTATGATTCAGAAACAGATACAATGACTGAATTAGCGGAGTTAAGTTCTTGGTTAGATCCAAATAAATTGGCTGATATGAATTCGATTTCTTACAAAAGTCGTGATGGCCTTACAATTAATGGGTACTTAACTGTTCCGAATAATAAAACATCAAAAAATTTACCTTTAATTGTGGTTCCACATGGGGGACCATGGGCACGCGATATGTGGGGATTCAACCCAGAAGTTCAGCTACTTGCTAATCGTGGCTATGCCGTACTACAAGTTAATTTCAGATCTTCAACTGGCTATGGTAAGGAATTCCTTGAGGCAGGAAATAAGCAATGGGGATTAAAAATCCAGGATGATATTACAGATGGTGTTCAGTGGGCAATTGATCAAGGAATTGCGGATCCTGAACGAATCGGTATTTACGGGGCATCGTTTGGTGGCTACGCAACATTAGCTGGTATTACGTTTACACCAGATTTATATGCAGCGGCTGTTGATTATGTTGGCGTTTCGAATATCTTTACTTTATTAGAAACGATCCCACCATACTGGGAATCTTCGCTCAATATGTTCTATGAGAGAGTCGGACATCCAGAAAAAGATAAAGAGCTACTAACGGCTGTATCACCAGTTTTCCATGTCGATAAAATTAAGACACCTCTTTTTGTCGCACAAGGTGTAAATGATCCACGTGTCAACAAAACAGAATCTGATCAGATTGTTGAAGCCTTAAGAGCAAGAGGTGTTGATGTGGAATATATGCTAAAAGAAAATGAAGGTCATGGATTTGCCAACGAAGAAAACCGAATCGAGTTTTACAATGCGATGGTCACATTCTTTGATCGTCATCTAAAGTAGAAATACTATGCAATAAAGAAAAGCCGTAATCGATTTGTTGGCGATTACGGCTTTTGTTATGTGGTTAAAAAAGAGAAGCTTTCGTAACCACATGATAGAATATTATTTCTCCCTCATGTTGGGGGAGATGTGTCTTTCAGTTAATTAGGCGTGCTTACTTGATAATCCTTTAATTCTTCACGTAATTTGGCCTTTAAAAATTTTCCTACCGATGTTTTAGGAATTTCGTTTAAAAATACAACATCATCTGGTAGCCACCATTTCGCAAAATCGGCTTCTAATGAGGCAATGAGTTCATCCTTCGTTGCAGTTGCCCCTGCTTTTAAAACGACACAAGCAAGTGGACGTTCCTGCCATTTCGGATGTGGCATCGCAATAACCGCAGCTTCAAATACTGCGGGATGCGTCATGAGGCCATTTTCTAAATCTACAGAGGAAATCCACTCCCCACCAGATTTAATTAAATCCTTTGTACGGTCTGTAATTTTAATGTAGCCTTCTTTTGTCAGAACTGCGATATCGCCAGTGTAAAGCCAACCATCTTGGAAAGCTTCCGCTGTACGCTCATCTTTATAATATTCTTTTGCAATCCATGGCCCACGAATACGGAGTTCACCCATTGTTTGTCCGTCCCAAGGAACTGAACCATTTTCATTGACAACGTCTGTTTCAATTAGTGGTACGGTTAAGCCTTGTGTTGCACGAAGTTCTAGCTTGTCCTCATAATCCCAATCTTCCATCCAAGTAGTGAAGTTTGATAGACTCACGATTGGTGAAGTCTCAGTCATCCCATAGCCGACAATAAATGGTATCCCAAGCTTTTCTTCAAAGGCACGGATTAATCCTTTTGGTGAAGCAGAGCCCCCACATACAACTGAACGTAATGATGAAAGTTCACGCGGGTTGGACTCCTGCTCGGCAAGGACACCCAGCCAAATTGTTGGTACACCAGCCGTTATAGTTACTTTTTCCTGTTCAATGAGATCGAGTAGCAGACTAGGGGTAAACATAGGACCTGGCATTACTTGTGTCATTCCAAAGTTCACTGCAGCAAACGGCATACCCCATGCATTTACGTGGAACATTGGTACAACTGGCATAATCACATCTGCCTCACTCAGTCCAAGTGTATCCTTTAGGCCGAGCGTTAAGCTATGCAGTACTAAACTACGATGTGTATAGACAACACCTTTTGGCATGCCTGTTGTCGCACTTGTATAGCACATTCCAGCAGGCGTATTTTCATCTAAATCATCCGGGAATACAAAATCCTCCGATGCTTCAGCCAGTAGTTGCTCATAGGAATAGACATTGGCAAAGCTCGATTCAGGGACTTCAAACCCATCATGCATGACAATAATATGCTTTATCGATTTTAAATATGGAAGAGCTTTTTCAACGAGTGGGAATAAATCTCCGTCGATAAGTAAAATTTCGTCCTCAGCATGATTAATAACATAAATAATATGCTCCGGTGCGAGACGAATATTAACCATATGAAGAATAGCACCACTACAAGGAACCGCAAAATAAGCTTCTAAGTGACGGTGGTGGTTCCAAGCAAAAGAAGCAACCTTCGTCCCACGTGTCATTCCAAGCTTTGTTAATGCATCTGCTAATCGGCGTGTACGTTTTACATAATCTTTATAAGGAATACGATGCGTTTTCGTTGCGCTCGTTCTAGATATGATGAGCTTTTCGGGGAAATAACGTTCTGCTCGGTTCAAAAAACCTGTTAACAATAAAGGTGTATCCATCATAACAACCAGCTCCTCTAATGTGAAAATAGAACCCGTGACAAAGTGATGTAGCCAACTTTAATTATCGTGATAGTTTAAGAATATTCTGTTAAATGAATTATACGAGATTTAAGAAACATTTGCGAACTAACTTTTCAATAATTTGTAAAATTTATTTTTGACGAGGAAAGTGAAGCAAAGCAGGAACAAAAAAATGCGAGTTTGAGCATAGTTACGCTCAACTCGCATTTCTAATTAATGTGGCATGAATACCAGCTGAATAATAAAGAGTACTCCAAACACATACATTAGCGGATGAATTTCGCGGGCTTGTCCTTTAACGATTTTCAATAAAGGATAAGAAATAAAGCCCAGAGCAATACCTGTTGAAATACTTGATGTAAGTGGCATCGTTAACACAACTAAAAATGCTGGAAATGCTTCCTCAAATTTATCCCACTCAATATGTTTCACAGCACCAATCATTAAACTCCCTACAATAATTAGTGCAGGAGATGTAATCGCTGAAACATTAGATAGAGATGCGACAAGCGGACCGAAAAATGATGCGACAATAAATAAACCAGCTACTGTTAACGAAGTAAGACCTGTACGCCCACCAGCAGCAACACCTGCGCCAGACTCTAAATAAGCTGTTGTTGGACTAGTCCCGAACATCGAACCAACTGTAGTTGCAACCGAGTCAGCGAGTAGAGCATGACGTGCACGCGGTAATTTATTGTTCTTCATTAAACCGGCCTGTTTGGCAACACCGATCATCGTTCCTGTCGTATCAAATAACGTAACTAAAATGAACGAGAACACAACACCGTACAGTCCAAATTCAATGACATTGCTAAATGCTTCGATTGGATTCCAAACTAAAATGCCTTCAGGTAAATGTGGCATTGCAATGATTTTTTCGATGTGCAACTGACCTGTCAAAATTCCGATAATTGACGTCGCGATCATACCTATAAATAGTGCGCCCTTTGCATTGCGAGCCATTAGTACAACCGTTACAGCAAGTCCAAATAACGTCAATAATACTGGAGCTGAGGTTAAATCCCCAAGACCAACTAGGTTTGAATCATTTGCTACAACTAAACCAGACATACGAAGTCCGATAAAGGCAATGAAAAGTCCAATACCAGCTGTAATCGCTAGCTTTAAATTTTCTGGAATAGCAGTAATAAGCTTTTCACGGAACGGAGTTAAACTTAAAATAACAAAAATAATCCCAGCAACAAATACGGCTGAAAACGCGGTTACATAATCAATTTGCCCATTTGATGCCAGGACAACTGTATACGTGAAATACGCATTCAATCCCATTCCCGGTGCAACGGCGATTGGGTAGTTTGCGCACAGTGCCATCCAAGCTGTCCCAATAACAGCGGAAATAATTGTCGCCATGAATACTTGATCTATAGGTACACCAGCGTCTGATAAAATTATCGGGTTCACAACAATAATATAAGCCATTGTTAAAAATGTTGTCAGCCCAGCTAGCATTTCAGTTTTTACTGTTGTATTGTTTTCTTTCAAACGAAACATAAAAATTCCCTCTTTCTAAAACACGAACGTTTTTAAGAACGTTTTATATAATATTCGTTTCAAATCCCTTTTGCAACTATATCAGGCGTTTTTTTTGATATATAAAGAAGTTTAAATTACGCGTATAATTAAAATATTCAAACTCAAGGAGTGACTACGATGAATTTACAATTCACAAGAACTTTAGCAAACGGCGTAGAAATGCCACTTGTAGGGCTAGGTGTTTACAAAATGACGGAGCGCGAGGAAGCTATCTTCGCGATTACAAAGGCGATTGAGGTAGGCTACCGTGCGATTGATACTGCATCTCTATATGATAATGAAGTTGAAGTTGGCGAAGCGATTCGTCACTCTGGCGTAGCACGTGAAGATATTTTTGTGACAACTAAAGTTTGGAATAGTGATCAAGGTTATGACAATACATTGCGGGCTTTCGAGACGTCTTTAAAGAAACTAAACATGGATTATATCGATTTATATTTAACACACTGGCCGGTAGTAGAAAAATTTGAAGATACATACCGTGCGATTGAACGTTTATATGATGAAAAGCTAATTCGCGTAACAGGTGTATCAAATCATCATGAACACCATCTTCAATCTATTTTATCTAAAGCAAATACAGCACCAATGGTAAACCAAGTAGAACTGCATCCGTACTTATCTCAAGAGTCTTTACGTGCCTTCTGTACCGAGCATAATATTGCGGTTACAGCATGGTCACCACTAGGAAGAGGTAATGTACTGGCAGATCCAACCTTATCGGCAATTGGACACGTACATGGTAAATCACCAGCACAAATTGCACTTCGTTGGCATTTACAAAATGATATTATTATCATACCAAAATCTGTCACACCGAAGCGTATCGAAGAAAATATCACTATTTTTGACTTCGAATTAAGTGGTTTAGAGATGCAGCAAATAAATGAATTAAATCGCAACGAACGTATCGGTGCAAATCCCGACAACTTCCACTTTGATTTTTAATTCGGATATCGAATTTTTTTGGAATAGTTAGTATACTAGTGGTTAAACAGTTAAAAGGGAGTTTGACAATATGACAATTTCTAAAACAATTACACTTGCAAATGGTGTAGAAATGCCACGCATCGGTTACGGCGTATTTCGTATGATGAAGCAGTAGGTGTTACGCTGGTAGCTAGAAATTGGAAATATTGCGATTCCGAAATCTGTCACACCAGAACGTATTGCAGAAAATTTAGCTGTATTTAACTTTGGCTTAGCGGTAGATGAAGTAGCAGCCATTACTGCTCTAAACACCTTCCACCGTACAGGCACAGATCCGGATAAAGGTTTTAACGAATAAAACGAACAAGCCCCGTTAGCAGTATTTGCTTAACGGGGCTATTTTAGTAATTATTTTGAAAAAATACGTAATAAAAGACCTTATCTTACATTGGAGCGAGACAGCACTTTCTTAAATATCTTTTACAACAGTCGTTTCATTTAAAAACGGGTGGTTAAATTCTAATTGAATTGCGTGTAGCTCGTAATCGCCGCTAGCTGTTTCACGCGCATCATACATCGTATCGCCAACAATTGGGTGACCTAAATATGCCATGTGTACACGGATTTGGTGTGTACGGCCTGTTTCAAGCACTAAATGCACGACACAAGTTCCTTTATAGCGGTTAACAACTTCATAATGAGTTACGGCGTGTTGTCCAGTGGGTGACACAACGCGGCGTGTAGAGTGGTGACGGTCTTTCCCAATAGCTGCGTTCACTGTACCGCTGTCCGTACGTAGATTTCCTTGAACTTCAGCTGCATAAGTACGAATAATCGTTTTTTCTTCGATCATACGGTCAAAAATTGATTTTGCAATCGGGTGCTTCGCTACAAGGAGTAAGCCTTTAGTTCCTTGATCTAAACGGTGTACATGCTCCGCGTAATGCCCACCGTTTGCTTGAATATAGGCCATCACATGATTCATGCACGTATTGCTGTCCCATTCGTCATTTGGATGCGTGGACATGCCTTTTGGTTTAGAAACGATTAAGCAATGCTCGTCTTCGTATTTAATCTCAACTGTGCAAGCATTAGTTGGCTTGTAGCTTGAAGCCGGTACTTCGAATGAAAATTGTAGCTTTGTCCCCTTTGCCAAAGGGTCTTTCCATAATACAGGCTCGCCGTTTACTGTGACTGCCTTTGCCATGCGCAGCTCGTGCACAATTTTCTTTCCTAAACGCCATTTGTTGCGTAGTAAATCCTCGACCGTTAAGCCATCTTGTACAATTTCATATTGAAACATCTATTTTCCTCCAAAAAAAAATCGTGCTCGTATTAGAACACGATTCCCTATTACTTATTTTTTTAATACAACTTCATTGAAAAATTGATGAATTGTTTCCTCTGGTGCATCGCCAACTAAACGATTTACTTCTTCGCCCTTATCAAAATAAATTAATGTGGGTGTTGCTTCCAAACTATAAGTTGTCCAAGCCTGATCAAACTCAAGTACGTTCAATTGATCGATTTGTAAATCAAGTTTTTCAGCAATTGGCATTAATTTTGGTGTCAAGTTTTTACAATGAGAGCATTCCGGACTGAATAAATAGGCTAATACCGGCTCGCCTGAATCAATTTTTTCTTGTAAAGGCTCAGGTAAAATAATGTTTTGATAATTTTCATCTGTTAATAAATCAATTGTAGATTGCTTTAAATCTTTTGTGCCGTAAGGATTATCAGCTAATTTATCTTCATTTGACATATTTGTCAAAACGATAATAACAGCAAATAAAACAACGATAATGCCTCCAAATATAGCAAGCTTCTTCAACTTATTTTTCCTCCTTTAATACCTTTAACATGTAAAAGCTAATAGCAGCAATCAAGATAAATGCAGTAAGCGCTAAAAATGGAATCGTAATAAAGCCCGCCCAGTTAATATACATTCCTGTACATGGAACACGTCCACATGCTGGGGCTGATTCGGATAAAAAGTCGAGCTTTTGAATACCATAATGATAAAGAGAAATACTACCGCCGATGCAGGCAAATACTGCGGTTAGTACAGCGATACGCGCATTTTTTTGAATGTATGCAACTGTTGTAATAATTACGAGCGGGTACATTAGAATACGTTGATACCAACACAACTCACATGGCTCGTACCCACGCACTTCTGAAAAGTATAATGATCCAAGTGTCGCAACAAGCGCAACGACCCACATCATTAGTAAGCTATTCTCAAGTTTTTTTGTCATTGAAGTACTCCTACTAAATAAATTTTTACATTCTTAATTATAGTTCTAATAGAAATAGAAGTAAATTATTTCGTTTATTGGGTATAGTAATGGGTAACTATTTTAAGGGAATTGGAAGGGGAAAATGTTATGACAGAATCTCTAGATATATCACAGTTTGAGAAAAGAATGATGATCCGTAATATGGCCATTGAAGATATTGAAGCGATTTTAGAAATTCAGCGTATATCGTTTCCAGGGATGGTTCCGTGGGAGCGAGCTCATCTGTATAGTCATTTATCGATTTTTCCAGAAGGGCAGATGGTGGCGGAGTTTGAAGGTGTTGTTATTGGCTCCTGCTCGAGTTTGCGTATTAATTTTGATGAATATGATGATCGTCATACGTGGAATGATATTACGGATAACGGCTTTATTACGAATCATAATCCAGACGGTTACAATTTATATGGTATTGAAGTAATGGTACACCCAAATTATCGCCGCATGAAGGTGGGACAAAGACTGTACGAGGCGCGTAAAGATTTAGCGCGTACCTTAAATTTAAAGTCAATTATTATCGGTGGACGTATTCCGAATTATCATATTCATGCAGATGAAATGGCACCGCGTGAATATGTCGATGCGGTAAGCCGACATAAAATTTATGACCCTGTGTTAACATTTCAAATAATGAATGACTTTATTTTAATGCGCATTAATCCGAATTATTTATCGGACGATGTAGCTTCAGGTAAATATGCAACACTGATGGAATGGAATAATGTTGATTATACACCATTATCAAAACGTCATTTTAAAACGAGCTATCCGGTACGCATTTGTGTCGTGCAATATATGATGCGAAAAATTTCCTGCTTTGAGGACTTTGCTAAGCAATGCGAGTATTTTGTTGATGTTGGCTCTGATGCGGCTTCAGATTTTGTGGTGTTTCCAGAAATTTTTACAACGCAGCTCATGTCATTTTTACATGAAAAGTCCCCTTCGCAAGCGGTGAGGAAGCTGACAACTTTTACGCCACAATATATTGAATTATTTACGAATTTGGCGGTCCGTTATAATGTTAACATTATTGGTGGCTCTCATTTCGTTGAAGAGGAAGACGAAGAAATTTATAATATTGCCTATTTGTTCAGAAGAGATGGGACAATTGAAAAGCAGTATAAGGTGCATATTACGCCAAATGAACGGAAGTGGTGGGGGATAAGTAGCGGTAGCAAGGTGGAAGTATTTGAAACAGACTGCGGCAAAATTGCGATTCAAATTTGTTATGATATGGAGTTTCCGGAACTGGCACGCATTGCTACGGATATGGGGGCTAATATTATTTTTACGCCGTTTTGTACGGAAGATCGTCATGGTTACTTGCGTGTACGCTACTGTGCACAAGCGCGCGCAATTGAAAATCAAATTTATACGGTAATCTCTGGTACGGTTGGTAATTTACCAGAAACGGAAAATATGGATATTCAATATGCCCAGTCTGGAATTTTTGCGCCAAGTGACTTTGAATTTGCTCGGGATGGCATTGTAGGAGAGACGAATGCGAATGTAGAAATGGTGCTGATTGGCGATGTAGATTTAGAAATACTACGTCGTAAGCGCCAAGACGGTACGGTAAAGCATTTAAAGGATCGCCGCCATGATGTGTACCGTGTAGATTATTTGAAATAACAAGAAGATGTGACTGACAAAAGGTCACATCTTCTTGTCGTTTTGACTGGTGTTAATAATCGCTCTTTAAATTCAGCGTGAAATTAAGATTTGCTTCTAAATGCTTACGTAATAGTTTACTTGCTAACTCGACATTGCCTACAGCTATTGCTTTTATAATCTGCTCCAGCTCGTCAATTAATAGCGGGCGCTTACCTACCTTCATTGCACTACTGAACATGTAAATAATGGATCTTATTTTATCTATTTCAGCAATCATTAAAGGGTTTTTACTTGCAGCTACAATTGTTTCGTGGAAATCCATGCTGACGTTGACCATTTCCTCAAGGGTCCCTTTACGAGCTGTTGCTAGGCGATTTTTCAACAGGGCTATTTGCTCATCAAGAATATTATGTGAAGCATACCGAACTGCATAACATTCAATTAACGTTTGCATTTCATAAAGGTGAATCAAATCGGCCTTTGTGGGCTTCAAAACACGTTTATTTTGAATTAAACCTTCCTGCTCAAGCCGGCGAATAGCCTCTCGAATTGGAGTGCGACTAACACCGATTTGTTCAGCTAAACGCTCTTCAGTAAGCTTCTCCCCCCCAACTAACTCGCCTGCTAAAATTTGTTCGCGAATTGTTTTATAAGCAAGTGTTTGTGCATTTAGTGAATCGGATTGTAACATATATATATCCCCCCAGTAATTACATATATTCTCCATAATTATACACAAAATTATTGCAATTTTTTGCATGTTATTTGCATAGATTTGCATAAAAATAAACACCTTTTGCATGATGTACTATATTTAGGACAACTCCTTCAAAAGTATGAGCAATATGGCGATGCGTTACATGGCTGATCAATGATATGATGGGAAAAAGCAAGTAAACGGGGTGTAATGATGGCAGCAAAAGACCATTCCAATATTGCAATCTTAAAAGAAATTGCGGAATTACTAAACGAAGAGACAGAAATGATTCCTATGTTGAACGGCGCACTGTCCAAGTTTTTAAGTGGTACTAAGTTTGAAACAGGGTGGATTTTCTTTATTGATAAGAAGGGAAAATCAGAACTTGTTGTTCAGCAAAATTTACCGGAAGCGCTCGCCTATAATAGCTGTGAACACTTAAAGAGAGGTGGGTGCTGGTGTATTTCGCGCTACCGCAATGAAGAGCTGAAAAAAGCGTCGAATATAATAGAGTGTCAGCGTATTGAGAGTGCAATTGAAGCAAATGTAGGCGACCACGAAGACATTACACATCATGCAACTGTCCCATTGCAATCTGGCCAGGAACGTTTTGGTTTACTAAACGTTGCCTCGAAAAATACGATTCGTTTTACAGATGAGGAGCTAAATTTATTAGAATCTGTCGCATTCCAGATGGGCTCAGCAATTAAGCGGATTTATTTAACGAATGAGCAGCAGGAAATCGCACTCGTTCAGGAACGCAATCGCTTAGCACGAGATCTTCATGACTCGGTAAACCAGCTACTTTTTTCCGTAACATTAACAGCTCGAGCTGGCATTGAAATGAGTGATCAACAGGAAACAAAAGAAACGTTCAAGGAAATTCAGCAGCTGACACAGGAGGCGTTAACAGAAATGCGCGCGCTGATATGGCAGCTACGTCCAAAAGGTTTAGAAAGCGGACTCATTGAAGCTATTAAAGTGTATGCGGAAATGCTTGGTCTAAAATTAACCGTTAATGTCGCAGGTGTCATTCAGTTCCCATCTCGCGTCGAGGAGACATTATTTCGAATTACACAAGAAGCGCTGAATAATATTCGTCGGCATGCCGGTGTAACGGATGCAGCACTTTATATTAATGTAACGGCGACAGATGTGCTACTCGTTGTGAAGGATGAGGGGCGCGGCTTTGTTGTCGATGCACATAACACAATCCCATCAATGGGCATTCAATCCATTAAGGACAGGGCACATGCAATTGGTGGCTCAGTTGATTGGGTTAGTGAAATTGGAAAAGGAACGGAATTATTAATTCGTTTACCGTATTAGGGGGAATATCAATGATTCGAGTACTAATTGCTGATGATCATCATGTTGTAAGGCGCGGGTTATTATTTTTTTTGAAAACGCAAAAAGATATAGAAGTTGTTGGAGAGGCGAAAAATGGGCTTGAAGCGATTGATTTAGTACGTAGCTTGAAGCCGGATATTGTACTAATGGATTTAGTGATGCCAGAACTGGACGGCATCCAGGCAACGAAACGCATTAAAGAACAGTGGCCGGAAGTTTTTATTTTAATGCTCACAAGCTTTTCAGATAAGGATCATGTCTTACCAGCGATTGAAGCAGGGGCGTCTGGTTATCAGCTAAAAGACATCGAGCCGGATGATTTAGTGGAATCGATTCGTCAAATTATGCGGGGTGAAAATACGATCCATCCAGAAGCAACAACGCAGTTAGAAGAAGGTTTGCGCGAGGAAGAAAATAAACCGCATATTCAAAATGCATTAACTCCGCGAGAGCAGGATGTGTTAGCAGAGCTTACAAAAGGGAAAAGTAACCGAGAAATTGCTTCCTCTCTATTCGTCACTGAAAAAACAGTGAAAACGCATATTTCGAACATTTTTACGAAGTTACAAGTACAGGACCGTACACAAGCTGCACTATATGCAGTAAAGCATGGTTTGACAGAAGGTAGCGGGAAATAAAGAAACGGACTATCGTAACCAGTATAAACTGGTTGCGATAGTCCGTTTTGTATTTGTTAAGGAAATTATAAAATTTCGCCATGTGGATAACATTCAAAGAAAGTAAATGCAACGTCTAGGCTAAAGCGCCAGCCCCTCGAGGTCGCTTCGATCCCTCGGGCGAAAGTGGAGGAGCGTTTACTTTCGCTTCGGGCTCGCAAGCAGCTGTCGGGGCTGAGCAGGCGCTTTAGCGCTTTTGTTCTAAAAATGATAATCATCTTCCACCGCGTAATTATGTTCATGTGGCTCTATGTGAACAAGCACCATACAGTACGGATTAAAGTGCTTCACTGTAGCTTCAATTTTCTCCGTAATGTCATGGCTTTCACGTACGTTTAAATTTGGATTCACTGTAACGGTCACATCAATAAAGCTCATATTACCATGAGAGCGCCCTTTTAAGTCAATTAAATCAATCACTTCCTCAACATTTTGAATAAGCTTCCATAATGTTTCAGCTTCATCGATATCAAATGCATCCGTTAATGTTTGCACTGCTTCCCAGAAAATCCCGATAGCTGTATTAATAATAATGATTCCTACGATAAGTGCTGTAATTTTATCAATAATCGGCATGCCGAAAATGGCCCCAAAGATCCCGATAGCGGCGCCAATACTAACGAGCGCATCTGAACGGTTATCATACGCCGCTGCTTTCACGGCTGTGCTTTTAATTTTATTAGCAAGCGCTAAATTATAACGGTACACGCCGTACATAATTACGGCACTAAATAATGCAACTAATGCAGTAAGCAGTGACGGGGTTTCGTGTGTCGGATGAAATAGGCTTTGAACAGTTGCCGATATTACTTGTAAACCAACGACCATCATAATGAATGAGGCAACTAGTGAAGCGACAGTTTCTGCACGTAAATGGCCATATGGATGATTGGAGTCTGGTGGCTTTTGAGAAATTTTAAGTCCGACTAGAACGGCAACAGACGCAATAATGTCCGTCGTATTATTTAAACCATCTGCCTTTAAAGCGGAGGACATACCAATATAGCCAACTGTTAACTTCATGGCACTCAAAAAGATATAGGTGCCAATTGAAAGCCAGGCCCCTTTTTCACCTGCGCGTAAATTTGTATAAAGCTCCAAAGTGTTTCCCCCTAGCAAAAGTTCTGGACATGATAAAACGACCCTCCGCAGCCGGAGAGTCGTTTTGGTTGTCCAAAATTATTGTTCTTCTATTTGTGTTGCTGCTTCTTCAAGTTTCGATACTTCCAAATATAGAATATGGTGACCATCAAGCTCTTTAATCATGAACTTATAGCCCTGTTCTTCAATCGAATCGCCTTCAATAGCATCAAAGTGCTGTGTCATGAACCAGCCACCGATTGTATCAATATCTTCATCTTCAATTTGAATACCTAAGATATCATTGACTTCTTGTAATAACATTTTTGCATCAAGAATATAATGGTCTTCTGCGATTTCTTGCACTTCTGGGATTTCATCTTCGTCGAACTCGTCTTGGATATCACCAACGATTTCCTCGATAATGTCCTCGATTGTAACTAAACCAGATGTACCGCCGTACTCATCCATTAAGATTGCCATATGAATGCGCTCATGTTGGATTTTCAGTAACAGGTCGCTAATTGGAATAGTTTCTATAACACGAATGATTGGCTGCATATAATCCACAACGGGTTTATCACCATTTGCTGAATCTTTAATGAATGCTGTTAATAAATGTTTCATATTAACAAGGCCAATGACGTGGTCTTTATCACCATCAGTAATTGGGTAACGAGTATATTGTTCAACACCCATTAACTCAAATACTTCGCGAATTGTTTGATCTTTTTCGATGCTAGTAATTTCAGTTCGAGGTACCATAATCTCCTTCGCAATACGGTCAGAGAATTCGAAAATACTATTTACGTATTCGTATTCTGAGTGGTTAATTTCTCCACCTTTAAAGCTGTCCGATAAAATCATGCGAAGCTCTTCTTCAGAGTGAGCTACTTCAGATTCAGAAACCATTTTCAAACCGAATAGACCAGATAATGCACGTGCAGAGCCGTTTAAAGTTCGAATGAACGGGTACATTATGGTATGGAATAATAACAGTGGTCCAGATAAGGCTAAAGTTACTTCCTCTGCTTTTTGAATAGCTAGAGTTTTCGGTGCTAATTCCCCTACGACAACGTGTAAAAACGTCACGAGTGAGAATGCAACAATGAATGAAAGAATCGATGTTACTTGACCAGTTAAGCCCATAAGTTCAAATAGTGGATGAAGAATAAGCGCAAATGTCGGCTCACCCAACCAACCAAGACCAAGGGCAGTAATTGTAATACCTAATTGGCAGGCTGATAAATATTCATCCAGATTTGATAATACTTTTTTTGCTTTAATTGCTTTATTATTACCTTCAGCAACTAATTGATCAATACGAGTTGTTCTTACTTTTACTATTGCAAACTCAGTTGCAACGAAAAATGCCGTAGCGGCAATCAAGACAGCAAATGCTGCCAGCTTAATGGTTAACTCTCCTATATCTACGTCCAAATACTTTCTTTACTTACGGCGCAAATGAGCGAGATAAGTAAAGAGTACACCTCCTAGAAAAAATTATTAGATAACATAATAATAAAATATTTCGTAAAAAAAAACAAATTATGTATTTCATTTTTATAAAATAGCTAATTCTATTAAGGCTCTACACCAAAATCTGTACTTGACAGCACATTCCACTCCAGGCGGAAGCTTTCCGTTCCATGTGCTTATAAAGTAGTATACTTTCTTTTAAAGTAAAGTATATATTTTGGAAATGACCCTCTATTAAATTATTTTATTAATCTGAAAATAAAAGAAGACACCGATTCGCCAAAAAGTAGTGTCTTCTTTAATTTATTACTCATAAACGTGGAATAGCATTAACTCATGAACCAGTTTTTCTACAGCAGTTAAATCGTCTGTTGCAGGAGTGGCACCGATAAATACAATGCTGCCATCTTTTTTGTACTCGGCATTATAGCGCTGTTGTTTATAAAAAAATGAGATCGTCCAACCTGGTATTTGGATGTTTTCAAATATTGGTTTAAAACTAAAATGTTGAATCATGAAACTTCCCTCCCCCTGATATCGTACTTGATAGGTCACTATTTCTGCAATGGGTGTCAAAAGTTACTTACAAGAAACCCCATCTGTTATAATGGTGGAATAATTTAATAAGAATGAGAGGATACGTATGAATTTACTTACATCAATTATATTCATGGCTTTCGTAGGTGCATTTCTCGGGGCATCAACGAATCATTTAGCCGTAAAAATGTTGTTTCGTCCGTACAATCCGGTATATATAGGCAAGTGGCAATTGCCATTTACACCAGGACTTATCCCAAAACGTAGAGATGCTTTGGCGGTTCAATTAGGAAAAACGGTTACGGAGTATTTATTAACACCAGAAACATTTCGCAAAAAATTCTTTTCACCGGAAGTTCGTTTAAGCACTCTACATTTTATACAAACAAAAGCAGAGCAGGAACTTTTCAACAACCACAAAACGCTCCAGCAATGGTTAGAACTAACTGGATTTACTCATTTACCACAAACGATTGAAGCAAAAGTAGATGCAGTTATTGCTGAGCAGTTTCATCAAGTAAAAAATACACTTTCAACAAAATCAATACGTGCGCTACTACCTGAAGATATTCAGCAAGTAATTGACCGCAAAGTACCAGAAGCGGTAGAGCAAATTTTAGCTAAAGGGGAAGACTATTTTTTATCTTCTGAAGGCGAGAAAACAATTAAATATATGCTAGACGATTTTTTATCGTCAAAGGGTTCTTTTGGTGGTATGATTCAAATGTTAGTGGGCGATTCATCGTCGATCGTAGATAAAATTCAACAGGAGCTTATTAAATTTTTGCGTGCACCGGGTACAAAAAATTTACTCGTAGCGATCTTCTCAAAAGAATGGGAAAAAATTAAAGAGCGTCCGGTAATGGACTTTTTATCTAACGTAGAATTAGATCCGATTGTAGACAATATTCAACGCTATGCGAAAGAGCAACTGGCGCTGGATGATCGATTAGCTAAAACGGTTCAAGACTATTGGCCAGATGGAAACAACTGGGCGAAAAATGATGTAATCCCTAAGCTTGTTGATCGATTTTTTGTACAGGCAGAAAACAAGTTGGAGGATGTTCTAAAACGTTTAAATCTTCAAGAGGTTGTACGCGAGCAGGTTGATGTTTTCCCAGTAGAACGTTTAGAAGAGCTAGTGCTTGGTATTTCCAAGAAAGAACTTCAAATGATCACTTATTTAGGTGGTTTAATCGGTGGTTTAATCGGTATTGCACAGGGGATTATCGTCTTTTTGACGAACTAATAAATGAGAGTGGGGATTGTATATGATTAACATTTACGAAGATATAAATAAATTACAAGTAACATTCCGTAAAACAGCTGAATTTGAAACATTAAAAGAAGCAGTTGAGGCGGTACGTGCAGACGAAGAAGCGAAAACATTATTTACAAACTTCCGCGACATTCAGTTAAAATTACAGCAAAAACAAGTCGCTGGTGAGGAATTACAAGAAGACGAGCTTGTTTACGTTCAAAAAGCTGCGCAACTGGCACAGCAGAATGTAAAAATATTAGCAATGCTAGAGGCAGAAATGGCTCTTAGCAACGTGATTGAAGAAGTCAACCGTATTTTAGCGCAACCAATTCAATCATTATATGAAGGTCTGTAAAAAAAGCCGGATCACACGATAGTGTGGTCCTTTTTTATTTGAAAAATTTTGGTTGGACATATTTAGGATATTTTTCAGAGTATGTTTTCAAGCATGCTTGGAGTTGAATTGTTTGCGAAAAATTTTTGGCGATAAGCATCTCATCCGTGTACATTAGTTCATACTTAAAGTGTTTAAGAAAAAATTGCTGTGCCCGTTCATATAAGTTATTCAATGAAATAGCACCATACAGTTCTTCTTTGTCAATTAAGTAAATTAAATCGCAAATTGCCTCATGTTGTTCATAGTGCAAGGAAATCGTTACATAAAAAGTTCGCTCATCACAGCGCTTTAAATCAAATTTATACAAATTGATGTTAATTGAATGTAAAATTGTCGTAAAATCATCAGTAGAGCGTATTGCTAAGTTACTCATTTAAGATGCACCTCCCAAATAATCGAATAGTAAGAAAATTATAGAGTATATAAAGCATTTCGTCTAACAATATGTTAGCAATATTATACATTCCATCCTTATTTACACTGCGAATACAGTGGAAATAATAGTAATGAACATAATGACTATTGTAATTAAGTATACTGAAATAATGGGTAAAATTGTATTAAAATATTGTAAAAGTATTATTTTTTTGGAATTAATTTTTAAGGTGAGATTAGTTACGGAGCATTAATAATGCATGATTTTTTGTTACAATAAGGATGGTTTAATACTATTTAATGATATGAAAGTAGAGAACAATAGATGAAAACAATACAAATCAATCAAAAACTTAAAGAGGATTGGAATCGAGTCCTTAATCATATTGCGAATCTTTTTTATGAAGATTCAGTTATCCAGCTCACACATGACGGTGCAGATCTGTCGATTGTGTTTGAGCATTCAATCGAAGAAAACAATACGGTGCATACTTCCGCAGTTTTAGAGGTGGAAGGCCAGCAGTATACAAATAATTATTCGATTGGCTACACAACGGAAGGCACCGAAAAAGAACGAAACATCCGCCTGAAGCGTGCATTATCACACGTAATGCTAGATGTATTAGAGCAATATTCGGGGATGAAGCAGCAGTGGGGCATCTTAACAGGCGTTCGGCCGACAAAGCTTTATCATAATTACCGAAAAGCAGGGATGTCAGAAGAAGAGATTTTCAATGTTTTGAAAACAGATTTCCGTATTTCTGATAAAAAGATTGCGTTAATGAAAGAAATTGTTGCGCGTCAGCTTCATATTATTCCTGATTTAGATGAAATCGGTAAGGAAATCTCTATTTATATTGGTGTGCCGTTCTGTCCGACAAAATGCGCATATTGTACGTTCCCAGCGTATGCAATCCAAAGTAATCGTAAAGCTGGTCGAGTGGAATCATTTATCGATGGATTGCACATTGAAATTCGAGAAATGGGTAAATGGCTAACAGAGCGCGGCATGAAAATTACGTCGATTTACTGGGGTGGGGGTACGCCAACCTCAATCGAAGCCGATGAAATGGATGCCCTCTATAAAACGATGTTTGAATCATTCCCAAATCCAGGGGACATTCGTGAAATTACTGTAGAAGCCGGACGTCCGGATACAATTACGCCAGAAAAAATCGAAGTACTGAAAAAGTGGGGTATTGATCGTATTTCGGTAAATCCACAGTCTTACACAGAAGAAACACTAAAAGCAATTGGTCGCCACCATACTGTTCAGGAAACCATTGATAAGTTTTGGTTATCGCGCAATTCGGGCATGAACAATATTAATATGGATTTAATTATCGGCCTGCCGAACGAAGGCATTGAGGAATTCCAAAACTCACTAGATGAAACTGCTAAAATGCACCCAGAATCATTAACGGTACATACACTAAGCTTTAAGCGCGCTTCAGAAATGACACGCAATAAAGATAAATACCGTGTGGCAGACCGTGATACAGTAGCGCAAATGATGGAAATGGCAAGTGATTGGACTGCTGAAAATGGCTATGTTCCATATTATTTATATCGTCAAAAAAATATTTTAGGGAACTTAGAAAACGTGGGCTACTGTAAGCCAGGTGAGGAATCCATTTATAATATTGTTATTATGGAAGAAGTACAGACGATTTTAGGAATTGGCTGCGGTGCTTCATCTAAATTTATTCACCCAGAAACGGGCAAAATTACGCAGTTCTTCAACCCGAAAGATCCAGCCGCATATATTTTAACGTTTGAAGATGCGATTAAGAAAAAAATTGAAATTTTGAATGGACTCTATGTAAAGTAACGATATGACTGTACTATAAAAGGGATTTTATAGTATAGTTTTTTTAATATTAAATGGCATTATTTTACTTATTATTTTATTTAATGTATTTCGTATTGCACAAAATATATTAATTGGGGTGTATAAAATGAAAGCAAATCGACTAGTGTTTGAAAATTCATTTGATGTGAATCCTCGTACTGGAATTATTCGCTTCAATGGCAACCGAATGGTGTTAAAATCGGCTGAAGCTCTTGGAATTTTTCGGCGTGATATTGTCAAAACGCTAGATATGGAACGAGCAAAGGGTTTTTTGCTAAGATACGGTTGGGCGTGTGGGTATAGTGCTGGTGAGTCTGTTAAACAATCATATAATTGGAATGATATAAGAGAACTCATAATGGCTGGGGCAGCAATGCACACGTTAGAAGGTGTAGTCAGTGTAGAAATTGAGTTACTAGAAGTAGATGATCATAAGTTTGAAATGGAAGGAAGATGGTATCATTCTTATGAAGCTGCTGAACATGTTCGACATTTTGGCTTTAGTGAAGAAAGTATATGTTGGACGTTGGTTGGCTATGTAGCAGGATTTTTAGCAAAAATTTATCCAAAAGAATTAGTTGTTTTCGAAGACAAGTGTAGAGGTAAACGAGACGATTATTGTAGCTTTATTGTTCGCACAAAAGAACATGCAGCACCGGAACAACTTGATATTTTAAAATATTTTAAAGAAGATTCACTAAAGCATGAATTGGATGCAGCCTATAAACAATTAAAAGAGTTAAATCACTCAATTGTCCATTCGGAGACGATTCAAAAACAGTTAACAAATGCTATGTTAGAAGGATATACACTTAATCAATTATTAAATATGTTAAGTGAAGGGTTGCATAGCAGTCTTATAATTGAAAAAGTGAATATGCACAAGCCAATTGCAACATCTTTTAAAACAGTAGAAGATGAGCAATATTTTATAAAAAATCACTCTCATATAAGAAAGCGTTTGCATAAATTCCCGATTATGACGATGAATAAGCAATTAGGAAATTTGACGGTTATTCATGATGAGGCACTTACTCGAGAGCAGAAAATGATGATTGAGAGTGCTATCTCTGTATTTTCTGTGTACTTGTATATACAAGCACAAATCGCTCAGTCTCAGTGGCAACGCAAGTCGGATTTTTTAGACGAGATGTTGAATGGACAAGTAGCAATTGAAAGAATGATAAAAAAGGCAAGAAATATATTTAATTTCGATCCGAATAAGAGTAGTAGGTTGATTGTAATAGCAGTTGGATTCGAAGAAACAGAAACCATTTTGAATTATTTAACAATAGAATATCCGTCAATTGAGTGTTTTATAAAAAATGATGAAATATTAATGATTTTAGAAGAACAAACAGAAAATAGTAAGCATGTAAAAAGCTTTATGAAGCAATTAGTTACTAAGTTGAAAAATCGTTTTAAACAAGTAACGTTTCATATTGGGATTGGTCATAATTCGAATGAGCTTAGCGACATCGGACATAGTTATCAAGACGCAAAACTTGTGAGTAGATTTTTACAAAACATTACACCTAGTGAGACCCAGGGAGCAATTTATGAAGATTTTCAGCATATAATACTGTTTTTGAAAACGACCAATCCAAAAGAGCTCATTGTGTTTTATGAGCAGGTGCTTGAGCATTTGTTAAAACATGATCAGCAAAATAGTACGGCGTTTATTCAAACTTTAGAAGTATTTCTGAACAACGGAGGTAATGTTAATAAGGCAGCCAAAGAACTGAATTTATCTATTCCAGGCTTCCGCTATCGGATGGAAAAAATTGAATCGTTACTGCAGGAAGATTTACGAAACGGCGAAGGGCGATTTAGATGTCAGCTTGCGATTAAAGTGTATTATGCCGTGCGCTCATTACAATAAAATAACTATTAAAAAAACCAGTGGAGACGCTGGTTTTTTTGTTTTTTTGAGATTATTTATACAAAAATGAAAGTGAAAAGAGAAATTACTATACATTTTATAAATTACTTAATTATTCAGAATAATATAAATTTAGGAGGACATGTCAAACAAGTAACAAATGTAGGAGGGAATAGAGATGGTTACTCAACAAGCGACGAAGCCATTAACCGGCAAAGAGTATTTAGAAAGTTTACAGGATGGACGTGAAATTTGGTTACATGGTGAACGTGTTAAAGATGTAGCAAATCATCCAGCTTTTCGAAATTCAGCTCGTTCCATTGCACGTCTTTATGACGCTATGCATGATCCACAATACAAAGATGTTTTAACTTGTGAAACTGACACTGGGAATGGCGGCTTTACTCATAAATATTTCCGTGCCGCGCGCAGTGCAGATGACTTGATTCAAGGACGCGATGCAATTGCTGCATGGTCACGACTTACTTATGGACAAATGGGACGTACACCAGATTATAAAGCGTCATTTTTAGCGACACTTGGCAGTAATCCAGAGTATTACTCGCCGTACCAAGAGAATGCAAAAAGATGGTATAAGGAAGCACAAGAGCGCAACTGGTTCTTTAACCACGCTATTGTAAATCCACCAGTTGATCGTAATAAAGAAGTACATGAAGTAGGCGATGTATTTATTCGCGTTGAACGTGAAACGGATCAAGGATTAATTGTAAGCGGTTCAAAAATGGTTGCCACTGGTTCAGCCATTACAAACTATAACTTTGTTGGTACCTATGGACTACCGATTAAAGAAAAAGAGTTTGCGGTAGTGTTTATCGCGCCAATGGATGCACCAGGCGTGAAATTAATTAGCCGTGCCTCATATGAAATGAATGCTGCTGTAATGGGTAGCCCTTTTGATTATCCACTAAGCAGCCGTTTCGATGAAAATGATGCGGTATTAGTATTCGACCAAGCGTTAATCCCTTGGGAAAATGTCTTAATTTATGAAGACATGCAAAAAACAACATCATTCTTCGTAGAAAGTGGCTTTATTAACCGCTTTACATTCCAAGGAGTGACACGTTTTGCTGTCAAACTTGACTTTATCATTGGTGTGTTATTGAAAGCGCTAAAAACAGCAGGTACGGATCAATTCCGAGGTGTCCAAGCGAGTGTCGGTGAAATTATTGCATGGCGTCACATGTTCTGGTCATTAAGTGATGCGATGGCACTAAATCCAGAACAGCGTGACAATGGCTTTGTTGTACCGAACTTACAAGGAGGCTTAGCATATCGAATCTTTTTACAAGAAGGTTGGCCAAAAATTACGGGGATGATTCAACAATTAGTAGCCGGTAATCTTATCGTTCAACCATCAAGCGCACGTGACTTCCTAAATGAGGATTTCCGTCCAACGCTCGATAAATTATATCGCGGTTCGAATGGTATTGATGCGCTTGAAAAAATTAAAACAGTCAAACTGCTATGGGATGCAATTGGTACTGAATTTGGTGGTCGTGGCGAACTATATGAACGTAACTATGCGGGGAACCAGGACGATATTCGACTACAAACATTATTCGGTGCACAGGGCAGTGGTAAAACAGATGAATTAATCGCATTTGCTGATCAATGTATGTCTGACTACGACCTAAATGGTTGGACAAATTCAACATGGATTAATCCTGATGATATTAATTACTTTACTAATAAATAATTTACTTAACAAAGGGGGAAATGATTATGTCAAATTTTGATATTGCACAATTAGCACATGTGGAGCTTTATACACCAAAGCCAGAGGAATCTCTAAAGTTTTTCACAGATTATATGGGCTTACAAATTACAGCACGTGAAGGTCAATCTGTATATTTACGTGGTTATGAAGATTTTTATCATCACACATTAAAGTTAACGGAAGCAAAGGAAGCAGGAATGGGGCATGTTGCATGGCGTGCAAGTTCACCAGAAGCGCTAGAGCGTCGTGTAGCATCTATTCAACAAAGTGGTTATGGAAAAGGCTGGATCGATGGAGATTTAGGGCATGGCCGAGCTTACCAATTTGTAACTCCAGATGGTCATAATCAAGAAATCTTATGGGAAGTGGACTATTTCCAAGCATCTGCTGATCAAAAAACATTACTAAAAAGCCGTCCGCAAAAGCGTCCATTAACAGGCATTCCAGCAAGACGTCTTGACCACATTAATATGATGTGTAGCGATGTAGCGAAAAATCGCGAATTTATGTCTGAACAGCTTGGCTTTAAATTAAGAGAACAAATTATCGTAGGGGAAAACCAGGAGCTTGGTGCTTGGATGAGTGTGAGCCCACTTGTACATGAAGTGGCATTAATGGGCGACCAAACAGGCAATAGTGGACGTTTCCACCATATTGCCTTCTGGTATGGTTATCCACAACACTTAATGGATCTTGCTGATATTTTTGCTGAAAACGGGATTAAAATCGAAGCAGGCCCTGGTAAACATGGTGTGAGCCAAGCGTACTTTATGTATGTAATCGAACCAGGCGGAAATCGAGTAGAATTATTCGGTGACTCAGGTTACTTAATTTTTGACCCAGATTGGAAACCATTAGTATGGCGTGAGCACGAGCTAAATGAAGCTATTATTTGGTACGGCTCACCATTACCGAACGAGTACTTCCTATACGGTACACCAGATAAGCCAGCGAAAGTACCGGTAATCAAGTAAAAAAAAGCAAGTATATGCTGCCTTGAACGAAGTAACGTTTAAGGCAGCTATCACGTTATTCGGGAGGAGTTTTTAAAATGGATGATCGCCTTTTTAGAACAGCAATGGGTAAGTTTGCAACTGGTGTTACAGTCATTACCACAAAACTAAATAACGAAATTTATGGCATGACGGCAAACGCGTTCATGTCTGTTTCACTTAATCCCAAATTAGTCGTCATATCGGTAGGCGAAAAAGCATCAATGCTTGAACGTATTAAACAAAGTAATAAATTCACAGTAAATATTTTAGCAGAAGATCAACAATATTACTCTCAACTTTTTGCTGGTCAAATCAAAGATCCGCAAAAAGTAGATTTTGATGATATAAATGGTGCACCGGCGATTCCAGGAGCGATTGCTCAAATCAGTTGTGAAGTAGCGACCTCCCATGCTGAAGGAGACCATACGTTGTTTATAGGTCATGTACTAGATGTTTGTTTACAAGATGGTAATCCGCTTCTTTTCTTCAATGGACAATATAGCGAATTAAAGGAAAAGGTTGCAATTCAATAGCAGGAGGAATCATGTGATGAGACAACAATATGCACAACAATTACAGCAGGCAGAACAAATGAAACACCCTATTGTACCATTAACTGTAACAAACCCCTCTATTACAGTAGAGGATGCGTATGCTATTCAATTATTGCAAATTGAGAAAAAACAGCTAGATGGTCATACAATTGTAGGAAAGAAAATTGGTTTAACAAGTAAAGTGATGCAACAAATGTTTAAAGTAAATGAACCAGATTATGGTCATATTTTATCGAATATGGTTGAAGTAGATGGAGCGACGATTTCACTGGAGCACCTAATTCAACCAAAACTAGAATTTGAAATTGCCTTTGTGCTGAAAAAGAGACTATTTGGAACGACTATTTCACCACAAGATGTAATAGATGCAACGGATTATATTGTGCCCGCATTAGAAGTGATTGACAGTAGAATTGCTGATTGGAACATAAAGTTTGAAGATACAGTTGCAGATAATGGTTCTTCTGCAATGGCCATTATTGGAGGTACACCAACGAAACTTGATTCGGTAGATTTATCACATATCGGTATGAATGTTTATCGTAACGGGGAGTTATTTGATAGCGCAGCAGCAGCGGCAGTGATGGGGAATCCAGTCAATGCCGTTGCCTGGTTAGCGAATAAATTAGGCCATTATAATATCGCGCTAGAAGCAGGCGAATTTGTATTATCGGGTGCTTTAACAGCAGCAGTCCCTATTGAAGACGGCGATACATTTTCAGCCTCATTTGCTCATTTAGGTGACGTATCCGCAACGTTTAAATATTAGGAGGTGCAAAAATAATGGTAAAACTAAAAGTAGCCATTTTAGGGTCTGGTAATATTGGAACCGATTTGATGTATAAAATCGAACGTAGTGATTATTTGAAAATGAGTGTCATGGTCGGAATTGATGAAAATTCAGAAGGGATCGCGCGCGCTAAAAGTCGTGGCTATGAAGTAATTACAACAGGCATTGATGGATTAATCGCGCGACCAGAACTATTTGATATTGTGTTCGATGCAACAACAGCAAAAGCACATCAAGAACATAGTGAGAAGGTTATCGCATTAGGCAAGAAAATGGTTGATTTAACGCCAGCTGCAATTGGTCCATTTGTTGTGCCATGTGTGAATTTAGAACAGTATATTACTTCAGATAATGTCAACATGGTGACGTGTGGTGGGCAAGCAACTATTCCAATTGTTTATGCCATTAATCGTATAGCAGATGTTGAATATGCTGAAATCGTGGCGACTGTTGCAAGTAAAAGTGCAGGTCAGGGTACACGTGCCAATATTGATGAATTTACAAGAACAACCGCTCAAGCAATAGCGCAAGTAGGTGGAGCAGATCGCGGGAAAGCAATTATTATTTTAAATCCGGCGGAACCCCCAATTATGATGCGTGATACAGTCCATGTATTAGTAAGAAAGCAAAATCAGGAATTAGAAATTTTACATTCCATTGAACAAATAGTAAAAGACGTTCAGCAATATGTACCAGGATACCGTATGACAAGTCCACCTGTATTTGAGGGCAATAAAGTATCCGTCTTTTTAGAAGTAGAAGGTGCAGGTGATTTCTTCCCGTCTTATTCAGGCAATTTAGACATTATGACGGCTGCAGCAGTACAGGTAGGAAATGAAATAGCTAAACAACAAAATGTTGTCGTTTAAAGGAGAGGTATCATGAAGGAATTGACGATATTAGACGTTACATTACGTGATGGTAGTCACTCAATGCGACATGCTTTTACGGAGCAGCAGGTACGTGATGTAGCGCGAGGAATAGGAAAAGCCAACGTTAAGTATTTTGAAGTATCACATGGAGACGGTTTAGGTGGCTCTTCATTACAATATGGTTTTTCAAAAGTAGACGAATTAAAACTAATCGAAGCGGCGAATGAAGAATGCGGTGATGCTCAAATTTCCGTACTTATTTTACCGGGAATTGGTATTCGAGAAGATTTGAAAAACGCAGTGACGGCTGGCGCAAAAATGGCACGTGTCGCCACACATGTTACAGAAGCAGATGTTGCAAAACAACATATACAGTTAAGCCGTGAGCTCGGTTTAAAGACGGTTGGGTTTTTAATGATGGCCCATATGGCACCAACTAATGTACTAGTACAACAAGCGAAGTTATTTGAAAGCTATGGCGCAGAAATTGTATACGTAACTGATTCGGCTGGTGCAATGCTTCCCCACGAAGTAACAGAAAAAATTACTGCGCTTCGTTCAGTGATTTCGTGTGAAATTGGTTTCCACGCACATAATAATTTGTCACTTGCGATGGCAAATACTATGGCTGCTGTTGAAGCAGGCGCTACATTTATCGATGGAAGTTTACGCTGCTTAGGTGCAGGTAGTGGTAATACACAAACAGAAGTGATGGTTGCGGTGTTTGAACGTCTTGGTTATGGAACGGGCGTGGATTTGTTCGCCACAATGGATGTAGCCAATGAAATTGTTGCACCATTTATGCCACGCCCACAAGAAATTAATGGTTCGAGTTTACTGATGGGCTATGCGGGTGTTTACTCGAGCTTCTTATTATTTACACAAGAAGCGTCCCAAAAATATGGGGTCGACGAGCGAGAAATTTTATTACAACTAGGACAAATGAAGGCAGTTGGTGGACAGGAAGATTTAATTATTGAAATTGCTCGTGCTTTAGCAAATGGCAAACAGTTTGTATAAAGGAGGTCGCACCATGTTAAAAACAGATACAGTAAACCAAATTGCGTATACATTGTTTCAAGCTGAACGTGATGTATATGAAGTGAAGAAATTTGTAGATGAATACCCAGAACTAACAGTAGAGGTTGCGTATGACGTGCAAGATCAACTAATTAAGTTGAAGTGTGATCAGGAAAAAACTGTGCGTATTGGCATGAAACTTGGTTTAACAAGTAAAGCGAAGCAGCAAATGATGGGTGTTCATGAACCGTCTTATGGGGTACTGCTACAAAATATGGAGTTACTAGCGGCTGAGCCAATTTCACTGAAACCGCTAATTCATCCAAAAATTGAGCCAGAAATTGCGTTTGTATTTGCAAAAGACTTAGAAGGACCAGTTGTAACCGTAGCCGAGGTTTTACAAGCAACTGATTACGTTACACCGGCGATGGAAATTATTGATAGCCGTTATTTAAACTTTAATTTCACACTACCTGATGTGATTGCAGATAATTCATCTTCGTCAAAATACATTATGAGTGATAAGAAGTATTCGATTCGTGACGTAGATTTAGTGAAGATGGGCTGTATTTTTAAACAAAATGACGAGATTTTTGGAACGAGCACAGCCGGTTCGATTATGGGTCACCCTGCACGTGCGATTGCTTGGATGGCCAATAAAATGCTAGCACGTGGCCAAAAAGTACGAGCTGGAGATGTCGTGCTGAGTGGTGCGTTGACGGGCTCAGCTGTGATGCAAGCAGGCGATGAATTTACCGTGAGCTTTGACGGTATGGATGAATTACGAGTAACAGTAGAAGGATAGGAAATGGGAGGAACGACAAATGCCACTTATTCAAATTACGATGCTTGAAGGTAGGACGCCAGAACGCAAAGAGAAATTAATCGAAGAAATTACGAAAACCGTATCAACTGTACTCGGAGCACCACTTGAATCAATTCGAATTGGGATTAATGAAATTCCTGATACAAATTGGGGAATCGCTGGGAAGTCTGTTCACCGCCGTAAACAAGAACAGGAGGTAACGAAGTGATGACAAAAACTGAAACGATGCTAAAAGAAGTAAAGTTATTCATTAACGGAGAGTATGTTGAGTCATCATCTAATAGATTGTTTGAAGTGAAAAATCCAGCGACACAAGAAGTCATTGCCAAAGTGCACGAAGCAAGTTTCCAAGATGTTGACCGCGCATGCAATGCTGCAAGAAAAGCGTTTGAAGAAGGACCATGGCGGACAATGTCTGTATCAGAGCGTTGTGAAAAAATTCGTCGCATGGCAGAAATCATTATTGAGCGTAAGGAAGAATTGGCTCGACTTGAGGCAATGGATGTAGGGAAGCCGTACCAAACGGCTGTGGAACGAGAAATTCCACGCGCTGCAGAAAATTTAAAGTTCTTCGCTGATTTTATGGAAAAACAAGGTGGAGAAGTGTACCCAATGGATGATCAATTTTTAAACTATACGCGTTATGAACCTGTGGGTGTTGCAGCGCTAATCACACCGTGGAACTTACCATTTATGCTGACAACGTGGAAACTTGGCCCATGTTTAGCAACTGGTAATACAGCAGTTATTAAGCCAGCTGAAGTGACGCCACTTACCGTTTCGCTATTGGGAGAAATAGCAAAAGAAGCTGGCATTCCAGATGGCGTAGTAAATGTAGTACACGGTTTTGGGACACAATCAGCTGGTGAATTTATGACAACACATCCTGAAGTTGATTTAATTTCCTTTACAGGAGAAACGTCAACAGGGAAAGCGATTATGAAAAATGGTGCAGATTCATTAAAGAAAGTATCGTTTGAATTAGGTGGTAAAGCTGCAAATATCATTTTTGAGGATGCAAACCTAGACAAAGCAATTCCTGTATCGATTCAAGCGGCATTTATGAATTCAGGTCAAGTATGTTTAGCTGGCTCCCGTATTTTAGTACAGCGCACGATACTAGACGAGTTTTTAACACGCTTTAAAGAAGCGGCAATGAATCTTGTTGTAGGGGATCCGCAAGATCCATCGACGAATATGGGACCAGTCGTTAGCGAAGCGCATTATAATAAAGTTACAAGTTATATAGATATTGCTGAATTTGAAAACTCGAAACTAATTTATGGAGCGAAAAGACCAAACTTACCGGAGCATTTAAAAACAGGTTACTATTTGCTCCCAACTATATACTTACAAGAAAACTATCAAGCGCGCATTTGCCAAGAAGAAATTTTCGGTCCAATTGTAACAATTATTCCATTTGATACAGAAGAGGAAGCATTAAAAATTGCTAACAGTACAGACTATGGATTAAATGCGATTATATGGACACAAAATTTGCAACGAGCACATAACATTTCTCATGATGTACGAGCAGGTACAATTTGGGTGAACTGCTGGTTTGTACGTGATTTAAGAGCACCTTTTGGCGGCTATAAAAAAAGCGGTGTAGGTCGTGAGGGTGGGCATCACAGCTTAGAATTCTTCACAGAAGCAAAAAATATTTGTATCGCCTTACAATAATATAAAGAACCTTGCTAGAAGGATGGTCTCTATGGTTACTTGAGCCCATAATTTGCATTGCAAGCTTCTTTTCAAAAGAGTCGACTCGAAAATATATTTGAGGCGACTTTTTTCATTGTTAAGGGGATTATAAAATTTCGCCTTGTGGATTCTGCTTAAGAACTCACTTCCATGTGACAACGCAGAAGTCATTACGTCCTGTGCAAGACATGCGGCAGCGCCCAAATGACCACGGTAGTATTAGCAATAAAAACAACAGTAGTGTTAAACAATGACTCTGTGAAAAAACTTTTCATGCATTGATTGCGATAAAGGATTATCCAAAATGTGAGCATAGTTGTTGTCTCAAACGTTGAAGAGACAACACTTTTTGTTTTGTAATTAAAAGTCATGTACACTGAAGAAAATAGTGAAAAGGATTATAGAATATGAAAAAGATATTGTTAATGTTTTTTGTACTACTCATTGCTGGTTGTACAGAAGTAACAAATGAGCCGAACGCAACAAACCTAGCGACATCTGGCAAGGAAATGTCTGTTCATTTTATCGACGTTGGTCAGGGGGATTCAATATTGATTCAATCCCCGAATGGCAAAACGATGCTGATTGACGGCGGAGTGAAGGGTGCGGGAAAAAATATTGTTGCCTATTTGAAAGAGCAAGGCGTGACAAAACTGGATTATGTTGTCGCAACGCATCCAGATGCTGACCATATTGGTGGGCTTATTGCTGTGTTGAACTCGATATCGATTAAAAACTTTATTGATTCTGGCAAGGTCCATACTTCCCAAACGTTTGAGGAAATGCTAACGCTAATTAATGAGAAAAATATCCCGTACAGAGTGCCAAATACGGATGATTCAATTAATTTAGATAGAGATTTAACAATTGACGTGTTGAGTGCCGATGAACATGCCTCTGACAATAACGATGCATCGATTGTGCTGCGCGTTGCTTACGGAGATATATCGTTTTTGTTAATGGGTGATGCAGGTGTTGAGATGGAACGTGAGATGCTTGAGCGCACAAATGTCCATGCGACGATTTTAAAAGCGGGGCACCACGGTTCGAATACGAGTAGCTCGCAATTATTTATTGAGGCAGTCGATCCACAAGCAACTATTTTAAGCTACGGACAGGACAATCAATACGGCCACCCGCATGCGGAAGTTATTGCCTATTTACAAGAGGTGGATAGTGATATTTTTAGTACAGCAGAAGCTGGAACAATTGTTATTACAACAGACGGGAACTCTTACAGTACTGCTGCACCTCAGTGGACAGGTATCGGCGCGACTAGTTCGATTTCGATTAAGCCCCCTACAACAAGTTCAGATAAGGTGGAGCTTGTAAGTCAAGATGTAAATGCAGAAATCATAGAGATTAAAAATAAGAGCAGTGACGCGGTTAATTTACAAGGTTGGCAGCTCGTTTCAGTGGAAGGTGCGCAAGTATTTAATTTCCCGAATAGGACGCTTCAAGCTGGGGAGTTGATTTATGTAACGAGTGGACCGGATGCGAAAGCAAGTTCCAATTCACTTGAATGGACGAGAAGACAAATTTGGCTGAACTCAGGGGATGCCGCACAATTACGGAACGCAAAAGGGGAAGTTGTGAGTGAACTCGAGTAAATATACGTTAGACCGCTTTGAAGGCGATTATGCGATTTTTTTAAAACGACCAGAGGAACAAGAGCCATTACTAATCCTGCGTACAGCAATCCAGGTTCCGGTGAAGCAAGGAGATATCGTCCACATTCAAGACGACGGTAAATCATATACGATTGAGGTTTTACAAGACGAGACAGCCTCACAACAAGAGCGTATTCAAAAACTAATGCAGCAGTTGCGCAACGGCAAATAGGTCAAACTCGACATTTGACCTGCTTTTTTACGTGCGCGCGGATAAAGGGTGGGAATTGGCGGATATGTCCTGTTAATCGGCGGATATCATCCAAATTTCCGCGGATATATATTTGGCAGATGATTTACCCATTGTCATAATTAATTTATTTGGAAAAATGTGATAAATAGCGTCAAAATAGTCCTTTTATTATGATAAAATATAAACTTGAACATGCACGATAACTTAAATTTTGGGAGCGAGCTCGATGTCTATTAAAACAATTATTTTCGACTTAGATGATACATTATTATGGGATCAACAATCGGTAAAAACGGCTTTTGAAAAAACATGTGACTATGCAAATGAAGTACATAATGTAAATGCTGTGCAGTTAGAAGAAGCAGTGCGCGCTGCAGCAAGACAGCTTTATGAAGGGTATGAAACATATGATTACACAGTGCAAATCGGTATAAACCCGTTCGAAGGATTATGGGGAACATTTGATGATCCAACACCACAGTTTCAGAAGATGAAGGAAATTGTACCGGGCTACCGTGCGCAGGCTTGGACAAATGGGTTAGCGGCATTAGGTGTTAACGATGCAGTATTTGGTGCTGAGCTAGGCGAACGCTTTGTGGCAGAACGCAAGAAAGCTCCATTCTTATATGAAGATACATTTGCCGTTTTAGATGAATTAAAAGGGAACTATCAATTAATATTGTTAACAAACGGTGCACCAAGCTTACAAAATTTAAAGCTTGAAATTACACCTGAAATTGCGCCATACTTTGACCATATTATTATTTCAGGTGATTTCGGTAAAGGGAAGCCAGATGCATCAATTTTTGAATTTGTTATGGATAAGGCCCAAGTAATGACTGAAAATGGTATAATGGTAGGAGATAATTTAATGACAGATATTTTAGGTTCTTCTCGCGTCGGTATGCGTAATGTATGGATTAACCGTGAAAATAAAGCGCATAACCCAGAAGTAACGCCAACTTATGAGGTTACATCACTAACGCAGTTTTTAGAGCTTGTAAAAGGGCTTTAAAATAGATTAAGGCAATTTATCATTGTTGCTAACAATATTCCGAAAAAATAGCATGTAGGCATTAAGCCTGTATGCTATTTTTTTGTCGAAAATGTGACGAAATTAACGGGTGATTTTTAATGAGTGAATTTTCTGATTAATTGTGATAGTATACAATAAAACGTTACTAAATGAGAGGGTTTTGTCGTGTGGAAATGATAAAAAAATGTATGTGTGAAAATTGCGGGCGTTCAAATGAAGTTGTAGAAATAGAACAGCTGTCGATCAGTGGTCACGTAGCAGAGCTTTGTGTGACATGCGCACATATTTTATCACAAACGATAAATCGCGAAAGCTATTATGAACTTTGTCGAAAAAAAGATGTGAAATCATCCAATAAAGAAATGCAAAAGGTGCATCACAAGTTATCAATGCTAATCGCAGTCGGAATGGTCTTTATTGTTACAATTACGGCCCTCGGGATATCACAAAATTTACACACAGTGTCTGGCACTTTAGCAAATGCTGATCAACTACAACAAGCACATAACTATATGTCTTTCGTACATTTAAAACAGTTGAAATAAACGATGGTCCACTACTGAACGGATGTTCTGTAGCGGACCATTTTTTAGTTAAGTATTTCGGAAACAGTGACGAACTCATAGCCTTGCTGCGTTAAATAAGCAAGCACAGCATCTAGTCCATCTGCTGTTGTTTGGTGAACATCATGCATTAATATAATACTGCCATTTTTCGTTTGTGCCTTCACATTTTGTAACAATTTTTGGGGGTTGCGGTGCTGCCAGTCTAGCGTATCAACAGACCACATAATTAAAGGGACTTCTAATTGCGCTTGTATTTGTTCATTGTAGGCACCATATGGCGGTCGGAATAAACTAGGCTCAATTCCAATAATTGATTTTACTAGTTTATTAGTCAAGTCTATTTGTGATTTTGCTTCTTTTAACTTAAGTGTCGTGAGCTTCGGGTGATTATAGGTATGGTTGCCGATTTCGTGACCTGCTGCGGCAATTTCTTTTAACACTGTAGGACTAATTTCAACACGTCTTCCAGTAATGAAAAACGTTGCCAGCGCATTGTATTTATTAAGTGTTTCTAAAATTTGACGTGTCACCTTTGGATGCGGGCCATCATCAAATGTTAGGGCTACACGTTTACTAGTAGATACAACACCAACGTTATATTTTCCTGTTTGAACCGTAATTGCTTTTAGTTTGCTGTCGATTACATAACCTTTGATTCCGTCAGCTTGAATAAATGCCCATCCATTTGCCAATGAGTAGACATCCACGACGGTTTTATGCACAAGCGTCGTGGAAATCGGTTGTGACATGTCTGTTAGTTGGCGAACCGCGGCGCCTTTTTTATCGTGTACAACCATTTTAGTAATGGATGGTGTAGCTAGGACAGTGGAATAAACGTAGCCAAAAAAATCGCCGCTTTGGATAAGTGAAAAACCGTTTTCGGTATCAGCATAAACAGTTACAAATGTATTTAATTCTAATGTTCCGATCTGCTGTGCATGTTTTTCATTCGTTAAACGTACAATCGGTGAACTCTGTGAGACTACTCGTTTTAAAGTAGGTTTTGTGTGTGATAGGGCTGCGTTTTTAACATAGCCTATCTCATTTTGATAGCTTACTTTGCTCCATACTTCCTGTTCTTCAAGAATAAGAACAAATCCATTTTTCGGGACAATATTTACTACAGTTAAATAATCCTCACTATATAAATTTGCTCCGTTTAACAGTGTTTTAACTTGTACTTGTTCAGCAGCAAACCCTTGCTGGTGAGACCATTGAAAAACGATCAATGCTGTAATAATCATACATATCATAAGCCAGCACTTTTTCATGCATATTCCCCCTCCGAAATACATTTAAACTAGTATAGTATATTTATGTAAAAATAGTACAAACTGGTTATTTATATGTGGAGGAAATAGTATTTATGCGAAGAGTTGTTTTTGTCGTCTCTTGGAAAAGAAAGTACGTGCAAATAGTTCGACGTATATAAATGAAAGGCAGCCGCAAAATTGCGACTGCCTTTCGTTTTTTAGTGGCTAGGAAAGTATAACTTTCCTAGCCACATAAGTAAGGACATCAACTCGCCCTATTTTGGGCGAGTTGTGTCTTTCTAATTAAAGTGTGATTGCTTTTACTTCGTCGATGTTTTCAAGTTGCCCAACGAATGTTAAGTCTTCTGTAGTTACTTCATTATCAACCGTTAGCATCATTACAGCAGTTCCACCTATTTGAGCGCGTCCTACTTGCATTGTTGCGATATTGATATTTTTTTCAGCAAGCTTAGTTGCTACACGACCGATAGCACCTGGTTTGTCCGTGTTTTTAATGTATAGAAGATGACCTTCAGGGATAACATCTACTACGAAGTTTTCTACTTTCACAATGCGTGCCCCTAAACCGTTAAGAAGCGTACCTGCAACTGTGTGTACTTCATTTTTTGTTTTAATTTCAACTGTAATTAAGTTTGTGAAACCTTTAGCAGTTGTTGTTTTATGTTCATTAATTTTCATGCCAATACGTTCTGCAAGGTAACGAGCGTTTACGTCATTAACATGTGTACCATGGTTTGTAGAAAGTAATCCTTTGATTGCGTTAGCAGTTAGTGGACGTACGTCATAGTTCGCTACATCGCCAGCATAAGAAATATTTAATTCTTTTACAACTTCTCCAGTAACTTGGATTAAGAATTTACCAAGCTTATCGGCTAATGCGAAGAAAGGTTCTACTTCCGCCAGCTTTTCTTTTGGAATTGAAGGCATGTTTACTGGATTTGTTACTGTGCCTGTTTTATAAAATTTAATAATGTCGTTTGAAACGTCAACCGCTACAGATTCTTGTGCTTCAACAGTAGATGCACCAAGGTGTGGTGTTGCAATCACTTGTGGTAATGTTAATAATTTGTGATCTGTTGCAGGCTCTTCAATGAATACGTCAAGTGCTGCACCAACAACTTTACCTTCTACGATTGCATCATATAAATCATCTTCGTTAATGATTCCGCCGCGAGCACAGTTAATAATGCGTACGCCGTCTTTCATAATGGCAAAGCGTTCTTTGTTAATGATATTGCGTGTTTCAGGAAGTAATGGAGTGTGTACTGTAATAAAATCAGCTGCGACACATACTTCATCCACTGTACCTTTTGTTACGCCAAGTTCTATCGCGCGTTCTTCAGTTAGGAATGGGTCATACGCGATAACGTTCATACGTTGACCTTTTGCACGGTATGCCACTTCAGCACCAATGCGGCCCATACCGATAACACCTAATGTTTTATTTTTTAGCTCAACACCTACATATGATTTACGATCCCATTTTCCATTTTTTAGTGTGTTAAATGCTTGTGGGATGTAGCGTGCAAGTGATGTCATCATTGCAATGGTATGTTCAGCTGCAGAGTTTGTGTTGCCGTCTGGAGCATTAACTACGATAATACCGTGCTCCGTTGCTGCTGTTAAATCAATGTTATCAACACCAACACCAGCGCGTCCGATTAATTTTAAGTTTTTAGCTGCTTCAATAATTTCGCGTGTAACAGTTGTTTGAGAACGTACTAGTAATACATCTACATCCTCGATTTTTGAAATTAACTGTTCTGGTGTAAGACCTGTATCAATAATAATATTTAAGTCTAAACCTGTTTCTTGACGAAGTGGAAAAATACCATCTTCACTAAGTGGATCTGCGATAAATACGTTAATTGTTTTTGTTGCTGTTGCTGTTACCATGAGTTTGTTTCGCTCCCTTTAATTAAATATTAGAAATACGCATCTTGCATAAAAGAAATGCGAGATGATGTCCATGTTTAGGCGGATAGCCTTAAAATTATATCTGCAAATAAAAAAGCCTTCCGCCCCTTACATGTTAATGTAAGGGGCGAAAGGCTATTGAAAACTATAGTATCGCGGTACCACCCTTATTCGTTGCCGCAACAGTCTGAAAAAAATGCGTGCAACCTTATCTATATGCGTAACGTGCATGTGCCGGAATAACCTACTTAGTTTCAGCTAATCTATTCAAGAGTGGAACTAAATCGTCGCATACACTGGTTTGCACCAACCACCAGTTCTCTTCGCTATACAAGTCGACAAGCATGTCTCTATCGTTATATTTTTCGTGATTAAATTTGTTAACATCATAATCCTCATCGTTCACTTCTGTCAATGATATTTGAAATGAAAATTAAAATATTTACTTAATCATGATCAAACATTAGCTAAAACCGAACTATTTTGATGTATATATTTAATTTCGTTCGTATTTTTACTCTTGTTAAATGTAAGCGTTTTTCCGTGCATTACTAATAGGTATATACATAAATGACAGAAAATTTAAAACACTTAAATTGAGTAAATACCCTAGTAATTTTATTCAAAAGAAAAAATAAAACGAACATTAGCGTTGACACAAATTTGTCAATTTTTATTTTTTATTACGGTCTAATTAATTTTGAAATGGAAAATTCTTTAGAAGTCCAAGGCGAATGTAATCATTATATTTTTGATGGAGGGGGGAGGAGTATGATGTGAATATTCTTAGTGCAGGGTTAGCTGGATTATCTGTAGCATGTGAACTATTGAAGTCAAATACGCGTGTATTAATTGTTGACTAGGAGCCAGCAAATTCGATATTTTTACGCGTAAAACGTTAGGTGACCTCCAGCTGGAATTAAACAGAGCGGTGTTAAACGAACAAGGAGGAGTAATTGGCGGCTTATTTGCGACTAGGGAGGCCTGTGGATTTGTTGGTGGTGTAAACGGCTACGGCTTACATGAAGGGACATTTAATAGTGGTTGCTTATTTAAGGGACGCCAAGATGAAAATAATTTAAGTTAGAAAGATACATTTTTCCCCGAGCGTGAGGTGCTAGTCTTACTTATTTGGATAAGAAATAATAAGTTCTTAACCATGAAATAAAAGGTTTTTCGAGAACAAGGTCGAATTAAATTAGTGAATAGATATTCATTAAAATAAAGGGGTGTTGAATTTGGAATATGATACAATTCAATTGGAAATTTATGATCGTAGAGCGGTTTTATTGTTAAGTCGTCCAAACGCCATGAACGCAATGGACTATAACATGATGCGCGAACTAGCAGATTGCTTTGAGCAGTTACATAAAGAAGAATCTGTGCAAGTATTAGTTATTAAAGGTGAGGGCAAGGTGTTTTCAGCAGGTGGCGATGTGAAAATGATGCTGAAGTCTGAAGATCCGAATGATTTTGAAAAGATTATGAGTGTTATTACTAGATTAGTTCGCGCTTTTTATACATTGCCGATGATTACTATTGCAAAAATACATGGTGCAGCAGCAGGTCTTGGCTTCAGCCTCGCACTGGGCAGTGATATCATTGTTGCAGAAACGCCAAGTAAGATTGCGATGAATTTTATTGGTATAGGGCTTATTCCTGACGGCGGTGGTCATTTCTTTATGCAGGAACGTGTCGGAACAATGAAGGCAAAGCAGCTCATTTGGGAAGGCAAGGTCATGAACGGCGATGAAGCAGCAAGTCTTGGATTAATTGATTATAATGTACCTGAAGGCGCGGCTGCCGCAACGGTCGATCAAATTGTTGGGAAATTATTAGCCTCGCCAATTGCAGCCATGATTGAAACAAAAAAGATTTTACACGCCCAAAAACTACCGCAGCTAGAAGGTATTTTAACTAGCGAGGCAGAGGGGCAAACAAAGATGCGCAAAACGCAAGACCATCTTGAGGGCATTCAAGCATTTGTTGAAAAACGTTTGCCTGAATTTATTGGTAAATAAACAGGTAAAGTGTATTAGTAGAACGTTTACTAATACACTTTTTTAGTGGAAAAAAAGTATAGCTTTCTTAACTTCACAATAATGGACATCATTTCGATTATGGCCGAGTTGTATCTTTCGAATCGAATTGTATACAAATTACTGTACAGAATGAGTGCGGCTGATTATCATTAAAAGGGCTTGAATGGAGGATTTACATTAATGGACGAAAACTACAAGCGTAAGCAACAGCGATTAATTGAAAATGCTTATTGCCCTACGAGTGAGTTAACAGCAATAGCGTGTATTGAAAATAGTGAATTAAAATACAAGGACGTTGCGCACGCAATTTGTATCGAGGTACCATTTGATCAGTACGGTGAAGTCATCGCGATTTTGTCAGAGCAATTAGGGGCAGAAGTTGTTGTAAAAGATGTTGTAAAACAAGGTGCGTTTACGTATGCACAGGTCAAGCATACTGCTGATGCAGGAAATATTCATCATCTGCATGTAAATGTAGTAGGGAGAATTTATTTTGAAGATGAACCGATAGGAATTAGCACAGCCATTGCTTTCGCACAAAGTAAGTGGAACGGTGCAGAACGAAAAACAGCAATTGAAAATGGAGTAGTTACAGGCTTAACAATTTTAGGTGATGCATTTGCAGAGGATGTCATTTCGCATGAATTAGAACGAATTAATGCGTCAGAGCATATCGAAATAGATGAAGGTATCGTTTATGCAGTGAAGCAAAACGGTGCGAAGGTTGTCGTCAAAAAAATGGCAACAAAGGCGACACAAAAAGCGATGTATGGTTCGGTAATGGCGAAAAAGGCCATTTTGCTCTTAAACGCCAATGTTGTAACGGGTGCTCTTGTAACGGGTGTTATGTCAACAGTAGACATTGCGCGAGCTATTAAAGGGGAGCTATCGCCGGCACAATTATTCAAAAATATTGCCAAAACTACGGCAAGTGTAGCAGGAGGTATCGCGGGTACAATTATCGGTGGTGGAGTTGGCTTTTCTATTCCTAATGTTAGTACAACAGTCGTTAGTATTATCGGGGGAATTATTGGATTACTTATTGGTAGTAGTCTTGCAAGTAAAGTGACGAAGAAAGTGTTGGATCTATTTATTAAGGACGACTCTTTATATATGCTAGAAATCTTTAATACTCAACTAGCAATTAGTGTAGAGGATTACTTGTTAAATGAACAAGAATTGAAACAAGCATTGCATGACTTCAATACGCTGCATGATATGCCGAACCAGCTTCGAGAGATGTATGCCTCGGAGGACCGCGAAGCATTTGCTAAAAACTTAATTGAAAGTGAGTTATCACGTATTGTGAAGCTCCGTATGTATTTACACGTACCAACAAATCAAGAAATTTACAAAGTACTGCAATCAATGCAATAAAAAAAGAGCTACTATGAGTCATGCGAAATGATTCATAGTACTCTTTTTATGGTTAAGAAAGTATACCAACTAATAAAGGACATCCTCTCGTCCTATTTTGGGCGGGTTGTGTCTTTCTAAGTTTAAGATATGTCTTTCTAACGTATAAGCAGTCTAATGTACTCGTATGGTATAGGAGCTTATACATGGAATAAAATAAGTTTACCAGTTACGTTAACAAGACGGTGTGTTTTTTCTGCTACGCCTTTTTCTTCAATTTGCTTTTGGCCTTCTAATTTCGCTTTTGCATCGCTTTCGAATGCCCAAACTTCATCAAAAAGCGTTTCCCCTGTTTTTTCAAATGCTGTGAATCGATAATTCTCCATACTAATCACCCTTTTTAATACAAGATAGTTTCATTATACACGAAAAATTGCGATAATTAATAGAATGTAGTTAATAAAATACAGTTTAACCGTATTTTATTAAGTTTTGTCGGAAACTTGTACGAATTAAAAAATACGTTTGAAAAAGATATTTTCATTGTTTTTAGTAATTTACATGGCATATCAATCGAAACCATTGAGTACACATGATACAATAAAATAGAGACATGGACGAAATTACAAATGCAAAATTTTAAAGAAATGAAAAGGAGTGATTCTAGCGTGGAAGGAATTACAAAACTCCAAGTAGGGGAACAGGTTGATCAGTTTTTATTAATTAAACAAGCTAGTAAAGGTGTTACTACGGTCGGAAAGCCATTTATGTCACTTGTTTTACAAGATAAAAGTGGGGATATTGAGGCTAAGTTATGGGATACAAACGAAGAGCATGAGCAAACATACCGTGCGGAGGCAATCGTACGTGTAGGCGGCGAAATCCATGATTATCGTGGTAAAAACCAATTACGCATTAAGCAAATTCGTCTAGCTCGTCCAGAAGAAGGCGTGCAAATTAATGATTTAGTACCATCATCTGCTACACCAAAAGAGGTGCTGTATGATGAGCTAACGCAATATTTCTTTGAAATAAAAAATCCACATATTTCACGGATTACGCGTCACTTAATTAAAAAATATGAGGAAGAGTTTTTAGTGTATCCTGCAGCGTCTAAAAATCACCATGATTATGCTTCAGGGTTACTTGATCATGTTGTATCTATGCTGCGCCTAGGGAAAGCCATTTGTGAGCTATACCCAACATTAAACCGAGATTTAATGTTCTCTGGGATTATTCTTCATGATATTGGTAAAGTAATTGAATTAACAGGCCCAGTAGCAACGGCTTACACTGTAGAGGGTAATTTACTAGGCCATATTACAATTATGGTGAATGAAATCGGCCAAGCTGCAAAAGAGCTGAATATTGAAGGCGAAGAAATTATGCTGCTGCAACATTTAGTATTGTCGCATCATGGCAAAGAAGAATGGGGTAGCCCGAAAAAGCCAATGATTCAAGAGGCAGAAATTCTTCATTACATCGATAATATTGATGCCAAAATGAATATGTTAACGCGTGCTTTAGATAAAACGAAACCAGGTGAATTTACAGAGCGTTTATTCCCACTGGATAATCGTTCGTTCTATAAGCCATCTATTTAAGAATGGGTCTCCTCTGCTGAAATGGCAGGGGGCACTGAAAAAGTCTATAAATTAGTTTAGCCAGTTCTTGAACGAGACATCGTTCAAGAACTGGCTTTTTTCTTCGGTGTCGTTGATTTTTCGTTGCTGCAACGCTTTTCTGGGGGCGAGCCTTGAGCCGCTTCGGGGAAATAAAGGAACAAAGGCTAAGTACGCCACGTCCTGTGGCAACCCCTTTGTGACCAACATCGTGTTGGTCTCAGTTCAAGGTCTCAAGCTGCTCGCTAATCCCCTAGAAGTCGTCGCCTCCACTCCAATCAACTAGTACCTGTTAAGAATGAATGCGTCATTCTCTCATCAAAAAGAGTGATTTTCTTATCTACTAAAAGGAACGAATTACAGGCGGTGCTCCCGATGATTTCAAACCAAGAAACACTCAAATTAAGCCCGTTTATGGAGATTTACGATATGGTTGTGCCACAACGATATTCGCTGTCAATCTGAAACGAATATTGAAGCTACTAAATGAAAAAGAGTAAGGAATAGAGAAATAAATAATTCACTTCCTGTTCAAAATCGAACAATAAGTGAATTATTTTTAACTGAAAAATATTTGACATTATAAAAATGTAAGTTTTTCAGTGCCCTCGAAATGACAGGGAGATTTTTTTATTGGTTGTAATTTCGTAACGTACTTGTGGGGGTTCTAAACGCACTAATTCAATTCATCCCGCTAACAACTACAACAAAAAGAAGCGGCCGCGGCCGCTTCTTTCAAACGCAATTATTGATTGCTACTTTGGAATTCAATCATGAATTCAGCTAATGCTTGGCAAGTTTCTACCGGTACAGCATTGTAAGTTGATGCACGGCAGCCTCCTACAGAACGGTGGCCACTTAAGCCGATAAATCCTGCTGCTGTTGCTTCTGCTAAAAACTGTTTTTCTAACTCTTCATCAGCTACGCGGAATGTAATGTTCATTAATGAACGAGATTCCGGTGTTGCATGACCAGTATAGAAGCCGTTTGAATTATCGATCACATCATAAATTAGTTTTGCTTTGACTTCATTACGTGCTTCGATAGCTGCAAGTCCGCCTTCATTCTCAACCCATTTTAATACTTCCCCTAGCATGTAAATACCGAATGTTGGTGGTGTATTGTATAGAGAGTTGTTATCTGCATGCGTTGTGTATTTTAACATTGTTGGAATATTTTTATTTGCTTTTTCCAGTAAGTCTTTGCGGATAATAACAACCGTAACACCTGAAGGACCTAGGTTTTTTTGTGCACCGGCATAAATTATGCCGAAATTAGAAACATCAACTGGTTTAGAAAGAATATCAGAAGACATATCAGCAATTAATGGCACTTCGCCTGTTTCAGGGAACGTTTTCCACTGTGTACCGAAAATTGTATTATTTGATGTTAAGTGAACGTAAGCGTCATCTGCACTAAATGAGAACTCAGTTGGGATGTTTTTATAGTTGTTTTCTTTTGTGCTTGCTGCTTCTACAGGTGTACCAAAAAACTTCGCTTCTTTAAATGCCTTTTCAGACCACGCACCTGTTTGAATATAGCTAGCTGTTTGCCCTTCTTGTAAGAAGTTCATTGGAATCATAGTGAATTGAAGGCTTGCCCCTCCTTGAAGGAACAATACTTCGTAGTTCTCTGGGATGGAATAAATTTTACGTAAGCGGGCAATTGCCCCATTATGTACTTCCTCGAATGTAGCACTACGGTGACTCATTTCCATAATAGACATACCTGAATTTTGAAAATCGACAAGCTCCTGTTGTGCTTTTTCTAGTACTTCTAAAGGTAAAGCAGAAGGACCAGCATTAAAATTGTAAGCGCGGTTTTTTAAAGTCAATTTGAACACTCCTTTTTCATATGAATGATTTCCTATGTTGATAATATACTCTTTTACGCTATAAATGGCAAAATGCATAAATTTTTTTGCTGTAATGGACAAAAAAAAGGAAAAATGGACATAACTTTCGCGTTCTATTAAAAGGGACCAAAATAGTTTAATGCAAAATGTTGAAAAAAAAGCTTTTATTGCTATAATTTGGGTTGTTAGTGTGTAAATAACTTTTCTAACGGCAGGAGGTAGATGTGAACAGGATGAAAGACGTATTCGATACTATTTCTACTGCAGCAGTATATAAAATTACGACATTACAAAAAAGCAAATTTAGCTATTTAATGGCGACATTACTTGGAGGTCTATTTGTCGGATTTGGCATGGTCATTTTAGTTGTTATTGGTGGTCTTCTTGATTCTGCCGGTGTACCTAGTATGAAAATTATCCAAGGTTTAGCATTCGGCGTGGCACTTAGCATGGTCGTACTTGGTGGTGCTGATTTATATACAGGCAATAATCTTATAATGACAATTGGAGCGCTTGAGAAGAAAACGTCGTGGTTAGATTTAGTGAGAATATGGCTATTTAGCTATGGTGGTAATTTTATTGGGTCATTAGTATGCGCCTATTTTTTTTTCATGACAGGCTTAGCTAGTGGACATACGGGAGAGTATATTGAAAAAATTTCCGGCATTAAAATGAGCGCAAGTTTTTCTGAGTTATTATTCCGTGGGGTTTTATGTAATATGTTAGTCTGTCTGGCGGTATGGTGTGCGTATAAGCTGAAAAGTGAATCAGGTAAACTTATTATGATTTTCTGCTGTATTTTCCCGTTCGTAACATCGGGGTTTGAACATAGCGTAGCAAATATGACGCTGTTTTCATTGGCACTGATGATTCCGCACGGGGAACTTGTGTCACTGAGTGGCATGCTACATAATTTACTTCCTGTAACAATTGGTAATGCAATTGGCGGCGCTATTATTGGGTCATTATTCTGGTATAGTCAGCCGAGAGAGAATACGTAATTTAGGACTGTGACAAGAAATTGTTACAGTCTTTTTCATTGTAAATATTAGTGCAAAACCTCCAAAAAGTCCTATTTGAATACAGAGATGCTATAATGAAATTACATATAAACTAGCATAAGTGTGGTGTTAAATTTGGGTCGTGGAAGAAAATTTTCGATTTCGGAACTGTTTAATATAACGGAACGATTGCTATTAACAGTGGGTTATGAAGGATTCACAATCGGCTTACTGGCAGAAGAGCTACATGTATCACGTGCAGCAATTTATAAATATTATACGAATAAAGAATATTTAATTGCTGATTTTATGATTGAACGCATGACAACATGTATTGAATCAATAAAAGAAATAAATGTGGAAGCATCATTCACAGAACAACTAAATGAACTACTAGATGTTATATTTCAAACCAAGGATTTACATCAAATACTAAGCTATACGTATATTATTAATGATCGTGGTAATGAGGAAATTGCACAAAAGCTAAAATTGCTCCAGCAATTACATATATCGATGTATTTGCCGATGCAAAAAATGATTGAGCAAGGGAAACAAGAGCAAGTGCTACACGCAGAGCTAGAAAATAATTTGATTTTAGGCTTTATTTTTCAAAGTGTAGCCATACCTAACCCTACAAATATACCAAAAGAAGAGTTCTTACAATCCGTCAAAAATATGATGTTTTTTGGTGTTTTTAAACGTGATAATTAAGCCGATATAAAATGAGTTACTCCAACAATTTTCACGAGCACTCGTAGGGAAATCACACAATGAAGAAAGAGTAGGTGCATTTTGTCTACTCTTTTTATTTTGCTAGTAATTTAAGATCATTTATAATTTCTTCAATTGGCACATTACTATAGCCCTTGTTCCTTTATTACCCCGAAGCGGCTCAAGGCTCGCCCCCAGAAAAGAGTTGCAGCAACGAAAAATCAACGACAGCGAAGAAAATAGCCAATTTTTGAACGATATCTCATTCAAGAGCTGGCTAAACTACTTTTTAGACTTCTTCAGTACCCTCATTTTTTGATGCCTCTCTTTAATAGCTATTCTCAACTATCTTAATTTACAATAAGATCGCGTTGTTGTTCTTTTTCATGCTTAAAATACCAGGTAGCTTGTTATTAAAGATGGAATATGCCAGTATAGAAGTGATAAATATATTGGAGGTATAGATAATGGGAAAATTACCTAATTGCCCACAGTGCCAATCTGAATACACATATGAAGACGGCGTCATGCTAGTATGTCCAGAGTGTGCACATGAATGGTCAGCAGAGATAGCTGAAGTAGTAGAGGAAGGTTTATTTGTCAAAGATGCAAATGGAAATTTACTTGCAGATGGAGACATTGTGACCGTTATTAAAGATTTAAAAGTAAAAGGCAGTTCATCAACGCTTAAAATTGGAACGCGTGTAAAGAACATTCGCTTAGTTGAAGGCGATCACAATATTGATTGTAAAATCGACGGCTTTGGTGCCATGAAGTTAAAATCAGAATTCGTGAAAAAGAACTAAAAAAAATGCGAAGCTTAAGCAGCTTCGCATTTTTTTTGGTTTGAGAAAATTTTACTTTCTTAACGAAATAATAAAAGGATCTCATCTCGTCCTATTTTTAGGGTGAGATGAGGTCCTTTAAATTCGATTATTTAGCTTCTTTTGTTGATTCTTCAGCAGTTTTGTAGCTAGAGAATGCGTCTTTTAATTCAGCATCTTTTACTTCAATTTTTGCATCTTTAATTAATTCAGCCACTTTTGCATTCCAGTCGCCTTTTGTAGCAGCGATTGTTTCACGGATTTCTTCTTTTTTGTCTTCTAATTTTCCGTAGCCTTCAACATCACGTTTGTCTGTAACTTGGATAATATGGAAGCCGTGTTCGGATTGTACTGGTGCACTGATTTCATCAATTTTAAGTGCATACGCGGCATCGCTAAATGGAGCAACCATTTTCCCAACTGTAAACCAACCAAGTTCCCCACCATTAGCAGCTGAACCAGGGTCAGATGAATATTCTTTTGCAAGTTTAGCAAAATCTCCACCTGCATTTAACTTTTCAATTACTTCGTTAGCTGTTGCTTCATCTGCAACTAAAATATGACGAGCGTTCAATTCTTTTGATGCTTCATCATAATAAGCTTTAATTTCTTCGTCTGTCACTTCAACATCAGCTGTTGCTTTTTTTTGTAAAAGATTGAAACGAATGTTGTTTTTTAATGCCTCTTCAGTAAGTCCATTTTGAGCTAATACAGACTCAAATTCTTCGCCGTACTGTTCTTTTAAAGCATCGAACTCAGCAGTCATTTCTTCTTCAGACACTTCGTACTTATCCGCAAGAATTTTCTCAATCATAATTTGCTCAAGTAATTGAGTACCCGCTAAAGTTTTTACTTGTTGATAAAACTCATCTTGAGTTAAATCGCCAACGCTTGAAGAAACAACTACTTCATCGCCAGGGTTACTGCAAGCAGCTAAGCCAAGTGAAGCAGCTAATGTTAACGCCATAAATGTTTTTTTCATTTTTTTACTCTCCTAACATTCTATATTGCACTAGTAACTATAACATAAACGATTTGAAAACTAAATGGTTCCTTGGATGAATTGCCTAAGTTTTACAAAAGTAAGTGCATACGATAGAAGTTAGATAGGGGGTGACGTAATGGGCAGCGGAGGTGGCTATAATAACGGTGGTGGATACGGCTCAGGTTTTGCTTTAATAGTCGTATTGTTCATTTTATTAATTATTGTCGGTGCAGCGTTTCTATACTAATATAAGGTAGTAAACTGTCTCCGTATTCATGTGGAAACGGTTTACTGAAAAGCATCGTGCCGACCCTAGTGTTGGCACGGAAATATTAGAAAGACACAACTCGCCCAAATAGGGCGAGTTGATGTCCTTACTTATGTGGAACGGAAAGTTATACTTTCTTATCCAAAAAAAAAAACGAAATCCAATCAAAGTTGGATTTCGTTTTTTTTTATACTGCAAATAAAACTTCCACATAAAAAGTAACGAGTAAAATCGTAATGAGCACATTAATTGTTCGGAATATTTTAGGTTGCTTTTCTTCTGGGATTTCACGTCGCATGCATAGCGCTGCTGTCATACGGTTAATTTGAAATAAATAAAATACTGAGAATAGCACTACGATCAAAAGTAGCAAATCTATTCCTCCCCTCTAATACTTCGAATTCAAGCATATCAAATGACTGAGTGGCAAAACAAGTATAAGGTGCCATTAAATAATTGTTGGAACTAAAATTTCATAGCCTTTAGGCGTTTCCTCAATTATAGCATTTCGAGGTGCAGATACTAAATTTTTTACATATAAAATATCCATTAAACAAATGCTGCAATGTAAGGCTAACAAAAGGCTAAAATAATGAGCATATTGTTGGAAGTACACACCTAATATAATAATTACAGTATTCAAAAAGAAAAAAGGTGTTAGTAGCGTTATTAAGTAACGGTGTTTCGGGATTGTTTGTTGTAGGCGCATATGCACAATTGGAATACATACATGCCGAATTTTAAAACGAAAGACAAGCGATTTTTTATAGTCGAATAATGATACATAATGTAGCAACTTATGAAGCGGATAGATGAATGGAACAACTAAAAGAAGCAACCACAAATTATGATCATTGTGTTTTCCCGTATAGTTAAAGCTTAACGCAATATAGGCAAAACAAAAAACGAAGATGAATGTAATTCCAGATAGTAAAAAAAGCCGTGTTGTTCCATATTCATATTCTACATTAATGGTTTTCCAACAATGCACGGAATCCCTCCTTTTCTTAGGAATTCAGTATATAGAAAAAAAGAGTGTACAGCTACACTCTTTTTTACGAATGGTTACGTTTTAATAAAAAAGAATGAGCTAAAACACTCTTTTTCTAAAATAATTAAAGTGATACTTGTTGTTGAAGGTTATCATAACTCTCTTCGAAATCTTGGAAAGAGCGTTCGAAAATTTCAATGAAGTCTTCACCGTAAATATTGCGAATAACTGCCATCACATCTAAAAACTCAGGGAAGCGGCCATAGAGCTCTTTTAATGCTAATGAACCTTCTAGTATTGCATGATGTGTGTCATGATAATGTTCATACATACGTAAAATAAGTGTAGCGCCTGTATCCGTCAATTCAACATAAGTATTACGTTTATCATTGTCGCGTTTTGAGAATGTCAGTAAACCACGCTCTTCCAATTTTTTCGAGAAATTGAAGGCAGTAGAAACATGCATCACTCCGAATTTAGCAACATCAGAAATTGAGGCACCTTTTAAGTGATAAGAAATCCATAAAATGTGATGCTCGTTAATGTTTAAATCATAAGGCTTGATCCATGTTTGCCAATCTTTTTCGACGGCTTTCCAAAGTGCTTTTGATAATTGTGCAATTCTTTGGCTATATAACATAGCCTCCTTCTGAGTGTATAATTCTTCAGACAAAGCAATCACCTTCTTCTTTCATTAGCGTTTAGAAATTATTATAGCAATAAAAGAAAAAAGTTTAAAGTTAGAAAAATTGAATAATTGAAATACGTCTTAAAAATGATAAAAAATGGTAATTTTTCATGTATTTGTGGTGGTTATTCGATAATGAATGGGTATTATTAGTTATTTTGGAAATGTTTATTAATTTTCGTTTTTTTCGTTTTTAGAAAGATTTCTCTCGATTTCAGTAATAGATTTCTGTAAATTTTCGATTTCTTGTTTCAATATTACAGTTTCAGGTTCAATGTCTTGTTTAAAGTGTGCAAAAGTTTCCTTAAGCTCATTTATTATATTAGGTATATTATTTTTCGCTTCATTTGATAAGACTGAAAACGATTGTTTCACGGCTGATGCTTGATATTTTACGTCGCAGATTTTTTCTTTTGCACTATTTGTATTACGTATTAAATTGGTACGTAGTTGTTCGCCTGACTGCGGAGTTGTTAATAACACCGCTACTGCACCTCCGACGATGCCTGCAGTAAGTCCGATTAATAATGATTTTGCTTTCATTAAGTTCATCTCCCTTGTATTTGAAGCTTGAAAATAAGTATTCACTTACAATCTCCATTTTCTATTTATATTAAACCACGAATTGTAGAAATGAAAAAGAAGCTACATGGTTGCTAAGATGCAACCGTGTAGCTTCGAATACATTATGCCTGATTCAAAGATGTCTTAAAGTTTGAGCGCTTTACTAAATTTGTAATGATTGGATAGATGATGATGAATGCAATGACGTTAAATGCAACTGCTGGTAAAACAACACCAACGAATAACGCAGCAAACGTTGCACCTACATTCGCATTGAATACGAATAATGCAACTGACAGGAAGACTGATCCTGATAAAATCGTTCCCAATCCTACTAATATAGCTGATACAGCAATATTACTTGCTAGCTTTTTAAGCAGTAAGATTACCGCTAAAAAGACAAAACCAGTAACCGCTTTATCTATAATATTTGGTACTAAGCCTGCAGGGAATGTTGTAAATAATCCTGAAAGTACGCCCGTCGTTAAAGAAAGTAAAAAAGTTTCCTTAGCGGAAGGGAATAAGATAATGCCGATAAACATCATTGTTAGCATGAAGTCTGGCTTCATACCGTTTACCATACCAGGCGTCACAACATAAAGTGCGGCTCCTACACCTACTAAAAGCGCCATTAAAACTAAATTTTTTGTATTCATTTTTCTCGTCTCCTCTAAACTAAACTAGTCTTAAATTCTCCTAATGTGCACTAGTTGCCATTAGCGAAAACTTATTCATGATTGTAATCGGTGAAGCTTTAAAAAGCAATAGTTTTACGTTACTATTCTAAAAATCTATACTTTGTTCCGTTATGGCAATAAATTGGCTTTAATTGCAGTTGCTACGTCTGTTAGCACGTCTGTTGGGAACTCTGCTTGGCGATGGTTCCATTCCACTCTAAGTCCGTCTGCGTCGTCGTAACGGGGTACTAAATGCAGATGGTAGTGAAATACAGTTTGGCCGGCTTCTGCACCATTATTATTAATCGTGTTCATACCGATTGGATTGAATGCAGATTTGATTGCATTAGCTACTTTTGGTGCGGCTGCATATAAATTGCGCGCCACGTCTTCTGGCATTTCAAAAAGGTCTTTGCAATGTGTTTTCGGAATGAGTAATGTATGTCCTTTTGTTAGTGGCATAATGTCCATAAACGCAAATACATGATCATCTTCATACACTTTTAAGCTTGGAATTTGTCCATCGATAATTTTACAAAATAGGCAATCGCTCATTAGTAAAACATCCTTTCTGTTTGTTTGTACTATTTTAACATATGTGAACTGATTGTTTTGACATTTTTTGATAAACTATAGTCAAGAAGAGGAGTGACGACATGACCATTTTACAAGTACAAAATATAACGGGTGGCTATACACGTAAACCAGTTATTAAAGATTTATCGTTTGATATTAATAAAGGAGAGCTTGTTGGCTTAATCGGACTAAATGGTGCCGGGAAAAGTACGACAATTAAGCATATTATCGGGACACTTCTACCACGACAAGGTGAAATTCGTTTAAACGGGGTAACGATGAAGGAAAATTTAGATACGTACCGCTCAAGCTTTTCATATATTCCCGAGACGCCGGTATTATATGATGAACTTACATTAAAAGAACATTTGGAGCTCACTGCGATGGCATACGGCTTAGACGAGAGAACACTTGCTGCCCGTTCGGAAATCCTATTGAAGGAATTTCGGATGGAAAAACGCCTCAACTGGTTTCCCTCGCATTTCTCTAAAGGGATGCGTCAAAAGGTGATGATTATGTGTGCGTTTTTAGTGAATCCTGCGTTATACATTATTGATGAACCATTTGTTGGGCTTGATCCGCTTGGTATTCAGTCCCTGCTTGACCAAATGGATGAGAAAAAGCGTGATGGTGCTTCGATTTTAATGTCAACGCATATTTTATCAACCGCTGAGAAGCATTGTGACCGCATTATTTTATTGCACGAAGGACGTGTTCGCGCTCAAGGAACAATGGATGATTTGCGAGCTGTCTTTGAAATGCCTACAGCGACATTGGATGATTTGTACATTGCCATGACGAAGGAGCAGGACAATGAACAACATGCATAGTGTTTGGTCTAAGCGCTTCGAGCACTATATAAATGAGCTGATGAAATATATGCGTTTTGTATTCACGGGGCATATTGCCATCGTGTTCGTCTTTGTGCTCGGAGCAGGAGGTTTTCAGTATAGTGAATGGTTAAAGGTAGCATCGACGGAGTTTCCAGCTGAATGGCTTGTAGCGGTCGTAGTAGGTTGCATTTTAGCGTTTAGCAGTCCCACAACACTAATTCGTGAGCCGGACCAAGTGTATCTACTGCCGCTTGAATCGCAAATGCCACAGTATTTTAAAAGGGCTGTAAACTGGACGTTTTGGTCACAGGTACTCGTCCCAGCCATCGTTTATATCGTAGCCATTCCTTTGTTGAAGGCTGTAACCGAACTAGCTGTAGCTGAAATTTGGATTGGAGTGGGCTTTTTAATTAGTTTAAAGTATTTTAATGTTCGAAGTGAATTTAATTATCGTTATGGTAACCGTGGACAAGCTGTGTTGATTGACCGTCTAGCCCGTGTAGCGTTATCGATATTAGCCATGCATACTATCTTAACGAGCGGCTTAGCAGTTGGGTTTGTTTATCTTGTGTTATTTATTATGTATAATATGTCGCTCCGCAAAAAGGTAGTGAATCAGCCTGTACCGTATGAGCATTTCGTACGTCTCGAACAAAATCGTATGATGCGCTTTTACCGTTTTGCGAATTATTTTACCGATGTCCCGCATTTGCGCGGTTCAATTCGTCACCGCGCTTGGTTAGATATAGTGTATAAATGGATTCCGTATAAAAAGGAAAATGCACAAACTTATTTAGTATTCCGCACCTTTATTCGAACGGATGATCATTTTTATTTGTGGCTACGCCTAACAGCGATTTCTGCAGTTGTAGCAATGTTTGTTGATATTACAATTGTGACGTGGTTTATGGCAGCAACACTTGCTTTTGCTACGACAATTCAGTTGAAATATGCACTACTTTCTTCGGGTGAATTCCGTATGGATATGTTGTATCCTGTGGCAGGAAGTTCACGTAAAAAAGCCGTGCAAACATTATTGCGTGCAAGCAGTGTTGTGCAAGCGATTATTGTAGGATTATGTAATTTTGGGCACCCCTATTTTTACATAACGCCTCTACTAATTATTGTTGTAAGTGAACTGACATTAAGATTATCAAAGAAATAACTCACAGCCATCTGGAGAAGAACTCTAGGTGGCTGTTTTTTAAAATAATGGTTTAAAGCATGCGGAGAGAGTTATGCATATATGAAAAATAGAAAGCATAAAACTATTAAAGTAAGAAGAATATCCGAAAAGATACGTATAGTATAGGGTCTTTACCAAAACATAACCTTTACTTTTTAAAGAAAGTATACTACTTATAAGCACATGGAACGGAAGGCGGCGAGTGTAGCTGACGGCATTCGCCTTTCGCTACAGAGCAAAGCTTCCTGCGGGAAAAGCGTGAGCCTTGAGACCCCGCACGTAGCGTCTAAGAACAAAGGCTAAGAACGCCACGTCCTGTGGCAACGCCTTCGTGACCAACATCGTGTTGGCCCGAGGAGGCTCAAGCCACGCCCGCGGAAAGCGTACGCCTGGAGTGCAATGTGCTGTCAAGTACAGATTTTGGTGTAGAGCCAATTATTTAATAGTATTTATATGTAGTTTTTAATGAGAGATTATTACTATTTTTATAAGGGAGGCTAGCATACATGAAACTTTTCACAGATAGTAGCTGTGATTTATCGAAAGCCTATTTTTCGGAGCATGATGTCATATTGTTTCCATTACGCGTACAATTAAATGGTGAAGAATACGATGATATACTTGCTATAGAATCACAACAAGTATACGATGCCATCGCGCAAGGAGCTCAGCCTAAAACATCGCAAGTTTCACCTGAGCTTTTCCTAACGCACTTTGAACAATTAGCCAAAAATGAAGAAGAGGGTTTATATATTGCCTTTTCCTCTGAATTATCCGGTACATATAGCACCGCAATGATGATTCGAAATCAAGTACTTGAAAGTTACCCAGAGCTCAAATTAACAATTATTGATTCAAAATGTGCGTCGCTCGGTCAGGGGCTTTTAGTTAAAGAAGCAGTCCGCTTGCGAGATAGTGGTAAGACTGTTACAGAAGTAGCTACTGCCATTCGTGACATGGCATCGAATATGGAACATCTTTTTACAGTGGACGATTTAGATTATTTGGCAAAAGGGGGACGTGTTTCAAAAGCGAGTGCGTTTTTAGGTGGTCTGCTGAGCATTAAACCGATTTTAAATGTAGAAGATGGGAAGCTTGTGCCTATTGAAAAGGTGCGCGGTCATAAAAAATCGATTACACATATGGTTAATTTAATGGAGCAACGCGGCGGAGATTTTTCTAACAAAATCGTAGGGATTTCCCATAGTAATGATCCCGCATTTTTAGCAGAAATGCAGGCTGCAATTGAAGCGCGATTATCACCTAAAGGATTTGATACAACAGTAATAGGCGCTGTCATCGGTTCGCATGTCGGCTTAGGCACTGTTGGCATTTTCTTTACAAATAAAAACTATGTAGCAAAATAACACTACCATAAAATAAAGGGTGCGCTAAAAGGAAGGGCACTGAAAAGCTAATATTTTTAAAATGACGAATCTTTTTCAGTTAAAAATAAGGCACGTCTTGTTCAATTTTGAACAAGACGTGCCTTATTTTTTTCTCTATTCCTTACTCTTTTTCATATAATAGCTTCAATATCCGTTTTAGATTGACAGTGAATATCGTTGTGGCACCTAATATTTTTATGCCAAATAGACCCGCAGCTGATTCCGTATTTTGAGCGTTCTACTAAGTCGACGTTTGATGCATCATGAATCGAATTTAATAATAAGTACTTAAACATACGGTTTGGGGGAATCACGTTACGTTCATTGTCTAAACAATATTTTGTTTTTAACTCTTCTAAAATAATGGGAAATCAACAAGTTCATTGATTTGGTGAAGCATGTTATCTTTTGGCACAACAATATCGTAAATCGCCATAAACGGGCTTAAATTGAGTGTTTCTTGGTTTGAAATCATCGTGAGCACTACCTGTAATTTATTCCTTTTATTATACAAGAAAATCACTCTTTTTAGATAAGAGAACGAACCATTCATTCTTAACAGATACAAGTTGATTGGAGTGGAGGCGACGACTTCTAGGGGATTAGCGAGCAGCTTGAGACCCTGGAATGAGGCCAACACTATGTTGGTCACAAAGGCGTTGCCACAGGACGTGGCGTACTTAGCCTTTGTTCCATTATTTCCTCGAAGCGGCTCAAGGCTCGCCCCCAGAAAAGCGTTCGCCGCAACGGAAATCAACGACATCGAAGAAAAAAAGCCAGTTCTTGAACGATTCATCGTTCAAGAACTGGCTAAACTACTTTATAGACTTTTTCAATGCCCTCCAAAAGGGAATCTCTCCCTCTTATCATTATAAAAATAAACCGCCAACGATTAAACCAGAGATAATTACAAAAGCTGGATGAACTTTATATTTCTCAAGCGCAAAATAACTAATAATAACGATTGCGATAGTTGGCAGTAAGTGAATTAAATTATACGACGTATGTAAAAAGTCGAATGTTAAATCCGCTAGTAAAATCGTAATAGCAGGTAAGATAAAATTGGATAAGCGCTTCACACGAGGTGAATTGCGATTCCGATATAAAAGATTTAATAAAATTAGCATTAAAATGAGTGAAGGTCCAACTGTTGCAAACAGGGCAATGACAGCGCCTAAAACCCCAGCTTGCTCAAAGCCAATATAGCCGGCCATTTTCGTAGCAATAGGACCAGGTAAGGCATTTGCAATTGCAAGTAATTCACTAAACTCAGCTGTTGTCATCCAGTCATATTTTTCTACGACCTCATGCTCTATTAACGGAATTGAGGAAGGGCCACCGCCATAACCTAAAATTCCTGGAAAGAAGAAGGCTAAAAAGATTTGAAAATAAATCATTCACTTTCCTCCTCATTTTTAATAGGTAGGAAGAGAGCAAGAAGTAGTAAAATAGCAATTACAATGCCAGGATGAATATTTAGTATTATCATTAAAACAAAGCTAGTTACTAGTATTAGCGCTCCAACCTTCCAGCCGAGTGATTTTTGAGATTTTTTTAGAAAGTCCCATGTCATTACGGCGAGCATTACTGCAACGATGGGTACAACGCCATTCGTCATCCCTTTTACAAAATCTAAATCTTTGTATTGGTTGAACCAGCCTAAAAACAGGACCATTAAGACAACGGTTGGTAATACCGTTGCAATTAGGGCTGTCACTAATCCTCGCCATCCACCAACGCGGTAGCCGATATAGCCGGCCATTTTTGTGGCGATTGGACCTGGGAGCGTATTTCCGATGGATAGTACATCTGAAAATTCCTCGTCGGTCATCCAATTAAACGTGCCAACGACTTCTTTATGAACAAGGGGAATGGTAGAAGGACCTCCACCAAACCCAAGAATGCCTGAGCGAAAGAAGGCTATAAAAATATCCTTTTGTATTCCCATGAACTCATCTCCTGAATGTGTTAATAACCTAATGCTGCTCCGTCGCCGCGTGGATCAGCGCCGCCGTATTTAACGTTTGTCTCCTCGTGAATAAATATCGCGCCGGCATGACCCATAATATCTGTTAAGTCAGCTAACACCTCAAGCTCATGACCATCGTTTTGAAGATTTACGCGCACATCTTTGGAAATGCGATTTTCAATTTTTAAGCTATTAGAAGAGGCACCCCACGTACGTCCATATAACCAGCGTGGCGCTTCAATTGCAGCCTGTACAGACATGCCGTAGTCAATAATACGTGTAACGAGTGCAGCTTGTGTTTGCGGCTGACCCTCACCGCCCATTGTGCCATAAACGAGTGCGGGCTTTCCGTCCTTTAGTAGCATCGCTGGATTTAATGTATGGAACGTGCGTTTGCGCGGTGCTAGTGCATTCACTTGCGTCTCGTCTAATGAAAAGAAGCTTCCACGGTTTTGCAGTACAATGCCTGTGCCTTTTGGGATAATTCCTGAACCAAATTCATGATAAATACTTTGAATAAAAGAAACGGCATTGCCTTCCGCATCGACTATACCAAACCACACTGTGTCACCCTTTGGATCAAGTGGCTGTAATTCTTTTGCAAAGAAGTTTTCTTTAATTTTTTCTGCCAGTAGCGCGCCGTGTTCTTTACTAAGTAGTGCATCGATGGGAATATCATGGAACTCAGGGTCTGTTAAAAACGCATCTCGGTCAATGAATGCATGTTTAATCGCCTCAACAAGCACGTGATAGTACTCTGCAGAGCCTTCCTCAATGGCATTGAAATCCATATGATTTAGAATATTTAAAATAGATAAGGAAGCAAAGCCCTGTGTATTTGGTGGTAAGTTGTAAGCTACATAATCACGGTACGGGACAGAAATTGGTTCAACCCAATCGCCCCTATGTGCCTTGAAATCTTCAATTGTTAAAACGCCACCTAATGCTTGCAAATCAGCGATAATTTTTTCAGTTAGCTCGCTATTGTATAGATAGTCTGCACCGTTTTCCGCAATAGCAGTTAACGTTTTTGCTAAATCTGTTTGCTTCATAATGTCGCCAGCTTTATAAGGTGCCCCGTCTTTTAAGAAAACGCGAGAAAATTCCTCAAAACGTTGTAACGCGCGAAACTCTGTATCGTTAGCATCTAGATTGACTGAAGTCCAGTATTCTTGGCTTGGTGTAACCGGGAAGCCTTCAGATGCATAATGAATGGACTGTGCAAGAAGGTCTGCCCATTCCATTGAGCTGGTCATTTCACGCTTGCCATATTCAAATGCTTGTCCCCAGCCAGCAACCGCACCGGGCACCGTATTTGCTGCGAGTGGCCCGCGTGATGGGATTTTTGCAATGCCTTGTGATGTATAAAAATCAATTGTTGCGTTTTCACCAGAACGACCACTACTATTAATTGCTTTTAGTTCACTCGTTTTCGCATTGTAAATAAGCCAAAAATTATCGCCACCAATGCCGTTCATATGTGGATAAACAACGCCTATAGTAGAAGCTGCTGCAATCGCGGCCTCAATTGCATTGCCACCCTTTTGTAAAATAGTCATTGCAGCTTGAGAAGCTAAATAATGTGGTGTAGTTACCATCCCTTTTGTCGCCATTGTTGTTGCACGGTATTGAAATGTCATGTATAGACCCCCTTGTATAGTGAAATCCCCTTAAAACTTAAGGCTATTGTAAAAAATATGATGCCTCTATGGGTATCTTCGTCAGAAGTGCTAAACATCTTTAGTTTAAATGTTAAAATATTCAGTTAATTGTATTTTCTATGTAAAAGAGGGGGGCAAAAAGTAAAAAACAAAGAATGATGGTCAAAGTTTTGTATGTGGACAAGAAAGTATATCTTTCTTATCCACATACGTAAGGACAGTAACTTGCCCTATTTTTGCAAGTTGTGTCTTACTAATTAGACTATTCTCCGTTTCATTCGAAATGTGACTTATTAGACAGTCCCTACTTTTTTGGTGGTGCAGAATAAGTTGTTGTATAAGCCGTAGCATGAAAAATGGCTTGAACTGTAGAAGTTGATTCTTCAATTAATGGGGCGATGTTGTTTTTATAATGGCTCGAGTTTTTCCAAACCTCAAAGGAAGCAGGGCCAGGCCATTGTGTCAAAATGATATACGTCTCTGCCTTAACGGGTCTTAAAAAACGGTAGGCAATTAACGAAGAATCAGATTTTAGCGAAGCGGTCTGTTCTAAAAATTGCTTTTCAAAAATGGGACGCCCTTCCTCTGTAACTGGGATATTATGAAAAACAAAGAAGCCTTTTTGCTGCAAGTCACCAACTCCATCAATGACCTCGAACTTGCGTGGCATCGCAAACACTGATTTTTTTTCGGATTCATGCAATAACACAGAATTCCCGTTGCCATGTAAAATTAATAAATTTTCTTTCGTGTATTTCTCTACTAGTTTTTCCATGTAATCAGCTGTGCCGGACGTTAAATAAATATACATAAAGTTGCCTCCTCATTTTAGTAGTTGTTCTTTTTTACGCATTAACTTGCAGTAAGCTCCCTAAATTCATACTTGGTGTAAGCAACAAAGCGTAAGTAGAGGAGGCAACTGCAAGTAAAGCTCTATAATTGAAGTTTCCCTTTACTATTTCCATTAAAAAGCAGATTCAAGCAATTTGTCAAAAACATGCAGTTAGAAAGAACAATTTTATGACATTTACCTTGGAAAACTATACAATATTGAAGGAACAGTTTATATTGATAGCTGATATCAATAACAAAAGAGAGATTTAAAACAATATTGAGGGGTAGGTACAAGTTCATGAGAACAATTAATGATACATTGTTACGTGCTGCAAAAGGCGAACGTACAGATTACACACCAGTATGGTACATGCGTCAAGCTGGTCGTTCACAACCAGAATATCGAGAAATTAAACAAAAATATTCTTTAGAAGAAATTACAATGCAACCAGAATTATGTGCATATGTAACACGTTTACCAGTAGAAAACTATGATGTAGACGCAGCAATTCTATATAAAGATATTGTAACGCCACTACCAGGGATTGGTGTAGACGTAAAAATTAAAGCGGGTGTTGGTCCGGTAATTTCAAATCCAATTCGTTCAGCTGCAGATGTAGAGAAACTTGGCGAATTTAATGCAAAAGAACATACACCATTCGTATTAGATACAATTAAAATGTTAACAGAAGAACAACTGAATGTTCCGTTAATCGGCTTTGGTGGGGCACCGTTCACATTAGCAAGTTACATGATTGAGGGTGGCCCTTCTAAAAACTATGCAAAAACAAAATCATTTATGGTATCAGAACCACAAGCTTGGTTTTTATTAATGGATAAGCTAAGCGATATGATTATTGTTGATATTACAGCACAAGTTGAAGCAGGCGCAAAAGCTGTGCAAATTTTTGACTCTTGGGTAGGCGCATTAAGCGTTGAAGATTACCGCATTTTCATTAAACCAATAATGACACGTATTTTTGGCGAATTACGTAAGTTAAATGTACCGCTAATTCAGTTTGGTGTGGGTGCTAGTCACTTAGTTAATGAGTGGCATGACCTTCCAATTGATGTAGTAGGCTTAGACTGGCGTTTACCAATTCGTGAAGCAAGAGCTAAAGGCATCACAAAACCAGTACAAGGTAATTTAGATCCAACATTATTACTTGCGGACTGGTCAGTAATTGAGGCTCGTGCGAAAGATATTATTGACCAAGGTTTAGAAACACCAGGTCATATTTTTAACTTAGGTCACGGGGTGTTCCCAGAAGTAGACCCAGACGTATTAAAACGATTAACAGCATTTATACATGATTATAGCCGTGAGCAAATTGCTACACGTAAATAAATTTGTCACAAATTATTCGAATTTTATAATACAAGTAGGGATAAAAAAACTAGAGGTGATTAAGAATGAAAGAAGTACGTGGATTATTAGTCATGGCATACGGAACTCCTTACTCAGAGGCAGATATCGAACGTTATTACACACATATCCGTCGCGGTCGTAAGCCATCTCAAGAACATATTGATGACCTTGCTGCTCGTTATGAGGCAATCGGTGGGATTTCACCACTTGCTAAAATGACTAAATCGCAAGCAGAAGCACTTTGTACACGGTTGAATGAAGTACAAGACGAAGTAGAATACAAACTATTTATCGGTCTTAAGCACATTGAGCCATTCGTAGAAGATGCTGTTGAAGCAATGGTTGCAGAAGGAATCCGTGAAGCGGTATCAATCGTACTTGCTCCTCACTTTTCGACATTCTCAATCAAATCATACAACGGTCGTGCAAAAGAAGCGGCTGAAAAACTTGGTGGTACATTAAACATTACTTCTGTAGAATCATTCTACACTGAGCCAAAGTTTATCGAATTTTGGAAGCAAGCCGTTCAAGGTGAGTTTGCAAAAATGACAGACGATGAACGAGCAAATGCATGTCTAGTTGTGTCAAACCACTCATTACCAGAAAAAATCAAATTAGCTGGTGACCCATACGAGGAGCAATTAATCGAAACAGCGCGTCTTATTCAAGAAGCAGCTGGTATCGAAAACGTAAAAGTTGGTTGGCAATCAGCTGGTCAAACACCAGAGCCATGGTTAGGACCCGATGTACAAGATTTAACACGTGATTTATATAATGAATTTGGCTATAAAGCATTCGTATATATTCCAGTTGGCTTTGTAACGGAGCATTTAGAAGTTCTTTATGATAACGATATCGAATGTAAAGTTGTGTGTGACGAAATTGGGGCAAGCTACTACCGCCCAACAATGCCAAACACGCATCCATTATTTATAGATGCAATGGTAGATGTAATCAATAAAACGTTAGCGAATTAATATAGAGAGCGATGATGAGGGTGACTTTAACAAGACGCAAGGTAGTCGTAATAGGTGGTGGAATTACAGGTTTAACGACGGCATTCTATTTACAACAAGAAGCGAAGCAGTATAATTTGCCATTAGATGTGGTGTTAATCGAATCCTCATTGCGCGTAGGTGGGAAAATCCATACTTTGCGCAAGGATGGATTTATCATTGAGCGTGGCCCTGAGTCGTTTTTCGATTCTTGTAGTAGTGTCCGTTCGTTAGCTCGTGATTTGCGGATTGAACATGAGATTGTTCAAAATAAAAATGGACAAACTTATATAGCAGTGGGTAGTGAACTGCATCCAATCCCGAGTAATTTATTATTCGGGGGATCACCTGAAGTCTCCTCATTCATTACTTCTAGTTTAATTTCTATAAGTGGTAAAATTCGAGCAGCAGGTGATCTTTTATTGCCGAAATCAAGTGAGAAAATAGACGAACCAATTAGTGATTTCTTTAGACGACGTTTCGGAAAAGAAGTGGTAGAAAATTTAGTGGAGCCCGTTCTTGCAGGTACATTTGCAGGTGATGTGGACCATTTAAGTATGCAATCTATGTTTCCACAGTTTTACCAGTTAGAGAAAGAGCATCGCAGTCTTATTTTAGGCATGAAGAAATCAGGTAAAGGAATTTACGCCATTGGAGACGATAAAGATGAGCTACATTACGAAACATTTCGCAATGGCTTAGAAACATTAGTCGAAACGTTAGAAGCGGAACTAGCACCAAATACGATTCTAAAAGGTGTAAAAGTCGATTCAATCGAAAAATCATCTGACAATTCATTGCAAATTTATTTAAATAATATTGCACCGATTCAAGCGGATGCGGTCATTATGACGACACCGTATAATGTAGCAAAAGATGTATTTAGAGGTTCCAACCTAATGCAAGATTTACCGAGTATGAACTATGCGACGATTGCTACTGTCACAATGGCATTTAAAGAAGGCCAAATTAATAAATATAAGGACGCGTTAAACTTTTTTGTTTCACGTAACAGTGATTTTGCGATTACATCGTGTACATGGAATAACCGAAAATGGGATAATGTCTCACCAGAAGGCTACGACTTACTCCGTGTGTATATTGGTCGTGTTGGAGATGAATCAATCGTAGAATTATCGGATAGCGAAATTGAAAAAACTGTCGTTCAAGACTTACAAAAGGCAATTGACCTGCATGATAATCCAGTATTTACAGTCGTTGCACGTTGGAAGCAATCTATGCCGCAGTACACAGTAGGTCATGATAAACTTTTAAGCATTTTAAAGGAACGGTTTAGTGAGCAGTTCCCTCAAGTACAGCTTATTGGGAGCTCATATGAGGGGATTAGTGTACCGGACTGTGTTGCACAAGGGAAAAATGCAGCAAAGCACCTTATAGACCAAATGTTTTCAAGTGAAGCCGTTTAACGAAATAGGGGGGTGATTCTAAAATCTTTTAGAATCACCCCCCTATTTACGTTCATAATTTTTTTCAGATACTTCATGCAAATTTCACATTTATCAAGTACTCTAAAATAGAGGTGTCGTTTAATGACAGGACGTCGAATAATTTATATGAGTATGTTATGTGTTTGTCTTATTGCAGGCTGTTCAAATGAACATTATGCAGAAGTTGATCCCCATCAATCCTTTGTTGCATCGATGAATATTTTACAGCCGTCGCTCACAATTTATGACAAAAAAGCAAAGGAAATTGCAACATGGTCTTTTGAAAAAGCATATACAGGTGCAGTCTTAGTTGGCTACGATTCTATCTTGCTATATGGACATCAGTTAGATGAAGCGGATTTATATGAATTGTCGTCTGGTAAAAAATTAACGGCGATAGAAACAGGGCTTGGCGTTACGAATGCATATTATAATGACGCATCGGAACAATTATTTATTACTAATAGTCGAACGAATGAGTTATCGAGCTATAGCGCACAGGGCCGCCTCTTACAATCTATAAAGCTACGGAATTATCCGATGTCTATGGCGGCTTCTGGAGAAAATTTATATGTAATTAACTATAAAGATACGGTGCTATCCGTCGTATCAATGAAAGATTTACAACTGGTCGATGAATGGGACATTGCCAAATCATCACATGGTATTTTAGTATTGCCAGAACAAGATAGTATTTGGATTGGTGGGCACGGTGAAGGAAGTAGCCCAAATCAAAGCGTCGATATTTATAATTTGAACAACGGTAAAAAAGTGAAGGAAGTAGCTATGCCATTAATGCCTGTAGGATTTGCTAAGCAAGACGATGAAATTGCTGTTATTAGTCACGGTGAAAATGAGCTATATGTAACAGATTCAGCAGGAGTGATCAAATGGCAGGCTGAAATAGGAGCCAATCCATTTGCGGTCGCTTATTTTAAGAAAGCGATTATAGTAGCAGGCTATGACGACCAAACCTTATATTTCATTCAGGACGGCAATGTAACAGCAGAAATCAGGACAGGCAAAGGTCCGTTTCAATTACTTGTAAGAGAGGGATAAACATATGGCAACGATTTTAATCGTCGATGATGAACAAGATATGCGTAATTTAATTGACGTTATGCTAACTAAATCTGGCTTCAAAACATTTACCGCTGCTAATGGAACGGAAGCATACCATGTTCTCATGCAAGAAATAGTGGATCTCGTTTTACTTGATGTGATGATGCCGGGGGAAGATGGCTTTACGGTGTGCGAAGCGATTCGTAGTCTTTCAAATACCCCAGTTATTTTCCTAACAGCTCGCGATGCAAATGAGGATAAAGTAAAAGGATTAACGCTTGGCGGCGATGATTATATGGTCAAACCATTTACAGCAAGTGAGCTCATAGCACGAATTAACGCAGTGCTACGTCGTACAGGTGTAACTACACATGATGTGGAGCAAAAGTTTTTACAGCGTGGGGTTATTCAGCTCGATGAAAGTTCACGTAAAGTAATGATTAATCAACAGCCCGTAGTCTTAACATTAAAAGAATACGAGCTCCTGCATTTATTTATGCAAAATCCAGATACGGTCTATTCACGTGAGCAATTGCTAGAGCTTATTTGGGATATTAATTATGCTGGAGGCACGCGCACGGTAGATACCCATATTAAAACGCTGCGCATAAAGCTAGGCAAAAAGTCGAAGGAAGCAAGTGACTATATCCAAACGGTATGGGGTATTGGTTATCGCTTTGAAAAATGTAAATGAAGAAATTATCTACAAAAATTTGGTTACTAATTGTCCTGTTTTTACTTGTGACGATTATTTTTATGTATTGGTTTACGGACTTTTTATATGAGCAATTATATGTTGAGGATACCGAAGTCTCGATGGTCGAGATTGGCGAAAAGCTACAAACGATTTATAAGGGCGGCAAGGTAACGGAAGACCTGATCCAAGAAATTGAAAGCTATAATGCTTTTTCAAATATAAATGTATTTGCGGTGCGAAACCCGAGGGAGCTGAGTGCCTGCGTACCGTTTGATATCGATTATGATACATTAATCGGTGTTGATGAACGGCAGCTGCTTTTAGAAGGCAAGTCGATTACGAAAATCGGCTATGAGGAGCGTTTTGAACGTCAAATTATTTCGGTCATTTTGCCATTTACCGATCAAAATCGACTAGAAGGCATTTTATATTTATATTATCCACTTGCCAAAATTTCAGAGCTTGCGAATAAAGAGGTTCTGTTATTGCTCGGCGGGGCACTTATCTTTTCGTTACTAATCGGCTTCTTCGTTTATAAAGGTATTCGTCGCATTATGCGTCCACTAAATGAATTACAGCATGCTGTGGAGCAAATGTCGAAAGGTGACTACGGAGCCAGAGTGGCAGTAACATCGCGTGACGAGATTGGTACACTATCTTCGGCTTTCAATCAAATGGCTCAGTCGATTCAGCAAGAGGACGAAGCACAAAAAGTGTTTTTAGCTACGATTTCACATGAGCTTCGTACGCCGATTAGTTATGTAAAGGGGTATAGTGAAACGATACAAAATGGCTTTATTGAAGGAGCAGAGCGTGATGAGGCACTCCAACTAATTACTCGTGAGGCAAACCGGATGGAGCGGCTCACGAATGAACTACTGCAACTCGCGCGTACGAATCAGGAGCTAGATACGATAGAATTCGATCCAATTGTTTTAGCGGAAACGATTCGTGATGCGTTGTCACTGTTAGAGTATCAGGCAGCAGTTAAACATATAACATTTCATACCGAACTTGACGAAGAATTGATTGTGCTCGGAGATGAGGAAAAACTAAAGCAAATTTTTATTAATTTAATTGAAAATGCGATTCGTTACTCAAATGAACATTCGAGAGTATTGATTGTTACTACGCAAGCTAGTGACGCTGCACAGATTACGGTACAGGATTATGGGATCGGAATTCCTGAACAAGACTTACCACATATTACGGAGCGCTTTTACCGTGTTAATAAAGCACGTAGCCGAGTAGATGGAGGCAGTGGGTTAGGACTGTCCATTGTGGAGCAGTTAATTAAACTGCATAATGGGAAGTTAGTTATTACAAGTGAGCTAGAAAAAGGGACATGCGTGCATATAACGCTGCCATTAATGGAGGAACTATAAAATGAAAAAGTGGTTATTTAGTTTAGTAGCAGTACCAGCATTATTATTTGGCTGTGCGGAAGAAGAGCCAGTCGTGGATACAATTGATAGCGGCGTGATGCCGGTTGCAATTGATGTAGCAATTACATCTCCAGCAACTTTTAATGCAAAGGAGACAGTGGAGCTTTCTGCACATGTAACACAGGGGGAAGAAGCTGTAAATGATGCTGACGAAGTGAAGTTTGAAATATGGGAATCCGGAATGCGTGATATGGGCGAAATGCTTGATGGGACATTAACGGAAGAAGGTACGTATAAAGTGGATTACACATTTGATCATGATGGTGTGTACTATATGTTTGCACATACTACAGCTCGCGGTTTACACATGATGCCGAAACAAGAAATTATAGTTGGGAATCCAGACATGGGCAAAGTGTTAGAAGATACGAGCTCAAACTCTATGAATCACGGCAACCAAGAGATGGATGAATCAGAAGATGGGCATGGCCAAACTGAAGAATCAGATGAAAATCACAATCATTAATATTGCAATTTAATGTGGTGGGTGTATAATGGTGACTAGATGACCGAAATGGTTTTCTGGTCACTTTTTAATTTTGGGGGTGAACGACATGGATAGAAGGCAAGAAATTTTAGAAGCCGCATCAAAATCTTTTTCATTATTTGGTTATAAAGCAACGACAATGGACCAAGTAGCAAAAATTGCTAATGTCGGTAAAGGAACGATTTATACATTTTTTGCGAATAAAGAAGAGCTACTTCAAGAAGTTGTTATTTCGATGATTCGTGAAATGAAGGCAGAAACGGATGCAACAATTGATCCTAATCTAGGTTTTATGAAAAATGCACATATTGCACTAATGAAAATGCTTCAATTTAGGGAGCGTCATTTGTTGTTTGCAAAGCTGATTGAAGAGGAAAAGGAACTTCGAACACCTACAGTGAAACAAATGCTCCTTCAAATAGAAGAAGAAATCGTATCGTATGTGGCAGGTCGTATCCAAATCGGTATTGATAAAGACGAGATTAATCCATGTAATCCTCAGCATGTCGCATATTTATTATTAAAATCCTATTTAGCCTTTATTGTCGATTGGCAAATAACACATGATGAGCAATTAGGTGAACAGGCTATTTTATCGATATTTAAAGAAACAATTTTTCGTGGATTAGCTAAAAATTAATGTGAAAATCAGATTTTCAGTAATGGAAAACTGATTTTTTCATAGTCTAATTTGACCGAATGACGATATGGGTCAATTAGTTTTATAGGAAGGTGGAAAAGCATGATTAAGGCAGAATGGTTAAAAATTTTCAAAACGAAAAAAATGCTTGTGGCAATTTTTGCAGTATTATTTATTCCAGTACTGTATAGTGGTATGTTTCTCTGGGCATTTTGGGATCCGTATGCTCAGCTAAGTAGTATGCCGGTTGCGATTGTCAATGGAGACAAAGGTGCTACAATAGACGGTGAAGAAATACGATTAGGAGAAACGTTAACAGACGAGTTGATTGAAAGTGAACAATTTAAGTTCATTGAAATCGACTCAGACGGTGCAGAAGATAAATTAAAGGAACAAAATTATTATATTTTAATCAAAATCCCTGAAAACTTCTCACAACATGCAACAACATTATTAGATGAAACACCCTCTAAATTAACAATTGAATACATTCCTAACGAAGGTTTTAACTTTTTAGGAGCACAAATCGGGGAAACAGCAATGGATCGAATTAAAGCAGAGGTGAATAGTCAAGTTTCTAAAACATATGCTGAAAAATTATTCGATTCCATCTCAACATTAGGTGATGGCTTTACAGAAGCGTCAGTCGGTGCTACTAAGCTTGATGATGGTGCACAAAAAATTGTGGACGGAGCAGGTGACATCAAAGGGTATTTAGAGCAGTTAGCATCAAGTACGATTGAGTTATCTGATGGTACTAGTGAGTTAACGGTTGGTGCTGCTAGTGCAGCAACAGGAGCATCTCAACTAGCGTCAGGTGTTTCAACAATTGCAGATGCTAGTGCACAGCTAGCATCAGGAGCCTCCACTGTGTCTGAAGGTGCTAGTCAGTTGCAGCAAGGTATTGCTCAATATACTAATGGGGTCGCTCAAGTAGCTGATGGCCAGGCATCACTTACAAGTGGTCAATCAAGTTTAGCTGAAAACTTAGCGGCGCTTACAACAGGTACAGCTGGAATTGATGACAAGATTAAAGCGTTAGCAGATGGTTCAACAAGTGTAGCAGGGGGCATTGATCAGCTAGCGGCATCACTCGAAGCAATCATTCCCATGCTTCCTGAAGAAAATCAAACTGCTTTAAAAACAGCATTAGTACAATTACAAGCAGGTAGTAAACAGGTAAGCGGTGGATTATCACAGCTTTACACGGGTACAGAAAATATTGATGATAAAATTGCAGCACTGAGCGACGGCGCAGCCCAATTAAATGCGGGTCAACAACAAGTAGCAGCAGGTGTGAAACAATTAAATGGTAGTTCATCACAGTTAGTAGACGGTTCAAATAGTCTTGCTAGCGGTAATGCAACATTAGCTGAAAAATTAACGGAGCTTACAGCGGGTGCACAAACTGCTGCTATAGGCGCAAATGATTTAGCAACAGGTTTAAATACTTTAGCGGTAGGATCAATAAAAATAAATGATGGTACATCTTTGCTTGCAGAAAAAACTGGGGAACTAGCAGATGGTACAACTACTTTAGTAAATGGCACAAAAGAGTTAGCAGATGGTACAACTACTTTAGCTGGAAAATTGGGTGAAGCAAGTGAGCAAGTAAACGTGAATCCAACAGAGGAAACATACGATATGGTAGCAGCACCCGTAGAAATTGAAAAAACAGCGGTTAACCACGTACCAAACTATGGTACAGGTTTCGCACCGTACTTCATTTCTCTTGGATTATTTGTTGGAGCTTTACTAATTTCGATCGTATTTCCACTCGTTGAGCCAGCCATTCGCCCGAAAAGCGGTGCAAGTTGGTTCTTCAGTAAAGTTTCTGTATTAACAATTGTTGGTATTATTCAAGCGTTAATATCAGTATTCGTTGTTGTCGGCTGGTTAGGATTAGAAGTGGATAGCATGCCGAAATTTATTGTAACAGCAATATTAACAAGTTTTACGTTCATAGCGTTAATTCAGTTATTAGTGTCTGTACTTGGTGATTCAGGTCGTTTCGTTGGTATATTAATTTTAATTTTCCAATTAACAACAAGCGCGGGGACATTCCCAATTGAATTAGTACCGAATCAGTTGCACATCTTTAATACATTCTTACCGATGACATTTACTGTTCAATCGTTCAAAGCGGCGATTTCAACAGGGGATAGTTCATTCTTAATATACAATTGGTCAATTCTTGGTGTCTTCTTAGTAGCATGCCTAGCATTAACTTTTGGTTACTTTGCACTGCTATATAACAAACGCTATTCAAAAGGCGTAGAACAAGTGTAAATAAAAAAGACGATTCGCGGCTAGTGCCCGTGAATCGTTTTTTTACGTGCAAAAAAAATCCAGGGCATTGAGCGAACCCTGGATTTTGAATGTTGTAAGCTGTATTAGTTTATAGAGCGATCCTAAACTTAGATGAAGGTGTTAGCAGTAGCTAACGGAGTAACAATAATATATTGATTAAAGAGAGTTGCATTTATCACAATTGTTGCTGTAGCACTCGCTTTGTTCTTCGATTTTATCACCGCATTGAACACAAACTTTATCGGGTAAATTTTTGAAAAATTCGACTACGTTTTCTAACATTGTGGGCTCCTCCTTTACTTTAACTGTTATATTACTGTGTTGATATTATCTATTGTATTATAACAGTTTAGGTTCGTCAATACAAAAGCGGAGTTTTAAGTTAAAATAAATATGGATATTTTGTGAAGGAGTGAAGACAGTGTATTTTATCGATAATAAGGGGATTACAGATCCTCGCGTCAATTTAGCGATTGAAGAGTACGTATTAAAAAATATGGATATTGAAAAAGATGACTTTTTATTATTTTATATAAACCAGCCATCAATCATTATCGGAAAGAATCAAAACACAATCGAAGAAATTAATACAAATTATGTGGAAGATAACGGCATAATCGTTGTTCGTCGACTTTCTGGTGGTGGTGCGGTGTATCATGACCTAGGCAACTTGAATTTTAGCTTCTTAACAAAGGATGACGGCAACAGCTTCCATAACTATAAAAAATTCACGCAGCCTGTAGTAGAAGCACTGGCAAAGCTCGGTGTGAATTCAGAGTTATCCGGACGCAATGATATTTTAGCAGAAGGCCGCAAAGTATCTGGAAATGCGCAGTATGCAACTCGTGGGCGCATGTTTAGTCATGGGACCCTAATGTTTGATTTAGATATTGATGCAGTTGTTGCTTCATTAAAAGTGAAAAAAGATAAAATTGAATCAAAAGGAATTAAATCGGTCCGTTCACGCGTAGCAAATATTATTGATTTCTTACCAGAAAAAATTACGGTAGAAGAGTTTCGTGTAGAAATTTTGAAATCAATTTTCGGCGGCGAAGAAAATATTCAGTACTACGAGTTAACTGAAGCAGACTGGGAACAAATTTACGCATTGTCGGAGGAGCGTTATCAGCAATGGGATTGGAACTACGGCAAATCGCCACGCTTTAACATTCAAAAAACGCACCGATTCCCATCAGGAGGCATAGATGTTCGCCTAGAGGTAAATCGCGGCATTATTGAAGAAGCCACGATTTTTGGTGATTTCTTTGGAGTTGGCGATATTGCCGAAGTAGAAGCGCTACTCGTAGGGGCTAAATATGACCGTGCAGCGATTGCTACAGCAATGGAAGAAATCGACATGCAAAAATACTTAGGCGGCATTACAAAAGAGGATTTCTTACAATTAATATATTAAAACGCTAGATTTTTTGTGAATCTTGAAAAAATCATTGCACAAGAGAAGGCTCGGATTTATTTTCGAGATCTTCTCTTTTTTGATACAATCATATTGCAATACATAAAATAAACGCGAAAAGGAGGCAATCTATATGGAAAAACATCGGATTTTTATCGTTGAGGATGATCCGAAAATTGCTTCAATGCTTGCAGATACACTTCGGAAATATCAATACGAAGTGGAGACAATTCAAAATTTTGATACATTGATTGAACAGTGCCTAGCATTTGCACCGCATATTGTACTGCTTGATATAAATTTACCGTCTTATGATGGTTACTATTGGTGTCGTCAGTTACGCCAATATACGATGTGCCCGATTTTATTTATTTCGGCACGTTCTGGGGAGATGGATCAAATATTTGCGCTAGAGAATGGCGGGGATGATTTTATTACGAAGCCGTTTAACTATGAAATCGTGCTGGCAAAAATCCGCAGTCATTTACGCAGAACATACGGTGAATATGCTGCTCGCCAAGAGGAACGTACCGTGAAGCAGGGAAATCTGACGCTTTATTTAGAGCGAATGGAATTGCATTTAAAGGATTTGGCTATTCCGTTGCAAAAAAAAGAATGTATCATATTAGATTTATTAATGAGCCAAGCGCCAAGAGTTGTGACACGTGATCGACTGCTTGAAGAGTTATGGGACGACCAGGCTTTCGTTGATGAAAATACTTTAAATGTAAATATGACCCGTGTACGTAAAAAGCTGACGGATTACAAAATTGCGTCGGTAATCGAAACGGTACGAGGGGCTGGCTATCGCTTTGTATTAAGTTCGGAGGAAATGTAATGGGCGTTAGACTTTTTTTAAAGGAGCATATTTCCTATATCGTATTTCAAGTATTTGTGACGCTGTTTATCTTATCGCTATTTTGGCTAGATGGTTTCCGTAATATTAATACTGCTATTTACGCTGTGGTAATTACAATTTTATTAATCAGTTCGTTTTTGGTTCTCCGCTATATGTTAAGACGACGCTATTTAAATAAAATTACGCATCTGCCAACCTCAATGGATGGAGCGCTACAAAAAAATTCCAAGACACCGGAGTATTTTGTGACGGAGGAATATATGCAGGAGCTGTACCGCATTTATCAGCGAGAGGTGCAGACGCTATATGCCAGCCAATCAAGGCAACATAAATTTATGAATCAGTGGGTGCACCAAATGAAAACACCCGTCTCCGTTCTAGAGTTATTACTGCAGCAGGATGAAGAGCTTGATAAAAAAAGCGTGCAAGAAGAAGTGGAGCGGTTAAAGCGAGGGCTTGAAATGGTGCTCATGAACGCACGTTTAGAAAATTTTGAGGATGATATGCAAATTGTCCAAGTACCTCTGAAATCTATGATACTTGCAACGATTAATGAAAATAAGCGTCTCTTTATTACAAAACGTGTATTTCCTGACGTTCAAGTTGACGAGGAAATCACGGTAATGAGCGATTTTAAATGGCTTCGTTTCGTATTTGAGCAGTTTATTACAAATGCAGTGAAATACACATTCGACGTGAATAAAAAAATTTATATAACAACAGAACAAACGAATAAATCGGTCATACTGTCAATCAAGGATGAAGGGATTGGGATACCGAAATCTGATTTATCTCGTGTAACGAAAGCATTTTTTACTGGAGAAAATGGACGCAGAACGGGAGAATCTACCGGGATGGGTTTATATATAGCACAAGAAATTTGTGACAAGCTCGGTCATCAGCTAGTTATTTCATCTGAAGTCGGGGAAGGTACAATGATCCAAATTATTTTTCATTCATAGGGGGAAAGTGTGTGGAAAGTGTTCAAATTGGGGAATGGATATTGTTAGTAGATGTAGAGAAAACGACAAAAGCATTGGATTTAATAACGTATCAATGCGTCAGTAAGGATTGCCAAAACTTTGTTGCAGCGTGTGCTTCCTTAGACAAGGTTGTACTTGATTTTGCCGAGTGCCTAGCCATCGATTTATCGAAGCCAAGTCAATTATCTTGTCATCGTTTAGAGGACAATAGTTCGGTCATGTATTCTGGTCAGTATCATGTAATCGGAGAAGTGGAGGCAGGAGAAATTGACGGCTGGGATGCCATTGTTGGGCAACACTGTTTTTCGATAACCGATGAATATACACACATTCCAACGATGATGAAGGAACCTACAATTGAAATTAGCTTTGAAGTTGTACTGCCTTGGGTGCTTGAATAGATGAAATGTGAAAGTTAAATGAGGGATAACGATGCCAATATTGCAAATAAGTGAAGTAACAAAGGTGTACGAAGGGAAAGTCACGAATCGTGCGCTTAATCAGTTAAGCTTTGAAGTGGAAAAGGGTGAATTTTTAGCAATAATGGGTCCGTCCGGAAGTGGTAAGACGACGCTGCTTAATATTATCTCGACAATTGATATGCCGACATCTGGAGAAATTATTTTCGATGGCATAAAGCCGCAAAACTTAAAGAAACAAGAGTTGGCGTATTTTAGACGACGCCAGCTCGGTTTTGTATTTCAAGATTTCAATTTGCTGCCGATGCTGACGGTGGAGGAAAATATTGTGTTGCCTTTAACGCTCGATGAACAGCCGGTAGCGGTAATGGAGGAGCGTGTACAACTACTTAGTGAAAAGCTTGATTTAATGCATATATTAAATAAGCGTCCGAATGAAATCTCAGGTGGACAGGCTCAACGTACAGCGATTGCTAGAGCACTTATTCATGAACCCTCAATAATTTTGGCGGATGAGCCGACAGGGAATTTAGATTCGAATTCGTCGCGTGAGGTGCTGGAGCTTCTTAGTAAAATGAATGCTGAGAAGCAGGCGACAATTGTGATGGTGACGCATGACCCAATAGCAGCCAGTTATTGTGACCGGGTGCTCTTTATTAAGGACGGCGAGTTTTTTAATGAAATTTACCGTGATGATCGTAGACAGATGTTTTTCCAACGCATTTTAAACTTGCTGAGCTTACTCGGAGGGGGACAAGTAGGTGACCTTTCATCAATTCGCTTACCGTAATGTCTTTCGAAATTTCCGAATTTATGCGGCATTTTTTATGGCGAGCTTTTTTTCTGTATTTGTATTTTTTATTTACTCCATGCTTATGTTTCACCCTAAAATAGAAAGTGGGTTTTTAGGGGGAATGTCCATTGTTGGCATGGTATTTGCTGAAATCATTTTAGTGTTATTTTCATGGTTTTTTATTTTTTACTCCATGCGGGCCTTTTTACAGGCGAGGTCAAAGGAATTTGCCATACTACTGCATCTTGGAATGGAACGCAAACAGCTAAGTAAGCTTGTATTTTTGGAAACGATGATTATTGGTATTTTGTCGAGCGTCGCCGGCATTATTTTTGGCTTTGCGTTCGCGAAGTTCTTTTTTATGATTGTACGCGAAATTTTACATTTAGAGGCGTTACCGCTGTATTTATCATGGCAGCCTTTTGTCTTAACATTATCTGTTTTTTTAAGTGCCTTTGTTATCATTTCATTTGTTAGTGTGATGTTCACACCTGAAACAAAAATAATTGATTTATTAAAAGGGCAAACATACGTGGATGTGTCGGATGCATATTCTACACGTAATGCGTTTTTAGGACTCGGACTCATTACGATCGGGTACGTACTAGCACTTATTACAACGAAAACATCCTTATTTAATTTTACGCTACTCATTCCGATTGTCGTGACATTTGGAACGTATTATTTTTTTACGGATTCAATGATTTTTTTATTAGATCGTCTGAAGAGAAAAAAAAATTATTATTGGAAAAAATCACGAATGTTATCGATAGCAGAGCAAACGCATATTTTACGATCTAATGCGCGGATGTTTTTTGTCGTTACGATGGTTTCAACACTTGCCTTTTTATGTGTTGGGCTACTGTCGGCTTTGTCATCGTACACGTCACAATACGATAAAATCAATCCACTCGGTATGATTTATAAAGGACATATCGATAATCAGTATGAGGGCAAGCATATTACATCGCTTGTACAAGAGCTCGAGAAGAAGGGGTTATCTTATCATTTGACACCCTTTTCAGTGAAGCGCCAAACGTCAACGTATACATCAAATATCGTAGAAGTGTTTCGTGAGTCTGATATTAATAATTTGTTATTTTCTTTCGGGTATCCAATGGTTCGGCTTGAGCTAGGCGAGGCGATGTTTATTCCGTATTCAGAGGACTCGATTATACAGCTTGAAAATACGATTGTACAAACCGTCTTAATGGAAAATAATTTACCGATTACAATTGATAGTGTTTATCCTAAAATTATTTTTCCTTCTTCAATCGTTAGTAAAAACTCCATTATCGTGAGCGATGAGGATTTTTTATTGCTTGTGAATCCATTGGAACAAATTCCTTTAATGGAACCAGGTTATCATTTATTTACATTTGATATTCCAAACTGGGTCGAAACGAAGGAAATAGGATTAGATGTCCAGCAACTTGTTTCCAAAGAGTATTTGAACAATAAGGAATATACACTGCCATTTTATTATGAGAATACAGGATTAAATTATTCTTATATTTTAGCGACGTACTCTTTATTTACATTAGTAGGGGTATTAGTTGTAGCAGTTTTCTTATTAGCAGCAGGGAGCTTTGTTTACTTTAAGCTGTACACAAGCTTGGATCGTGAGAAAAAACAATTTGAAGTTTTGAAGCGTATTGGGTTAACAGATGCCGAATTGAAAAATTTAATTACTCGTTATTTAATCCCGCAGTTCTTTTTACCGTGGGGACTAGCGCTTGTTCATAGTGGGTTTGCATTCATTGCGCTACAAACTGTGCTCAATGATGTGTTGAATATTTCTATTGTAAAGGAAGTTGTTTTTGCCTTTGGTTTCTTTGTCATTATTCAAGTAGTGTACTTTTATTTAATTCGCTGGCGCTATATTGCGCATATGAAGAGCTAACAAAAAAATGTCCCAACATAGAAGAAAGATGCTGTTTCTGATGATTTGTTGTATTTTTATGTAAATTCGCTATTGTTTTTCTAGTATACTTATTCTATAATAACAATAAAGTGAATATTCATTCATTTTACACACGAGGGGGTTGGGTGTATTGAATTTAGTTGGAAAAGTAAGACAACAGGCTTTCGATCAACCACAAAAAACTGCGTATCATTTTATGGGGACAGACACTTCTTATGGAGAGTTTGAACAAACAGTAGCTCGCTTTGCAGCTGCACTACAAAATATTGGTGTACAAAAAGGCGATCATGTGGCCTTATTACTCGGCAATACACCACATTATTTAATTTCGTTATATGCGACGATGCGAATTGGTGCAACGGCGATTCCGGTCAATCCAATTTACACACCAGACGAAATTTCATACATTATCCAAAATGGAGATGTAAAAGTTGTCATTGCACTTGATATGTTATTACCGCTTGTGGAAGCAGGGGTGCGATTATTCCCACAAGTTGAAAGCTATATCGTTTGTGAAACAACGTCAGATATTGAAGAAAAGTATGCAGCATTAAATGATGAAGCAAGGGCGAAAACAAAGTTGTTTACGCAAGTGCTGACTCAGACTACAAATACAGTGGATCCAGTAGCGGTAGAGGATGATGATACTGCAATTATCCTCTATACTTCTGGTACAACAGGTCATCCAAAAGGTGCGATGTTAACACATGGTAATATATTTTCAAATGCTCGAGATGTTAGTGATTCTTTAAAAATGTCTTCAGAAGACCGTGTTATTGCGACATTACCGGTGTTTCATGTATTTGCTTTAACAGTTGTAGTAAACGCGCCCTTGTCAAAAGGTGCGACGATTCTACTTACACCGCGCTTTAGCCCAGGTGAGATATTTGATTTAGCAGCGAAGCATAAAGCAACAGTGTTTGCTGGAGTACCAACGATGTTTAACTTCTTATATCAATATGAGCAAGGGGACGTGTCGGCATTCTCAACTTTACGATTAGCCATTTCAGGTGGCTCTTCACTTCCGGTATCACTGCTACATAACTTTGAAAATAAGTTTAATGTAAGAGTGTCAGAAGGCTATGGTTTGTCGGAAGCGTCGCCGGTAACATGCTTTAATCCAATTGATCGTGAGCGTAAAGCAGGCTCAATAGGAACATCCGTCGTGAACGTTGAAAATAAAGTAGTGGATGAAAATGGTGTTGAAGTTCCGATTGGCGAAGTAGGTGAACTAATCGTACGTGGACCAAATGTGATGAAAGGGTATTATAAATTGCCTGTGGAAACAGCTCGTACAATTCGCGATGGCTGGTTGTATACAGGAGACCTTGCTAAACAAGATGATGAAGGTTACTTCTATATTGTAGACCGCAAAAAAGATACAATTATCGTTGGTGGCTTCAATGTGTATCCACGTGAAGTGGAAGAAGTATTATATGCACATCCAAATGTTATTGAAGCTGCAGTTGTTGGCTTCCCAGATCTTGACTTTGGCGAAGCAGTTCATGCTTATGTGGTACTAAAGGATAAATCGCAAGCACTCGCTGAACTACAAGCATTCTGCGCAGAGCATATTGTAAAATATAAAGTTCCTAAAGTAATAGAACTATTAGACGAGCTTCCAAAAAATACGACAGGGAAAATTTTACGCCGTTCGTTAAAAGAAGCATCAACAGTATAAGAAGTAGAGGTGTCCTAACTGGGACATCTCTTTTGTTTGTGGTTAGGCAAGTATAACTTTTAAGTACATCAACACGCCCTATTTATGCCTGCGAGATATGCCTCTTATTTTCGGAATATTGACGCTGTTTCGATTGACACATAGATGAACGGTGGTAAACTTATTATTACGAAAATCGAAATAGTAGAAAGTAGGGTTATAGATGAAGCAATTTTTAACGAAGGAACATTTATTTGCATTACAGTCCGTTACTAATCCAGTTTTATCTCCAGATAATCAAGAAGCTATAGTTTTGCGCACAATCATCAATGAGGAAGATAATGAATACAATACCAACCTTTTTCATGTGGCACTCACTGATGGTGAAGTAACGCAGTGGACATTTGGCAAAGAACGAATTTCAAGTCCTCAATGGTCACCAAACGGCAAGCAAATCGCATTTTTATCGAATCGCGATGAAAAAAATCAACTGTTCGTACTAAATAAAAATGGTGGCGAAGCAAAAAAAGTAACGGATTTTGAAGCAGGCGTTACTTCGTTTTTATGGAGTCCTTGTGGTGACATGATTTGGGTAACCGGCAGCTTAAAAGTAGGTAATACATTTATGGATAAGCCCCAAAAAGATGACAAGAAATTCCCACAAGTTCATGTAGTGGATCAAATGAAATATAAAATGGACGGTATAGGTGGAGACGGTCTGCGTGAACAAAACAGGTACACACAAACCGCTAAAGTAACAATTGCTACAGGAGCGGTCGAACAATTCACTGAGGGGAATTACTCCCATTCGTTAAGCGGGATTTCTCGTGACGGCAAAACGCTTGTTGTCGGTGTAAATCGCACAGAAAACATGGACTATGATTTTCGCACGCCCCTGTATTTAGTGGATGTAGAAACAAAGGAAGAAACAGTGCTAGTTGAACTGGATGGCTATTATGGAGATGCTATTTATTCATATGATAATCGTTTTATAGCATATGTTGGTAGTGACAACACATTTAAAAACGCAACGCACGCGCAAATTTATATTTACGATACAGAAACCGGCATAACACAAAACCTAACAGTTGGCCTAGATGCACCAGTGGGCGATTATGCTGTAGCAGACGTACAGCAAGGCGCTACATCACCGTCCGTCATGTGGACAGAAACGAATGATTTATACTTCCAACTGTCGACGATGGGAGATGTACGCTTATACTACGCGACATTAGAAGGTGCCATTTACCCCGCGTCTCCAGAGGGTGAGCATATTTACGGCTATGCGATTAAAAAGGATGGCAACGGGGCACTAATTACCGTGTCTAATCCGACGTTCCCTGGGGAATTATTTGATTTAGACATTACTACAGGTGAGCGTAAGCAACTGACAAACTTTAATGAAGCCTTGTTAGCAGAAGTGACGTTAGTGGAGCCAAAGCCAATTGTTTATGACAGTACGGACAATCAAACAGTGCACGGATGGTTAATGAAGCCGGCAAATTTCGTCGAGGGAGATAAATACTCATTAATCGTTGAAATTCATGGTGGACCTCATGCAATGTATGCGAATACGTTTTTCCATGAGCTTCAGTTATTAGCAGCACAAGGCTACGGTGTTTTATATGTGAATCCGCGTGGTAGTCACGGCTATAGCCAAACATTTGTGGACGGTTGCCGCGGTGATTACGGCGGCGGAGATTATGAGGATATTATGGCAGGACTTGATTATGTACTCAGTGAAAAAAGCTGGATTGATGAGAATCGTTTAGGTGTAACAGGTGGTAGCTACGGAGGCTTTATGACAAACTGGATTGTTGGTCATACCAATCGCTTTAAGGCAGCCGTTACGCAACGTTCGATCTCAAATTGGATTAGTTTCTACGGCGTATCGGATATCGGCTATTATTTTAGCGATTGGCAAATGAAAGCTGGCATGAAGGATGTTGAAACACTTTGGAAGCACTCACCGCTAAAGTACGCAGAAAACATAGAAACGCCGCTCTTAATTTTGCATAGTGAAAAGGATTTCCGATGCCCAATTGAACAAGCAGAACAACTTTATATTACGTTAAAAACGATGGGCAAAGAAGTAGGCTTCGTGCGTTTCCCGGACAGTAATCACAATTTATCGCGTACAGGAAAGCCGAATCTGCGGATAGAACGTCTAAATCAAATTGTGGAATGGTTTAATCAATACATGTAATTATTACAGGTTTGTAAATTTAAGAAATCATCGTGAAAAGTGGCAACATCTAGACTGGAAATACGTCTTATTCATTAAACGTACAGAGATTCACGCACTATTTATAGGGTGAGTATGCTAAAATGGTGAGTGAAATTTGATTTGAAAGAGAGTAGACCGATGTCAATAATTCAAGGATTAATCGATTTTATATTGCATATTGATGAGCACTTAGTGGACATCATTCAACAGTTCGGTGCTTGGTCATATGGAATTTTATTTTCTATTGTATTTGTCGAAACTGGGATTGTTATAATGCCATTTTTACCGGGCGATTCGCTGTTGTTCGCAAGTGGAACATTAGCAGCATTAGGCGCATTTAATTTACTTACGTTACTAATTGTGTTTTTTGTAGCGGCTGTGCTTGGGGATACTGTCAACTATCAGATCGGGAAAACAGTCGGTACTTCAATTCCAGAGGGTAGCTTTTTAGGACGTGTTATTAATCGTGAGCGCATGGAAATAGCACAAAATTTCTTTAATAAGCACGGTGGCAAAACAATTGTTATGGCACGCTTCATGCCGTTTATTCGTACATTTATTCCGTTTGTTGCAGGTGCCAGCCGTATGGATTATAAATATTTCCTTATTTATAATGTGGTCGGTGCGTTCTTATGGGTGATGAGTTGTACGTTAATAGGGTATTTCTTTGGGAATATTCCTATTATTAAAGATAATTTTTCAACAGTGTTAATTTTAATTATTTTCATTTCAATACTACCGGCAATTATCGGCGCAGTTCGTGCCAAACTTTCTAAAGACAAAACTCCCTCAAAATAGGGCGAGTTGATGTCATTACTTATATGGGTGGAAGTCCATCCACATAAAAAATACGCTTAGTATAGTTGCGAGACCACTGAAAAAGTCCCTTCCAGGGTTTAGTCACAAGAAGCTGAACGAAAATTCGTTCAGCTTCTTGCTTTTTCTTTGAACCCGTGGCTTTCCGTTCCATTGCGGACGCTTTCCGGCAGGAGTCGCCGCATTCCACCCCAATCCACTCAATTTGCCAATGAAAAGAATATTCCTTTGCTAAAATAATGCCGCATCTTCTTATATACTTAAATAAAGTAAATGCAGGTGAAGTTCCCAATGATTACAAACCAAGAAATACTCAACTTAAGTCCATACATGGGCTCCATAATTTAATCTTTGCAATAGATAATAGGCTCCGCCAATTCTTCTTTCTTTGGCTATAAAACACATATCGCCATGAGCGAATTATTTCAGCGGCAATGGTGACAAAAAGTGAACAAAGTGACGGGAAATACCTTTAAGATTTAATTGGAAAAAGTAAAGCAACAGGCATGGTAGTTGATACAGTAACTGGAGATACAGCTTATTAGGGAAAGATAATCTATACAAACAAAAAAGAGGTTCAATTGAATTTGAAACTTATATTGAAACTATTCCACGAAAAAAACGAGGAATAGCCAAAGAAATAAGGCGCTTTCTGTTCATAATTAAAGAGAAAGTGCCTTATTTTGATTCATAAATTAAGCGATTTATAAGTGCGTGAGTTTTTCAGTGCCCACGTATAGTTGCTCAGCGTTTTTTTTATGGTTAAGAAAAGTATAGCTTTTTTAACCAATTTTAAAGGATTTCCTCTCGCTATGTTTTTTAGGAACGGTTGTAGAAAGTTTTCACTACTAATGTTTACTTCCATAAAAACAAAAGAGTTTTAGAAAACGTGATTTGTCTCAATCGGCCAAATTGACATACGACTTATTTGAAATTAAGCGTCATAATTGGCACTTATTTACGGATAAGTTGTATCTCAAATTCGTCTATTTTAGTTTTAGGCATTTTTAAATTTCGTTGTTGATATTTTAAAGAAGAAAATTATTTTCCTTTAAATTGAGGACTCCGTTTTTCAGAGAAGGCATTCAACGCTTCAATCCGATCTTCAGTAGGAATAGTGAGTTCATACGCTTTTCGTTCAATTTGTAAACCAGTATGAAGATCAACCTTCATACCTTGTTTGACCGCAAATTTTGCTTGTTGGATGGCGATTGGTGCGTTACGTAAAATACGGGAAGCAAAGTCCTCGGTAGTTTGTTGAAGTGTGTCTTCTCCGACGATTTGTGTAACTAAACCGATACTAAGTGCTTCAGCTGCGTCTAATTTTTTGGCTGTTAAGATAAGTTCTAGTGCTTTCGTTTCTCCAATTAGGCGTGGGAGACGTTGCGTGCCACCAGCCCCAGGTATTATGCCTAAGCTAGTTTCAGTCAGTCCAACCGATATATGATCAGAGGCAATTCGAAAGTCGCAAGCGAGCGCAAGTTCTAACCCACCACCAAAAGCATACCCATTCAATACACAAATCGTTGGCTGTGGTAGTTGCTCGATCATCGAAAATACTTCACCGAATTTGTTTAGATTACGCTTTACGAGTGAATCAGGTAAAGATTTTCGTTCCTTTAAATCGGCACCAACAGAAAACGATTTATTTCCCGTTCCCGTAATAATAACAAGACGAATATCTGGATGGATGCGGACGGATTCAACAACTTTTTGTAGTTCTTCAAGCATTTCGTAATTAAAAGCGTTTAAAGCATCCGGACGATTCAGTGTAATATAGGCTATAAACTCTTTTTGCTCATACTTTAGAACAGTCATAGTAATGCCTCCCGATTTTATTTTGTATTTTATACTATTTTTATAGTACAATGTTATTAAAAAATATGGAAACTTTAACCAAATATTTTACAAGATGACAATAAAGCAATATAGTTGAATTATAGATTAAAAAAATGAATGAAAAAAGTGAGGAGAAAGAAGTGGAAGTTTTTATCGGTAGACAGCCAATATTCAATATTCACGAGCAAATTGTCGCTTACGAATTATTATACCGAAATAAAAATGTGAATGCATTTCCACTAATAGATTCAGACGCAGCCACTGTGGACGTTTTAGTCAATTCATTTTTATCAATTGGTATCGATGAAGTAACGAATGGTCGCCCGTGCTTTGTGAATTTTACAGAAAATTTATTAATGGGTACGATGCTTGATTATTTAGATCCGACAAAAGTAGTAATTGAAATATTAGAAGATGTACCGATTACTCCTCAGTTAGTAGAGCGCGTTTCTGAGTTAAAAGAACGTGGATTTAAAGTTGCCCTCGATGATTTTGTATTAGATCAAAATGTAACGGTGTATGATGAGCTATTCCATTATATCGATTATATTAAGGTAGATTTTTTACTTTCGCCTTTATTAGAGCGGATGGAAATCGAAAACAAAGTGAAAACAAATTTCCCCAATATAAAATTATTAGCAGAGAAAGTTGAAACACGTAATCAATTTGAGGTAGCAAAGCACTCTGATTATGTTTTGTTCCAAGGGTATTTCTTTGAACAGCCACAAATTATCAAATCAACGGACATCCCAGCGAATACATTGCAGTACTTCCAAATCATTTCAATATTGAAGGATGAGGAACCTAATATTAATATGCTTGCAGAAAATATTGAACGAGATATTTCACTTTCATACAAATTACTACAATTAATTAATAACTCAAATAAGCGTACAAAATCCAAGGTACGTTCAATTAAGCAGGCGATTTTATTATTAGGGCTTTCAGAGCTGCGAAAATGGGTCTATTTATTAGCAATGCGTGAAGTAGAAAATCAAAAAGAATCCGATGTATTTAAAGAATTAATGCGTGCGTCCTTATTCAGAGCGAAAGTGTGTGAAAAGGTAGCAAAGATTAATTACCGAGAAAATTTTTCGGAGTATTTCCTTGTCGGCCTATTTTCGTTAATTGATTCATTGCTTAAGAGACCGATGAATATAATCTTGAGTCAGCTCCCATTATCTGAAAGTATTGCAGAAACAATTAGCGGAACGATAACGGAGATGACACCGTATTTACAATTTAGTTTAGCTTTAAATAAGCTAGACTGGAATCAACTAGAGAAGTTATCAACGCAGCTTAAGCTATCAAATGAAGCAATCGTGCGTATTTATGACGAAGCAAATGCATGGGTAGATGATGCAATTTCGCTGCACTAAAAAAAAGCAAAGGCATTAATGCCTTTGCTTTTTTCTATGTGGATAAGATAGTATAACGTTCTCATCCACATAGCTAATAACCTCAACTTGCCCTATTTTGAGCGAGTTCTGTCTTTTTAATCGTTAAGATCAGTTAAATTATATGGTTGTTTTTATGAAATTAGTGACTTACTGTTACCTTGGCTTGCATAGTGGGTGGTAAACATGCACATCCTTGTGACAGTAATTAACTCTATGACCACATCTGCAGTAACCATCTGCACGTTTGGGTTTGTTAATAAAACGACAATAGCGTCTAATAATGCCATGGGGTAAAAAAGCATTACTCTATTATGGAAGAACACTTCATCTTATCGAAGTTCTCTTTTATTGGAGCGTTTGTTATAATTGTGAAATACTTTAATATAAAGAGAGGTTTTTATGGGAAATTTATCACTACATAATGAACGTTTTTCTACAAAAGATACAGTGATGGAATATGTATGCGTAATAGCTGGAGCAGCGGTTGTCGCTTTTGGTTTTAATGTATTTTTATTTCCAAATCAAGTGGCATCTGGTGGTGTAAGTGGGATTAGTACGATTTTACATGGCTTATTCGGGTGGAATGCAGGACTTATTCAATATGCATTTAATATTCCCTTATTCATTGCAGGTGTATTCGTTTTAGGGAAGACATTTGGGTTTAAATCATTTGTCGGAACGCTTTCCTTACCGTTGTTCGTTATTTTATCGGAGGACTGGGATGCGTGGACGATGAATCCACTTCTCGGTGCAATTTTTGGCGGTATTATGGTCGGACTCGGTATAGGTCTTGTATTTAAAGGGCAAGCTTCTACTGGTGGAACAGATTTACTTGCGCAAATTATTACGAAGTATACTGGACTAACGCTTGGGACGAGTGTACTGCTTATTGACGGAATTATCGCAGTTAGTGCTGCGCTTGTGTTTGATTTAGAAAAAGGTTTGTATGCGTTAATTGGACTTTATGTAACGACGAAAACGATTGATATCGTACAGCTTGGTTTCAGTCAGTCTAAAATGGTGTATATTATTACGAATATGCAAGATGAGATACGCGATGAGATTTATGCAAAAATTGATCGCGGTGTCACGAAGCTTCCCGCAGTTGGTGGTTATACAGGTAAAGATAGGCCAATCTTAATGGTCGTTGTTTATCAAACAGAATTCACAAAGCTGAAACAACTCATTAAAAGCGTTGACCCGACAGCATTTGTCATTGTTGCAGATGCCTATGAGGTATTGGGAGAAGGTTTCAAACGAGCCTAATTTTGTTATAATACTAAATGTAATAAAAATTCTTTTTTGGAGGAGATTCAAAATGAAGAAAAGTTTATTAACAATAATTTTTGGATCAGCACTATTTTTAGCAGCATGTGGTGGTGGCGATAAAGAACCAACCACAACGGGAGAAACGGAAAAACCAGCCGGCGAAAAAATTGTTATGACAAGCTGTGCAACATGTCACGGTGGACAACTACAGGGTATGGGGAATACACCGGCTTTAAATAACGTTGGTTCTCGCTTATCAGAAGAAGAAATTTTAGGCATCATTGTTAATGGTAGAAACGGTATGCCGGGTGGCTTAATTACTGGAGCAGATGCAGAAGCGGCTGCAGCTTGGTTAGCAACTCAAAAATAAGTGATTCAAAAACGGTAAGGTGCTTCGATGCCTTACCGTTTTTTCTTTTTGCAAAATAATAGTAAAATAAGGCGTACATGTTAAAATAAATAAAGATAGGCAATGCGTAAGATTGGAGAGTTGACGTGATGATTCAAGTAATAACAAAGGATGTAATGGAAAAATTTAAATTACATCTTGTGAGCGGTCAAGAAGGAATTGGACGTTATATAACGACAAGTGATATTTCAAGGCCTGGACTCGAAATGGCGGGTTATTTTACGCATTATCCGGCAAATCGCGTACAGCTTTTAGGGAAAACCGAATTATCATTTTTTGATATGCTACCGCCAGATATTAAGCAAGAGCGTATATCGAAGCTTTGCTCACAGGAGACACCAGCTATTATTATTTCTCGCGGGCTGGATGTACCGCAGGAATTAATTGAAGCATCAAATGATAACAATGTGCCAGTATTGGTCACACAGTTAACGACGACGCGCTTCTCGAGTCGCTTGACAAACTTTTTAGAAAGTAAGCTTGCACCGACAACGGCTATTCACGGAGTGTTAGTGGATATTTATGGGATTGGCGTATTGATTATGGGGAAAAGTGGTGTAGGAAAAAGTGAGACTGCGCTGGAACTGATCAAAAAAGGTCACCGTTTAGTTGCAGACGATAGTGTAGAAATTCGTCAAGAAGCGGAAAATATGCTTATTGGGAATCCCCCGCCCTTACTTGAGAATTTACTTGAAATTCGTGGCATTGGTATCATTAATATTATGACGCTATTCGGGGCGAGTGCAGTGCGTCCTTATAAGCGTATTACACTAGTTGTAGAGCTTGAAACATGGGACCCAGATAAAGGGTATGATCGCCTCGGTCTAGATGAAGAAAAAATGAAAATTATTGATACAAACGTAACGAAGCTAACAATCCCTGTGCAACCAGGTCGAAATGTTTCCGTTATTATTGAAGTAGCTGCTATGAATTATCGTCTGAAAAAGATGGGCGTCAACGCAGCGGAGGAATTTGCCCGCCGCTTAGAAGAAGTCATTGCATCAAATGACGAAATGGATGATTTTTAGTAAAAGTAGTTAGCATTGGAAGGAGAACAGGATGGACATTAGCTTATTATTAATTAACCCAATCGCATTTCATTTAGGTCCGATTGAGGTACGTTGGTACGGTATTATTATTGCCACAGGAATTGTACTAGCGTATTTACTTGCGCAGCGAGAGGCAGTAAAGCTCGGACTACATGATGATTTTTTTGCCGATCTGCTTATTTGGGCAATCCCGATTGGTATTTTATCAGCGCGTATTTATTACGTGGCGATGAAGTGGGATTATTACAGTGTGAATCCGGGCAAAATAATTGAAATTTGGAATGGTGGAATTGCTATTCATGGTGCGTTAATCGGCGCGTTTATTACTGCATATCTCTTTACAAAACGCCGTAATGTGAGCTTCCTTCGTATTGCGGATATTGCAGCACCGAGCATTTTGGTTGGTCAAATTATTGGGCGCTGGGGTAACTTTATGAACCAAGAAGCGCATGGTGGCCCAGTAACACGTACGTTTTTAGAAAATCTAATGCTACCAAACTGGATGATTGAGCAGATGTATATCGCGAAAGAAAATACGTATGTACATCCGACTTTTCTTTATGAATCGGTTTGGAATTTTATTGGTTTAATTATTTTAATCGTTGCGCGTAAATTAAATTGGCGACGAGGGGAAATGTTCTTCTTCTATTTAATTTGGTATTCAGCAGGCCGTTACTTCATTGAAGGCTTACGTACAGACAGCTTGTACTTAATCGGAGAGTTACGTTCAGCGCAGGTGGTCTCAATTATTGGAATTGCAATTGGCATCATTGCGATTGTTTACCGTCGTCTGAAGGTACGTCCTGTAGTTCATTATTTAGATCAACCGGAAAAATTAAAAAGTAAAAAAGGGAAATCAAAAGGAGCTTCACGATGAGCACAAAGGCATTACTATTTGATTTTGATGGTACATTACTAAATACAAATGATTTAATCATTCAAACATTTATGCATTTACTGGAAGAAAAATTTCCTGGGCAATATTCGCCAAAAGACTGCTTAAAATTCATTGGTCCGTCACTAAAAGAAACATTTGACGACATTACACCCGGTGAAACGGACGCAATGATTGCGAAATACCGCGAATGGAATATAGCGTATCATGATGAACTTGTAACAGGCTATGATGCAGTCCTTTCTACATTGGAGCAATTAAAGGCAGCAGGGATTCGGTTAGCGATCGTCTCGACAAAAAGCCATGATGGTATCGAGCGAGGACTTCGCGTTTTAGGGGCGGCGCATTTATTTGAGTTTTATATCGGACTTGAAGATGTGAGGCATGTGAAACCACACCCGGAGCCGATTTTACTTGCACTTGAAAAGCTAGGCGTCAAAAAAGAGGAAGTCATTATGATTGGTGACAATTTCCACGATATTGAAGGCGGAAAAAATGCAGGCGTACGTACAGCTGGTGTTGCTTGGTCTATTAAGGGCGAGGAATTTTTACAACAGTTGAACCCAGATTATATGTTGCAGCATATGACGGACTTGCTGGCAATTGTGAAAGGGGCATAAGATGAGGAGAACGGAACGCTACCGCGTAGAAGGTGCCAATTCGCTATGGAATATTTATCAAACGGTATCATTTTTGAAAGTAATGAAATGCTTCATCATTATTCAAATTGGTCGTTTCATGCCGTTTTTAACGGTGAAAAACTGGCTCTATCGCACATTTTTAAAAATGCGCATTGGTAAGCAAACGTCCATAGCTCTAATGGTAATGCCAGATACAATGTTCCCTGAACGTATTACGATTGGAAATAATACAGTAATCGGCTTTAGTACAACGATTTTAGCGCATGAGTATTTGATTGAAGAATACCGTCTAGGTGATGTCGTTATTGGTAGCAATGTTATGATCGGTGCAAATTCAACGATTTTACCAGGTGTTGAAATTGGAGACGGTGTAGTTGTTTCTGCTGCAACCCTCGTGCATAAAGACGTACCAGCAGGCTGTATGGTCGGGGGAAATCCAATGAGAATTATTTATACAGCAGAGCAAATGGCTTCACGTAAAAAAGCAGATGTGCCGAAGTGGCATAATGCCTAGGTTACATATAAAAACAGTGAATTACTTCGGAAAAGAGGATTTGACAAAACTATGTCACATCCTTTTTTTTTTTGATTTTTTTCGTAGATAAGAAAGGACAGCATCTCGCCCTATTTTTGGGAAGGTGTGTCTTTCTAAACTTTATTTGGTGTATAATGTGTAAATAATATCTAAATATTTTGTGAATTTAAAAATTTCTCAATAATCATTGACTGAAAAGTTATATAGTCGTAAAATAACTTTCATATACTAGTTCTCTAATACTCTAGCGCATTAAAGTAAAAAGTTTAGGATGTGTTCAAATGTCGTCAATCAAATTATTCGAAAAGCCAGTTGGAATGCGCGATACATTCCCGCAAATTTATGAAAAATTAGAAGGTGTACGTGAAATCGGACGAAGCTTTTTACGTGCGCGTGGATATGAATTTATTAAAACGCCAACTGTTGAATATTACGATACAGTCGGTAGAGCTTCAGCTATTAAAGAAGCTGCGTTATTTAAATTGGTCGATAACCAGGGGAATACGCTTGTTCTTCGTCCAGATATGACGACGCCGATTGCTCGCGTTGTCACATCAAAATTATTAAAAGAAAAAATTCCGCAACGTTTAGCATATTTCGCAAGTGTATTCCGTGCACAGCAAACTGAAGGTGGCCGTCCCGCAGAATTCGAGCAAATGGGCGTTGAACTAATCGGTGATAATTCCGTTTTTGCCGATGCAGAAGTTATTCTAACAGCGATTGAGCTCGTTCAAGCATTCGGTATTCAGAAATTCAAATTAACAATTGGCCATGCAGGCGTGCTGCAATGCATCTTGCAAGATTATACAGAAAGCGATGAACAGTCAGAAAGTTTACGCCAACTTCTAGTCGAACGCAATTATGTGGGCTTTGAAGAAGCAGTCCGTACGTTCGATTTACCGAAAACAAAATCCGATGCGCTACGGCAATTTATTGAAGAGGCGACAAATCTTTCTTCTATAGAAGATATTGAAAAATACGTGCGCAAAAATGATGCGCTCGAGTATATGCAGTTGCTTTGGCAATTACTTGAGCAGGCAAACTTAGATTCCTATATTGCGTTTGATTTTACGATATCGAGCCATATGAATTATTACACAGGTATGCTGTTTGAAGTATTTGCAGAAGGCAGTGGCTTCCCTCTTGGTAACGGTGGACGTTATGACGGTCTACTAGAGCACTTCGGCAATGGCGTGGGAGCTACAGGCTTTGGTTTACGCGTTGACCGTTTACTAGAAGTTGTCCCACTAAAAGATATTGAAAATGTAACGGCACTTGTGTTATTTGATGATACGCGTTATGTTCAAGCGCTTCATCAGGCGCAGTTGCTACGTGAACAGCAAAAGCGTGTTACGATGCAGTCAACAAAAGGGTTACAGGATGTCGAAACGTTTAAAAAGCAGTTTAAAGAAGTTGTCTATGTAAGGCAGGAGGATTAAGTCAATGACTGAACTAACAATTGCCATGCCAAAAGGAAGAATTTTTGAGGAAGCATATCAAATGCTTATTGAGGCAGGGTTTAATTTACCAGAAGAAGTAGAAATGTCACGTAAGCTAATGATTGAAATCCCAGAAGAAAAAATCCGCTTTATTTTAGCAAAACCAATGGATGTACCGGTTTATGTAGAGCATGGTGTTGCAGATATCGGCATTGCTGGTAAAGACGTGTTACTTGAGCAACAGCGTACAGTACATGAGCTACTGGATTTAAAAATTAGTGAATGTTATATCGCGTCAGCGGGTTTACCAAACACAATGATGAATGAAATTGCACCGCGTATTGCAACAAAATATCCAAATATTGCAATGAAATATTATAAAGGGATTGGCGAGCAAGTTGAAATTATTGAGCTAAATGGTTCGATTGAGCTAGCCCCAATGATCGGCCTCGCTGATCGCATTGTTGATATCGTATCAACGGGCCGCACATTAAAGGAGAACGGCTTAGTCGAGTATGAGCATATTACTGACGTTTCATCACGCCTGATTGCCAATCCAGTAAGTTACCGTATGAAGAGCGCGCGTATCCGTGATTTAGTATCACGTTTGAAGAAGTGCGTGAAGTAGAAAGAAGGGTGCACAAATGCAAATTACGACATTAACAAATGAAATTTCTTTAAAACGACCACTTGAAAGCGGCAATGAGCAGCAGCTTGCAGTTGTCCGGGAAGTACTACAAGCAGTTCGTGAACAAGGAGATGCAGCTGTCCGTGCCTATACAGAAAAATGGGACGGTGTTGTGCATGATAGCTTCCGCGTAACAAAGGAAGAAATTGTTGAGGCTGTAACAGGCTTTGATCCGCAATTACTACAAGACTTATCAGAGGCGGCTGCCAATATCCGCGTATACCATGAAGAGCAAAAACGAGACGGCTACAAGCTTCCAATGGCGGATGGATCGTGGCTTGCACAGCGCATTATTCCGCTTGATGCAGTGGGTCTTTACGTTCCAGGTGGTTCTGCAGCGTATCCATCTTCTGTACTAATGAATGTAATCCCTGCACAAGTAGCAGGTGTGAAACGCATTGTGATGACATCGCCAGCAGGCAAGGATGGCAAGCTACCAGCAGCAGTTCTTGTGGCCGCACATATTTTAGGGGTTACCGAAATTTATAAAGTCGGAGGTGCTCAAGCCATTGCCGCACTTGCTTACGGGACAGAAACGATTGCTGCAGTCGATAAAATTACAGGTCCAGGCAATATTTTTGTTGCTCTTGCAAAACGTGAAGTATTCGGTGAGGTAGCAATTGATATGATTGCTGGTCCGAGTGAGATTTGTGTGTTAGCAGATGACACGGCGTATGCCGATGAAGTAGCAGCCGACCTATTATCACAAGCAGAGCATGATGTATTAGCATGCGCTATATTGATTACAACATCTGACGCACTTGCAGAAGCGGTAGTGGATGAGGTAGAAAAGCAATTGCAAAAGCTTCCGCGTGAGGCCATTGCACGTAAATCCATAGAAAACTTCGGTCATATTTATGTAGCAGAAACGATGGTAGAGGCCATTCATGCCGTCAATGCATTAGCACCTGAACATTTAGAAGTTGTCACAGAAAATGCTGAAGCTGATGCAGAAAAAATTACGCATGCTGGAGCTATTTTTATCGGACGTTTTAGCTCGGAGCCGGTCGGGGATTATTTTGCGGGTACAAATCACGTACTGCCAACGAATAGTACAGCTCGTTTTGCTAGTGGTTTAAATGTCGATGATTTTATTAAACGCACGAGCGTTGTTTATTATAGTGAAAAAACGTGGGCACGAAATGCACAGAAAATTGCTCGCCTTGCACGTATGGAAGGCTTAGAAGGACATGCACGTGCAGTAGAAGCGCGCGGCTGGGATAAAGGAGAAGAATAAATATGACACGTTTTGCAAAAATCGAACGCAATACAAATGAAACAAAAATTTCTGTCGAGTTAAATTTAGATGGTTCTGGACAAGCCGAAATCAATACAGGCGTACCGTTCATGGACCATATGCTAGACCTATTCGTGAAGCACGGATTATTTGATGGCAAAATTATCGCGAATGGTGATATACATATTGATGATCACCACACAACAGAAGATATCGGTATTGTGCTAGGACAAGTTATTCGCGAGGCGCTTGGCGACAAAAAAGGTATTAAACGCTATGGCAATGCTTTCGTACCAATGGATGATACTCTTGCACAAGTAGTCATTGATTGCTCAAATCGTCCCCATTTAGAGTATCGAATTGAACCTACACTAACAGAAAAAGTCGGCACATTTGATACAGAACTTGTACATGAATTTTTATGGAAGTTTGCACTTGAAGCACGCATGAATGTACATGTTATCGTCCCATACGGAAAAAATACACATCATATTATTGAAGCAATTTTCAAAGCATTAGCACGAGCAATTGATGACGCAGTACAAATTGATCCACGTGTGAAAGGTGTACCGTCAACGAAAGGACTGTTAACGTGAAGATTGGTGTAATTGATTATGGCATGGGAAATTTATTTAGCGTGGAACAGGCGTTAAAACGCTTAAACTGTGAAGTGGTTGTCACAAGCGATGTGGCGGAGCTCCGTACAGCAGATGCACTGGTACTACCGGGTGTTGGTGCATTTCCCGACGCAATGAAACGTTTACAAGAGACGAATTTAATTCCATTCCTTTACGAAATGAAGGAAGTGAACAAGCCCCTTTTAGGCATTTGTTTAGGCATGCAATTATTATTCGAGGAAAGTGAGGAAGTCGCTTTAACTAAGGGCGTTGGTATTTTTAAAGGCCGCATTGAACGCTTCCATGATGTTTCACGTATTCCGCATATGGGCTGGAATGAGTTGGAGTTAGCCCAAGTACCAAACTGGCTAAAATCAGAGGCAACTCCGACTGACAAATTCGTCTATTTCGTGCATTCATTTTATGCGGCGAATATTGCCAAGGAGCAGCTTGTAGCATGCGCTGATTACGAAGGTGTACAAGTACCTGGCATTGTTGCAAATGGCACATTTACAGGCATGCAGTTCCATCCAGAAAAATCAGGCCAGTTCGGTGTCTATTTACTAGCACAATGGCTCAAAGGAGTGACAGTTACATGCTAACAAAACGTATTATTCCGTGCCTTGATGTAAAAGAAGGCCGTGTTGTAAAAGGAGTTCAATTCGTCGAGCTGCGCGATGCTGGAGATCCAGTAGAACTTGCGAAGTTTTATGATGAGCAAGGCGCAGACGAATTAGTATTCCTCGATATTTCCGCTTCTCATGAAGGCCGTGAGACGATGGTGGATGTAGTGCGCCAAACAGCGGCAAGTTTAGCCATTCCATTCACAGTAGGTGGCGGTATTCGCACGCTAGATGATATGAAACGTATTTTACGTGCAGGGGCAGACAAAGTGTCGGTGAATACTTCTGCTTTAGAACGTCCAACGCTAATAAAAGAAGGTTCTGACTATTTCGGTGCACAATGCATTGTTGTCGCAATCGATGCACGGTACAGTGAAGAGGACGGTACATGGATGGTTTATACGCATGGTGGCCGCAATAAAACTTCATGGAAAGCGGTTGACTGGGCACAGGAAGCTGTGCGCCTAGGTGCAGGTGAAATCTTACTAACAAGCATGAATAAAGATGGTGAGAAGTCGGGCTTTGATTTAGGCTTAACAAAAGCCGTGCGTGATGCGGTGACAGTTCCGGTTATCGCAAGTGGCGGAGCAGGTAACGCGGAGCATTTCGCTGCCGTTTTACAAGACGTTAATGCAGATGCGGCACTCGCGGCATCTATTTTTCACTATAAAGAAACGAGCGTAGCCGAAGTAAAAGCTTATCTACGTGATAAAGGAGTTCCTATCAGATGATTGAAGGATTAAAATTTAACGAACAAGGCTTAATTACAGCCGTTGTTCAAAACGCGCAATCAAAAGAAATATTAACAGTTGCTTATATGAATGAAGAATCATTAGCAAAAACGCTAGAAACAGGCGAAACTTGGTTTTACTCACGTTCTCGTGAAGAGCTTTGGCATAAGGGGGCAACAAGCGGTAATACACAAAAAGTGATCTCAATCAAAACAGACTGCGATAAAGATGCACTAGTTGTAGAAGTACTTCCAGCAGGCCCGGCGTGTCATAACGGCACAACGTCTTGCTTTACAGAAACAATCGTTGAAAACTCAAAAGTTGGCTCAGTGGCGATTTTACCTCAGCTCGTTGACGTTATCCGTCAGCGTGAAATCGATATGCCAGAAGGCGCGTACACAACGTACCTATTCGATAAAGGCATCGATAAAATTTGTAAAAAGGTTGGCGAAGAAGCAACCGAAGTCGTCATCGGCGCGAAAAACCGTGATACAGAAGAAGTGAAATGGGAATCAGCGGATTTAATGTATCACTTACTTGTATTACTACAAGAGCAAAAAGTGAATGTGTATGACGTATTAGCAGTATTAGAAGAGCGACATAACAGAAAGTAATAAGAGCTTTAGATACAAACTATACTGAAAGCGAAGCGTCATGATGAGAAATAAATGACAGCACAAGCGAATGTGCTATAATAGAAACAATTGTGTGAGGAACGTGTCTAGCGTTCCTTATTTCTTTGGTCGTTAATAAAAGCATACTAACTTAACGACATAAGTAAGGACAACATCTCGCCTTTGTTTTGGGCGAGATGTGTCTTTCTAATTTCGGAGGAATTTTTTTGGAAAATAAACGTTTAAAAGTGAAAAGTAGTAATGTCGTTTCATTTATTCCGAACGGTGATTATTATTATAATAAAGCCCTAAAGGCGATTGATCGCGATGAAATGGACAAAGCGTATAAATATATTAAGCGTGCGGCAGAACTTAACCCGGACGATGCTCTTGTATTATTACAATATGGGATTTTAGAAATGGAAGTACAAAATTTCGAACACGCATACGAGCTTATTCATACAGCTTATAGTCTAGAGCCAAGTGAAGCTGAAATTGTTTTTATGCTAGCAGAAGTTTCTGGCTGCATGGGGCTTATGCATGATGCCAAAAAATATGCGAACCAATATCTAGAGATGGATCCTGACGGCATGTATGTGCAGGATGCGATGGAAATTTTAGATTTCGTCGAATTTGAACAGGATGACTATGAGGAAATAGATGACAATGACTCGGCTAAAATGTTAGCTCAGGAAAAGGCACGTCGCTTTATGGAGCAAGGTGAATTCCCACGTGCTATTGGGATTCTTGAGGAAACGATTGAGCTGTACCCAGAATTATGGGCAGCGTATAATAATTTGGCACTTGCTTATTTTTATGTAGGTGAAGCGGAACAGGCGAAGGCATTACTGCATCAGGTTTTACGTGAAAATCACGGCAACTTACATGCTTTATGTAACTTAACTGTATTTGCCTATTACGAAAAAAATGACAAAGAGTTAAACGCATTATTAGAGCTATTACGGAAAATACAACCCTATGAATGGGAAAATCGCTATAAATTAGGTGCAAGTCTTGCGCTAGTTGGGCAGTATGAGGACGCGTATAAATGGCTTCGATCAATGAGCAAGCGCGGCTATGAGGGGGATCCTGGATTTTACTTCTGGCTGGCACAATCTGCGTATTTCTCTGGTCATGAGGAAGTGGCGAAGGCAACATGGAAATCACTTATTGAGCTTGACCCAACGAAAGAAGGGTATGAACCGTGGTCAAATACGGCTACAGGGGACTACCAAAAATCAGCAGAAAACAACCGTGAGCTTATCATGCGTAAATTGTCGAGCGTAGAAGTGAGTGACCGTATGTTTGGTTTGTTTTTACTGAAAACATCGGCGCATAAGCAAGAGATTATCTCGCACCCAACAATTGTCGACGTATCAAACTATTCAAATATCGAAAAGTTAAGTCTAGCATACGCATTAGAGCACCCGTTTAATACTAAGGTGATAGAAGAGCTTTATTTCCAACGATTAATGCATGTCGCAGAAGAAATCGTACGCATTAATGGGTCTATTACGATGGAAGTTGCGCAAATTTTACACATTTGGTTCTCGATTAGTGAAGTAGCGTTTGAACATGATTATCCATTTAAGAATATTCAAGCTATTGCCGCAGCGATGGAATTTACGTATTACGCAGCAATGGAAGAGTCGGTGACAAAAAAAGACATCGCCTTAAAATACAACACAACCGTTGCAACATTATCAAAGTATATTGATGCATTATATGACTTTGTACCGACAAGTCTAGACTAAGCTTTTTAATTGAACAAATTACATGCATCGCGTACGATATATGTATATTAAATTGGTTTCCATCTTAGAGGAGGAAGTTTCATGGCAGACGAAAAAATTTATGATGTAGTGATTATCGGAGCAGGCCCGGCTGGTATGACAGCAGCAGTTTATACATCCCGTGCAAACATGTCGACATTAATGATCGAGCGCGGCATACCCGGTGGACAAATGGCAAATACAGAAGAAGTTGAAAACTATCCTGGATTTGATCATATTTTAGGGCCAGAACTTTCTACAAAAATGTTTGAGCATGCGAAAAAATTCGGTGCAGAATATGCATATGGTGATGTAACTGAAATTATTGATGGCGAAGAATACAAAACAATCATCTCAGGAAAAAAACAATATAAAACACGTACAATTATCATTTCAACAGGTGCAGAATATAAAAAAATGGGCGTTCCAGGTGAAAAAGAACTGGGAGGACGCGGTGTAAGCTACTGTGCAGTATGTGACGGAGCATTCTTCAAGCAAAAGAACTTAATTGTAGTTGGTGGCGGAGACTCTGCAGTTGAGGAAGGCGTTTACTTAACGCGTTTCGCTGAAAAAGTTACAATTGTGCACCGTCGTGATAAATTACGCGCACAAAAAATTCTACAAGACCGTGCATTTGCAAATGAAAAAGTTGATTTCATCTGGAATACAACAGTGAAAGAAATTCATGAAGCAGATGGAAAGGTAGGAAGTGTAACACTTGTTTCAACAGTAGATGGTACAGAAACAGAGTGGGCAACGGATGGTGTATTCGTTTATGTCGGCATGCTACCGCTAACTTCACCATTTGCAAGCCTGAACGTGTTAAACGAAGCGGGCTATGTTGTAACAAATGAAAAAATGGAGACAGCTGTACCTGGTATTTTTGCAGCGGGTGATGTACGTGACAAAACGTTACGTCAAATCGTTACTGCAACAGGAGATGGAAGCATTGCAGCACAAACTGCGCAACATTATTTAGAAGAGCTAAAAGAAAAATTTAGCCTGGCTTAATCTTTAATGTGTACTTAATCTAATTGTAATTGTTTTGAAACAAAGAAGGTGTAAGATAAACCTATAAAGTGAAAATTCAATGAATAGGGGATGTTCTCGTTCATTGTTCGTTTCACTAATCAGGCATTTACTGCCTATTAATCGGGATCAATTGTTAACCCCCTTTTTTAGTTTTTTTGGTTGCTTCCATGTGGATACACATGGAAGCAACCTCTTTTTATTGTTAAGGAAAATATAAAATTTCGCCATGTGGATAACAATTAAATAAGTAAATGCAACGTCTAGGCTAAAGCGCCAGCCCCTCGAGGTCGCGGTCTGCCCTCGGGCGAAAGTGATGGAGCGTTTACTTTCGCTTCGGGATCTCCAGCGTTTGTCGGGGCTAAGCAGGCGCTTTAGCGCTTTTGTTATTGTTGCTGTGAAAAATAAAAGGATAATGGACGCGTTCTTTTACGGTTGACGCATGAAACGGTATAATAGTAACAAAGAGCAAAGAAAAGGTTTGAGGTGTATATATGCAAAGAATTGCCAATTTGTTAGCCGTACAGCACGGACAAGTATTATTACTACAAAAACCTAGAAGAGGTTGGTATGTAGCACCAGGTGGCAAGATGGAATTAGGCGAATCGATTTATGATTCAGCTATTCGTGAATTTAAAGAAGAAACGAATGTTACACCGAAACATGTACATTTAAAAGGTGTTTATACAATGGTCATTAAAGACGGTGATCGCGTTTTAGATGAATGGATGCTCTATACATTTGTCGCACATGGAGTAGAAGGCACGCCGTTTGAGGAAACACGTGAAGGAAAGTTAGCTTGGCACCCACTTGAAAGCCTAAATGATTTACCAATGGCGCAAGGTGACCGCACAAATTTATTATTTGCGGCATTAAATAAAGGGATGCAATATGGTACATTTGAATATACAGAAGAATTCGAGCTACTTAGCGAAAACATCCAAACATCCATTGAACAATAGTAGAGGAGATGAAATTCATGGGTAGTAGACAATGCTATACACATGAGATAGTCATTATTACAGGCATGTCGGGAGCAGGAAAAACAGTAGCAGTCCAAAGCTTTGAGGATTTAGGTTATTATTGTGTCGACAATTTACCACCGGAGCTATTGACGACATTTTTAGCCTTATTAAAGGAATCTGAGAAAAAAATTACGCGTATTGCAGTTGTAATGGATTTACGCGGACGTGAATTTTTCGAGTCATTAATTGAGTCGCTAGATGCACTACAAAAAGAAGAGGATCTTATTCCGCGTATTTTATTTTTAGAGTCAGATGATGCGACACTTGTTCGCCGCTATAAGGAATCGCGTCGTTCACACCCACTTGCACCACACGGGCTACCACTAGAAGGTATTCAGCATGAACGTAAAATGTTATTTGAGTTAAAGGGACGTGCCAAAACAGTTGTGAATACATCGAATTTAAAGCCTCGCGAACTGCGCGAACGTATTGCAACGGAGTTTTCCAATATGAGTAGCCCTACATTTTCAATTAATGTCATGTCATTTGGTTTCAAGCATGGCTTACCAATTGATGCGGACTTAGTATTTGACGTGCGCTTCTTAAAAAACCCTTATTATGTTGAAGAATTACGCCATAAAACAGGTTTGCAAACCGAAGTGTCATCGTATGTGCTTGCGACAGATGAGACTCAGCAGCTTATTGCGAAGTTGACGGATCTTTTTGCATTTATGATTCCTCAATATAAGGACGAAGGGAAATCTCAGCTTGTCATTGCATTTGGTTGTACAGGAGGCCAGCACCGTTCTGTTACTTTAGCCGAGTACTTTGGGAAATTATTAGGCAACACCGAGCACACGGTTATTACACACAGAGATATCAATCATAGAAAGGATTGATGTAATGAAAAAAAAGAAGACACGCATCGTTGTCATTGGTGGGGGTACAGGGTTATCGACATTAGTTAGGGGGCTCAAGCATTATGCATTTGATATTACTGCCATTGTCACGGTAGCAGATGATGGCGGTTCCTCTGGACGTCTTAGAGATGACTATGATATCCCACCACCTGGAGATGTTCGCAACGTAATTGCAGCCCTTTCGGATGTGGAGCCATTAGTAGAGCAAATGTTTCAGTACCGTTTTTCGCAGTCAGATGATTTAGGTGGCCACTCTCTCGGGAATTTAATGTTAACGGCATTAACCGATATTACTGGTGATTTTAACCATGCGATTGCTGAGATGAGTAAAGTATTAAATGTCCACGGAAAAGTTATCCCTGCCTCCAACAAAAAGGTAACGCTACATGCGGAGCTTCAAAATGGGACTTATATTGTAGGGGAATCCAAAATCCCTTTATGTAAAGCACCTATTAAACGTGTCTTTTTAGAGCCACACAATGTCAAGCCACTGCCAGCAGCCATTCGAGCTATCAATCGCGCCGACTATATTTTAATCGGGCCAGGTAGTTTGTATACGAGCATTATCCCAAATCTGCTCGTTAAAGGAATAGGTGAAGCGATTGTACGGGCAAAGGGGCATAAAATTTATATTTCCAATTTAATGACGCAAAAGGGAGAAACGCTTCATTACACTGCCTCACAGCATGTAGAAGCAATTCATGCACACGTTGGTCGACCATTTATTCAGTCCATTTTGATCAATGATATGGAATTACCGTCGCTCGTTAAAGAAAATTATAAAGAAGAAAATGCCGAGCCTGTCGAGTTTGATACGGCTAAACTTGAGCAGATGGGCATTGATATTATAAAAAAAGACATCGCTACAATTCGTAACGGCTTTGTTCGTCATCATTCTAAAAATGTAGCGCTCTGGTTAAATGACTATGCTAGCATGCACAATACCAAAGAAAATACTAGAAATAATTAACCGTATGTTATCATTTAAGCATACATAGTTTGCAAGGAAAGGGGGACAAATCTATGTCATTTGCATCAGAGACAAAGAAAGAGCTCACACAAATAGAAACAGATGACAATAGTTTAAAGGCAGAAGTATCCGCCCTAATTCGAATGAATGGTTCATTAAGCTTTGCAAATCGGCAGCTAAGCCTAGATGTACAAACAGAAAATGCGGCGATTGCTAGACGACTTTATACCATTATGAAAAAGCTCTATCCATATAATATAGAGCTATTAGTTCGGAAGAAGATGAGACTGAAAAAAAATAATGTATATATTTGCCGTGTTCGCGATGGCGCAAAAGAGCTATTAACGGATTTACAAATTATTTCGGATGATTTTCAGCTTAATCATACAATTGCAAAGACATTAATTGCAAAAAATAATCAGCGTCGAGCTTATTTGCGCGGTGCCTTTTTAGCAGGTGGCTCCGTCAACAATCCAGAAACCTCTTCATACCATTTAGAGGTATACTCTTTATATAAAGAGCATGGAGAGGCGCTAGCCGATTTAATGAATACTTACGAGCTCAATGCAAAAACAATTGAACGAAAAAAAGGTTTTGTCACATACTTAAAGGAGGCCGAGAAAATTTCGGACTTCTTAAATTTAGTTGGCGCACACCAAGCTATGTTAAAATTTGAAGACGTACGCATTGTGCGTGATATGCGGAACAGCGTCAATCGTATAGTTAACTGCGAAACGGCGAATTTAAACAAAACAATTGGTGCTGCAATTCGACAAGTCGACAATATTCGATTTATCGAAAATACTATCGGACTCGATCAGCTGCCTGAAAAGCTTCGAGAAATCGCACGTCTACGCGTAGAATACCAGGATATTACCTTAAAAGAGCTTGGAGAAATGGTATCAACGGGTGTCGTAAGCAAGTCTGGTGTTAATCACCGTCTACGAAAAATTGATGAAATTGCCGATGGACTTCGTCGAGGAGAACAAATTAAAAATTAAAATGGTAACGATTTCATTATTTGGGCATTCTGACGTTGTTCTTTTCCGACAATTTAGATAAGATAAACATATAATTATGAACGGTTGTGAAAGGGAGTTTTGCGAATGGTAGAAAAACAAGTAGAAGTAAAATTAAAATCGGGTTTACAAGCAAGACAAGCCGCGCTTTTCGTACAAGAAGCAAACCGCTTTAGTTCGGATATCTTTTTACAAAAAGAAGATAAAAAAGTAAATGCCAAGTCTATCATGGGCATCATGAGCTTAGCAGTTGCAAAAGGGACAAAGGTGACATTAATTGCAGACGGGCAAGACGCAGAAAATGTTGTGGAGTCTTTAGCAAAATTAATCGAACAAGAAGACTAAGGAGTATGCTCGCTAACTGCAGTTTAGTGAGCATATTTTTAGTTGGTTCTTTCTTAATGACAGTCATTAGCATCCATTGTGGCGATGAGTGGTTATTTATGACAGCTAGCTGTCATAAAATTTCTACAAGCCACAATGGAACAAATAAAGGTTTTACTAGTACATGGCATCACGGATTAGGTGATTTCCGCTTGCTTGGAGTGAGGAAAGTAAAACGTATTTGGACCGCTGCTGCGCGAAAGCAGACCAATTTATTGACAACGGTAGTCATTTTGTTACGGAGCAGTTAGTCGAGAACATTGAGTTATATTTTAGCGGTTAAGAAAGTATAACTTTCTTAACTGCATAAGTAAGGACATCAACTCGCCCTATTTTGGGCGAGTTGTGTCTTTCTAAAAGTGGAGAAAAAATGCTAGGAGTGTAGAATATGGTGGGCGCACTTACTGGTATGTAATTGAATTAACTCTAAATCCAAACAAAAAAGGTATCTCACCCACTTCTGGGTAAAATACCTTTCTAACATACTAATTATTTCTTTTCAACTGAGCGATCGATGATGTGATCGATTAAGCCGTAAGCTTTTGCTTCTTCAGCTGTTTTGAAGTTATCACGATCTGTATCACGAGCAAGTGTTTCGTAATCTTGGCCAGTGTTTGCTGCCATGATACGGTTTAATTTGTCACGTAAGAATAAAATACGTTTTGCTGCGATTTCGATTTCAGTTGCTTGACCTTGTGCGCCACCAAGTGGTTGGTGAATCATCACTTCAGCATTTGGTAGGGCAAAACGTTTGCCTGGTTCACCAGCTGAAAGTAAGAATGCACCCATTGAAGCCGCCATACCGATACAAATTGTTTGTACTTTTGGTTTGATGAAATTCATTGTGTCATAAATTGCCATACCAGCTGTGATTGATCCACCTGGAGAGTTAATGTATAGAGAAATATCTTTCTCTGGATCGTCAGCTTCTAAGAAAAGTAGCTGGGCAACGATTGAGTTTGCTACGTTGTCATCAATTGCACTTCCTAGTAGGATGATACGGTCTTTTAATAAACGTGAGTAGATGTCGTAAGCACGTTCACCGCGGTTTGTTTGCTCAATAACTGTAGGGATTAAATTCATTAGGAAATCCTCCTTTAATAAAGGGTAAATTCGTATACTTTATGCTGAAATTGGAAATAACTTCAGCTGTAATCTTATCATACACAGAATAGTCAATGATGGTCAAATATAAAGTCTGATATTGGTAGTTGAAAAGTACGTCTGACCTTTGTATAATAGGAAAGTCATGAAGTAAATTGTCAAAATGCCTAAAATCAGTTAATAGGTTTTAGCATCCTATTTTCATCCGCTTTATGATTTTACTGTTTTCTTATACTTAGTCCTCGTGGTGTAATGGATAACACTGAAGATTCCGGTTCTTCCGCTGGGGGTTCGATTCCCTCCGAGGGCGCCATTTTACTGTTTAATTTATATATTTTATAGCTATTACCCAATTGTAGCGATTAGTTTAGCAGCTTGATTAGATACAATGGGGAATGAATAGGGTTGGGATAGTATGAACACTGTACCGATTTATTTTATCCCAAATTCATCCTCTTTATACTAATTTTTACAATATTTCCATTTAACAGTTAACGTCAACTATATAAAAAACGTCACATGCTCAAAATGTGACGTTTTTTTTTGCCTAAAAGGGATTTGTCATATGAATATTTATTTGGTAGATAGAAAAGTATAACTTTCCTATCTACATAAGGAAGGGCATCATCTCTCCCTATATTGGGGGAGATGTGTCTTTCGAATAAAACTAAATTTCTATAGTAGAATAGTTTATAAAAATTCATTTCGGTGCAATAATAATCATTATTTATAAAATTCGGTGTTGTATATTAATTCGGCAAACAGTATAATAAACCGAAGTATTGATGATTCAGTATACAAAACATTAATTTATTTAGGAGGAATATTATTATGAAAACAAGTAAATTCTTTAAAATAATTGCTCCATTTGCAGCTGCGTCAATGATTTTAGCGGCTTGTGGTGCAGAGGATAGCTCAACAAAAGATACGGGTGGCAACATCACAAAAATCGTTGCAGGTACTGAGGCAACTTACGCACCATTCGAGTATCTGGATGACAAAGGAAATGTTGTCGGAATTGATGCTGAGATTTTAGCAGCGATCGGTGAAGAAATGGGTGTAGAGACAGAAATTAAAAACGTTGGTTGGGACTCGATGATGAGCCAAGTAACAACAGGCGAAGTTGATATGGGTGCAGCAGCGATCACAATTACAGATGAACGTAAAGAAACATACGATTTCACAGAACCATACTATGAAGCATCTTTACTAATCGTGACAAAAGAAGATTCAAACATTGCTTCTTTTGAAGAGTTAAAGGATAAAAAAGTATCCGTGCAAATCAATACAACAGGTCATATTGCTGCACAAGAATTACAAGGGATTGCAAGCTCAAATACTTTAGCCTATGAAAACTTCTCGGTTGCGTTAACAGAAGTATTAACAGGGGCGACAGTTGCAGCGATCGGTGATAATGCCGTTATTTTAGATTACCTAAAAAATAATCCGGATTCAGGATTAAAAGCAATTGAAGATGATTCATTTAAAGTAGACCACTTCGGCTTCATGGTGAAAAAAGGTAACAAAGAATTACTTGATTTATTAAACGAAGGTTTACAAAAAATTAAAGACAACGGTAAGTTAGCTGAAATTACAGGCACTAAAGAAATCGAATAATCTAAAGTAAATGGAGGTGTTTCAGATGGAGCTTTTTGATTTTTTCCGCTGGGATATAATCTGGAACTACCGTGAATTATATATAAAAGGTATTTGGGCAACAATCGTTCTAACTGCATGTGGTTATTTTGGTGGGATATTCTTCGGTCTGTTTTTAGGGCTAGGAGAAGTTTCAAAGAAAAAGTGGATTTATTGGCCATGTAAGCTTTACGTCGATGTATTTCGTGGAACACCGATGCTCGTACAATTATTATTAATTCACTTAGCGGTAATCCCAACAATTTTTGGTCAGTCAATGGGCTGGTGGGTATCCGGGATTATAGGTTTAATTTTGAATAGCGCGGCATACAATGCAGAAATTTTCCGTGCAGGAATTCAATCAATTGATAAAGGACAAATGGAGGCGGCTCGTTCCCTTGGTTTAACTCATAACCAAGCAATGCGCAAAGTTATCCTACCACAAGCATTCCGTCGTATGATTCCACCACTAGGGAATGAATTTATTGCATTGTTAAAAGATTCATCATTAGTAACAGTCATCGCAGGTTCAGAAATTTTATATGTAAGTAAAGTAGTTGCAGGAACGTACCAACGTTTCTGGGAGCCGTATTTATTTGCAGCGTTCTTATATTTAGTTTTAACGTACGGTGTAACAAAAATTATTGGGTTTGTTGAAAAACGAGCAAACAATAGTTACAACCCGCGTAAAAGAAAGGGCGCGTTAAATCATGATTAAAGTAGAAAATTTACACAAACATTTCGGCAAGCTTGAAGTTTTAAAAGGTATCGATTATGAAATTAAAGAAAAAGAAGTGGTGTGCGTAATCGGGCCATCTGGTTCAGGCAAAAGTACATTCCTTCGTTGCATTAACTTGCTGGAAGAAGTAACGGATGGAGCCATTTATATTGAAGGCGTCAAAATTAATGATCCTAAAGCCAATATAAATGAAATTCGTACTGAAGTCGGCATGGTGTTTCAGCAGTTTAACCTATTCCCACATATGTCAGTTATTGATAACATTATGATGGCGCCGATGCAAATTCGAAAATTATCTAAAAAAGAGGCAGAACAGCTAGCGCTTGAACTTTTAGATAAAGTCGGATTACGCGCAAAGGCAGATAACTTCCCGCAGCAACTTTCAGGTGGTCAGCAGCAACGTGTAGCAATTGCCCGTGCACTCGCGATGAAGCCAAAAATTATGCTGTTTGATGAACCTACATCAGCGCTAGACCCTGAAATGGTAAATGAGGTTTTAGAAGTAATGAAAAGCCTTGCACTTGAAGGGATGACAATGGTAGTCGTAACGCATGAAATGGGTTTTGCACGTGAAGTAGGTGACCGTGTACTATTTATGGACGGTGGTTATATTGTGGAAGAAGGACATCCAGATAAATTATTCGGGAACCCTCAAAATGAGCGCACAAAAGCATTTTTAGGGAAAGTCTTATAAATAGAAAATCCATTCGAGGCAACTTGCCCCGAATGGATTTTTTTACAATTGGCGGATAAACACAGTGAATTGGCGGATATAGGAGTAATTTTGGCGGATAACTCGTAAAGTTTGGCGGATAACTCAAAAAAATTGGCGGATAACTCGAAAAATTCCACGCAAAAAGTACGAGCATCGCCAAAGCACCTATTAGTTCGGCATATTCTTTGCTCTTTGTGCTGGACCGTACTTATTCAACATTGTATTCATATCCGTTGGCGATAGCTTTGGCACTTGGTAAATGCCCTTTTTATTTTGATAAATGGAGAGTTCATACGCCATCTCAATACAGTTTGGAACGGAATCCTGCAGAACGCGGCGTACAACAGGGTTTGTTACTTCAAGTGCAGCCCCTGTTTTTCCAGTTGCCCCTGCTTTATGAATGCCGAGTAAAAAGCCTGAAATCATCGCATCATTTAACTCTTGTGCTGACTGAATTGGCTTTTTGGCTTCACTTGGTGTTAGACCGTACGTAAAATCATTGCCTGTTTGCATATTGTAGGAGCGTGTCGGATGCTTTGGATCTTGCCCTGTTTTGTAACACTCCACCGTAATATTGTATTCATCAAGCATGAATGCATATTGTTTGTCTAAAATAGAAAGAAGCTCCGGACATTGTACTTGATCACGTAGTAAAACGTAATGGTTTAAACCACCAATCATTGAACTGAGTACTTCATGCACATCCAATACTTCATGGGCACCGTGATTCATAGATAGTGGGGGTATTTCATTATTGGCTGAATAATCGTTAGACATATTTTCGTTCAATTTGTTCTCCTCCATTTCTTCATCGTTCATTGAAAAGTTTGGTCGTTTTCGTAATGATCTATACGTAAGTTTTGAATGAAGTAATTGGTTTATCAAAAAATGAATAGGTAGTTATCGATTAAACCAACTACATCTCAACTAAAAATTCCCTTATAATAAACACAGGAGGCGATTCATTTTATGAAGGTTCAATTTTACAGTAGACCGAATTGTGAGCTATGTGTTAAAGGCTTGCAGCAGCTTAAACTTGTACAAGAGGATTTCTCATTTGCAATCGACATTATTAATATTGAAGAAGACGAAGCGCTACATGAGAAATTCATGGTCATGATTCCTGTTGTGGAGCGAGATGGACAAATCATTCAATATGGTCTACTTGATTATCCCACATTACTTGAGGCGTTTAGCGATTGAGCTGACGCCTTTTAATAGATAAATTATCTAATAAATGAAAAAACATTTGCTTCCGAAAAGTATTCATCTTATAATAAGTGCAGGAAGTATTTTTTTTGCTACAAGTGGGACAAAATTTTACGGCATGGGACAGGAATCGCCCAGCTATATTTAGTAGGTGATTTTTTTTGGACGGATTTTCATTTTTTGAAGCTGAGCGAAGGCTTATGCCTGAAATGGATATGCTATTAAAAAAGCGGTTTCGTATTTTACAAGCAGTTTTTTTAACAGGTCCAATTGGGCGGCGCACATTAGCAGATCAATTGCAGCTTACGGAGCGAGAAATTCGCAACGAAACGACAACCTTAAATGAACAGCAATTAATTGCGATTCAACAAAAGGGTATGGTTTGCACGCAACAAGGATATGAAGTATTAGAGCAGCTGAAAGCATTGATCCATGAACTATCCGGGCTTGCCCATAAAGAACAACAGCTTGCCGCACGTTTTAGTATCGAAAAGGTTATTATCGTTCCAGGTGATGTAGCACAGGATGCGACAATCTTATCGCAGCTTGGTAAAGAAGCCAGTACCGTGCTGGCAAATAGTGCGATAGAAAATAGCAAGGTTGCTGTTACAGGTGGAAGTTCTGTTGCCGCATTAACAAGTTTTTTATCACCTGTAAAGCCATTAAACAGCGTGCAGTTTATTGCCGCACGTGGCGGTATCGGGGATGAAATGAGCTTACAGGCAAATACGCTTGTTGCACAGTTTGCAGAGCAATGTGACAGCACTTACCGTTCACTATTTTTACCCGAATATTTAAGTGAGCAGGCATACCAAGCGATGAAGGAAGAGCCAATTGTTAAAGATATGATGGCGCTCTATGATACGGTGAATATTGTGATTCATGGCATTGGCGCAGCAAAGGAAATGGCAAATAGGCGCAATAGTTCAGCGCAAGACCGACAATTGCTAGCCGAAAAAGGTGCTGTTGGAGAAGCATTTGGGTATTATTTCGACGAGCAGGGTGAAATCGTTCATCATATTCACACAATTGGTATTCAGCTTACCCAAGTTCGGAAAAGCGATAAAGTCATTGCGATTGCTGCAGGAGTAGAGAAGGCTAACGCCATTCAAGCCTACTTCAAAAATGCCGCACCCCAAACAATATTAATTACTGATGAACGTGCAGCAAATGAAATTTTAACTTCGTATAGTGCGCTTTAAACGCCCGCTGTACGAAGTTAGTCTCAACGCAATTATGCAGTTGTATAGTTGATGGTGTTTTTTATAGTGTCGCTTAGCGCATACTATTTAAATAAATTTATTAATTGGAGGAATTAGACATGGCATTACAATTAGCAATTAACGGATTTGGTCGTATCGGACGTTTAGTGTTCCGTGAGGCAATGAAGCATGATGAATTTGAAGTAGTAGCAGTAAATGACTTAACAGATGCAGGTCAACTAGCACATTTATTAAAATACGACTCAGTTCATGGTGTGTATGATGCGGATGTTCAAGCAGAAGAAAATGCATTTATCGTAGATGGTAAACGCGTTCATGTATATTCTGAAAAAGACCCAGCAAACTTACCGTGGGGTGAACTAGGCGTTGACGTTGTGCTTGAATGTACAGGTAGATTCCGTTCAATGGAAGAAGTTTCAAAACATATCGAAGCAGGCGCGAGAAAAACAATCCTTTCAGCACCAGCAAAAGGTGATATGCCAACGTATGTAATGGGTGTTAACCATACAGATTACGACCTATCAGAAAATGTAATCTCTAATGCTTCTTGTACGACAAACTGTTTAGCACCACTTGCGAAAGTGTTGGATGAAAAATTTGGTATTAAACGTGGTATGATGACAACTATTCACTCGTACACAAATGACCAACGAATTCTTGACTTCCCACACTCTGATCCTCGCCGTGCACGTGCAGGCGCAGTATCAATGATTCCAACAACAACGGGTGCAGCACTTGCCGTTTCAAAAGTATTACCACAACTTAAAGGTAAATTAGACGGCTTCTCGATGCGTGTACCAACGCCGAACGTTTCTTGCGTAGACTTAGTTGTTGAGCTAAATACAGAAGTAACAACGGAATCTGTCAACGCAACACTAAAAGAAGCATCTGAAGGCGAATTAAAGGGCATTCTTGCTTACAATGAATTACCTTTAGTATCAATTGACTACAATGGAAACTCAGCATCCTCAACAATTGATGGTTTATCTACGATGGTAATGGAAGGTCAAATGGTGAAAATTGTTTCTTGGTATGACAATGAAATCGGCTATTCAACTCGACTTATGGACTTAGCACTTTACATCGCAAGACAAGGTTTAGAAGACTAAAATCTAAATGTGACATACTTTTTTCAAATCGGTGAAAAAGTGTAACATATTACACGTAAACTGTTATGAAAAGTATAGCCTTTAAATAGCATAGCATTTATAATATATGAGGGTAAGGAGCGGAAGGGATTACCTATTCGCTCCTTTTTTTGTAATTGGACATAGGCAACGCTTTGTTCATGCAAGACATACATATAGAGTTTTGTTACTATTTGAAGTAGCAAGTCTATTTTTTAATAACAAAAGGGTGACACCTTTTCCAAAATTGAAGGAGGGTTTTCTTCATGTTTTTAAAGAAGACGATGAATGATGTAAATGTTAAAGGGAAGCGCGTATTTGTGCGCGTTGATTTCAATGTACCGATGGAAGATGGTCGTATTACGGATGAAACACGTATTCGCGCAGCCATCCCAACAATTAAACAGCTAGTAGAACAAGGGGCAAAAGTAATTTTAGCCTCTCATTTAGGTCGTCCAAAAGGCGAAGTAAAAGAAGAGTTGCGTTTAACAGCGGTGGGTGAACGCCTGGCTGAATTAATGGGACGTCCAGTAAAGAAACTTGACGAATCAATTGGTGAAGCGGTAGAAGCAGCTGTGAATGAAATGCTGGACGGCGAGATCGTTTTACTTGAAAACGTACGCTTCCATAAAGGCGAAGAGAAAAACGATGAAGAGCTATCAAGAAGCTTTGCAAAGCTAGCGGATCTATATGTAAATGATGCATTCGGCGCTGCTCACCGTGCCCATGCTTCTACAGAAGGTATCGCAAAATTTGTACCGGCTGTGTCAGGTCTTTTAATGGAAAAAGAGCTAGATGTACTTGGGAAGGCATTATCAGAGCCAGAGCGTCCATTTACAGCAATTATCGGCGGCGCAAAAGTGAAGGATAAAATTGGTGTCATCGAAAACCTACTAGATAAAGTAGATCACTTAATTATCGGTGGCGGCTTGTCTTTCACGTTCACTAAGGCGCAAGGCCACGCTATCGGAAAGTCACTACTTGAAGAAGATAAGATTGCGCTAGCAAAATCGTTTATTGAAAAAGCGAAAGAAAAGGGCGTCGAGCTTCATATGCCGATCGATACAGTGGTGGCAAATGAATTCTCAAAAGATGCAGAAACAAAAGTAGTCGATGTGGATGCAATTCCTGCTGACTGGATGGGCCTTGATATTGGACCAAAAACAGCGGCGAAATATGCAGAAATTATTGAAAGCTCTAAATTAATCATTTGGAACGGGCCAATGGGTGTGTTTGAAATGGACAAATTCGCAAATGGTACGAAAACTGTAGCGGACGCAATGGCGCGTACGGCAGGCTACACAATTATCGGCGGTGGCGATTCAGCTGCAGCAGTAGAAAAATTTGAAGTAGCAGGCAAGATGGACCACATTTCAACAGGTGGCGGTGCGTCTCTAGAGTTAATGGAAGGCAAAGAACTTCCTGGAATTGTAGCATTGAATGATAAGTAATGGAGGGATGTAGGATGCGTAAACCGATAATAGCTGGAAACTGGAAAATGTATAAAACATTTGATGAAGCAGTAGATTTTGTGGAAGCTATCCAAGAAGCAATTCCTTCAGAAGAAAAGGTAGATACGGTCATTTGTGCACCAGCACTATACTTGCCAACATTAGTTGTAGCAGCAGAAGATACGGATTTGGCAATTGGTGCACAGAACATGCATTTTGAAGATGAAGGTGCATTTACAGGGGAAATTAGTCCAGCAATGCTTTCGACAATCCATGTAGATTACGTGATTTTAGGGCATTCTGAGCGCCGCGAATTGTTTAATGAAACAGACGAAGCAGTGAACAAAAAAGTACGCGCGGCATTAAATCATGGTATTGTGCCAATTATTTGCTGCGGTGAAACTTTAGAAGAGCGCGAGGCAGGTTCGACGGAAGCGAAAGTTTCTGGTCAAATTCGTGCGGCCCTTGAAGGCTTTACAGCAGAAGAAGTGGCGCATATGGTACTAGCATACGAGCCAATTTGGGCAATCGGTACTGGTAAAACAGCAACAGCAGACGATGCAAATGCAGTATGTGGCGCGATTCGTGCGGTTGTTGCAGATCTTTACGACTCAGAAACCTCAGAAACAGTACGCATTCAGTATGGCGGTAGCGTAAAACCGGAAAACATCGTGGAATTACTAGGGAAAGAGCATATTGATGGAGCTCTTGTAGGAGGAGCAAGCCTACAACCAGATTCTTACTTAAAATTATTGGAGGCAGCAGCTAATGCCTAAACAGCCAGTTGCACTAATCATATTAGACGGCTTAGCTTTTCGAGATGAAGTGAAAGGGAATGCCGTAGCACAAGCAAATAAACCAAATTTTGATCGTTATTGGAACACTTATTCAAACGCCACATTGATTGCGAGTGGTGAAGAAGTAGGACTACCAGAAGGTCAAATGGGAAACTCCGAAGTTGGTCACTTAAATATTGGTGCGGGCCGCATTGTCTACCAAAGCTTAACGCGCATTCATAAATCCATTCGTGAGGGAGATTTTTTCCGTAACGCGCAGTTTTTAGAAGCAGTAAATCATGCCAAACAAAACAGCTCAAAGCTTCATTTAATGGGGTTACTTTCTGATGGTGGGGTGCATAGTCATTATGAACACCTTTTTGCCCTCTTAAAGCTAGCAAAAGCAAACGGGCTAGAGGAAGTATATGTTCACGGCTTCCTTGACGGACGTGATGTTGGACCGACAACAGCAATTAGCTACATCGAAGAAACAGAAAAGAAAATGGCAGAAATCGGTATTGGTAAATTCGCATCACTTCATGGACGATACTACGCAATGGACCGCGATAAGCGCTGGGACCGCGTACAGTTAACTTACAATGCCTTAGTAGATGGTATTGGTCAAACAGCAGTGTCAGCAGTTGCCGGTGTAGAATCATCGTACGCGCAAGATGTTGCTGACGAGTTTGTCCTTCCACTAGTTATTACACAGGAAAACCATCCAGTCGATACAATCGAATCAAACGATGCAGTAATTTTCTTTAATTTCCGTCCAGACCGTGCGATTCAACTATCAAAAGTATTTACGAATCCAGCGTTTGACGGCTTCGAGCTTTCAGACAAGCATCCAACGAATTTGAAATTTGTATCATTTACACAATATAGTGATGAAGTAAATGCACTTGTTGCTTTTGAAACGGATAATCTCGTAAATACTTTTGGAGAAGTATTAGCTAAAAATGGGAAAACTCAATTACGTATTGCCGAAACAGAAAAGTATCCGCACGTAACGTTCTTTATGAGCGGTGGACGTGAGGAGAAATTTGACGGAGAAGAACGCATTTTAGTCGCTTCACCGAAAGTAGCAACGTATGATTTACAGCCCGAAATGAGTGCCTATGAAGTAACGGATGCCTTGCTTCAAGAAATTGCTGCGGACAAGTTTGATGCGATTTTATTAAACTTCGCGAATCCAGACATGGTTGGTCATAGCGGCATGCTAGAGCCAACCATAAAAGCAATCGAAGTGGTAGATGAATGTCTAGGTAAAGTAGTAGATGCAATTCTTGATAAAGGCGGCGCTGCAATTATTACAGCGGACCACGGCAACTCGGATGAGGTGATTACATTAGATGATCAGCCGATGACAGCCCATACAACAAATCCAGTGCCAGTCATTGTGACAAAACCAGGTGTTGTACTGCGTAATGATGGAATTTTAGCTGACCTAGCACCTACTATGTTAAAACTTTTAGAAGTAGAGCAACCTGAAGAAATGACAGGGAAATCATTATTTTAACTTTGTTCAGTATTGAACTTACAAAGCAAAAGTCTTTGGCGGATGTCACGCATTTCGCCTAGAAAAATGGAAAAATAGAGGAGAATTAATTATGCCAATTATTACAGAAGTTTATGCTCGCGAAGTATTAGATTCACGAGGAAACCCAACAGTAGAAGTAGAAGTATTTACAGAGTCAGGCGCATTCGGACGCGCAATCGTGCCATCTGGTGCATCAACTGGTGAATATGAAGCAGTTGAACTACGCGATGGTGATAGCTCTCGTTACTTAGGTAAAGGTGTATTAAAAGCAGTTGACAACGTAAACACACAAATCGCGGATCAATTAGTAGAGAATTTCTCAGTTCTTGATCAAGTAGTAATTGACCAAATGTTAATCGAGCTTGATGGAACAGAAAATAAAGGGAACTTCGGTGCAAACGCAATTTTAGGCGTTTCTATGGCTGTAGCACACGCAGCTGCGGACTTCTTAAAAGTGCCTTTATACCAGTATCTTGGTGGCTTTAACTCGAAACAATTACCAGTACCAATGATGAACATCATTAATGGTGGTGAGCATGCAGATAATAACGTGGACGTTCAAGAATTCATGATTATGCCTGTTGGTGCTGAAAACTTTAAGCATGCATTACGCATGGGTGCTGAAATCTTCCATCATTTAAAAGCAGTATTAAAAGCGAAAGGCTACAACACTGCAGTAGGTGACGAAGGTGGTTTCGCACCAAACCTTGGTTCAAATGAAGAAGCCATTACAGTGATTTTAGAAGCAATCGAAAAAGCTGGCTACAAACCAGGTGAAGAAGTTCAACTTGCAATGGACGTAGCATCTTCTGAGTTATTTAACAAAGAAGACGGCAAATACCATTTATCAGGTGAAGGTGTTGTGAAAACTTCTGAAGAAATGGTTGCTTGGTACGAGGAACTAACTTCTAAATATCCAATCATCTCAATCGAAGACGGCTTAGACGAAAATGACTGGGCTGGTCACAAATTACTTACTGAGCGCATCGGTAACCGCGTACAATTAGTTGGTGACGATCTATTCGTGACAAACACGAAAAAATTAGCGCGCGGTATTGAAGAAGGCGTTGGTAACTCAATCCTTATCAAAGTAAACCAAATCGGTACATTAACTGAAACCTTCGAAGCGATCGAAATGGCAAAACGCGCAGGCTATACTGCAGTAATCTCTCATCGTTCTGGTGAATCAGAGGACGCAACAATTGCAGACATCGCAGTAGCAACAAACGCTGGCCAAATTAAAACAGGTGCTCCTTCACGTACAGACCGCGTAGCAAAATACAACCAACTTCTTCGCATTGAAGATCAACTTGGTGTCACTGCAAAATACGACGGCTTAAATTCTTTCTATAACTTGAAATAATATTTACTATGACCGGGTCTCTTTAAGAGGCTCGGTTTTCTTTTGAGTAATGGCCAGTCTTGTTTAGCTAGTAGACAGAGTTGTGGCGTTAATAGACAACCTTGCGTAGTTAATAGACAGTCCGCGGGCAATAATAGCCACTCTCGCGTAGTTAATAGCCAAACTCCGGCTACTAATAGACAGTATCGTGGCGTTAATAGACAACCTTGCGTAGTTAATAGACAGTCCGCGGGCAATAATAGCCACTCGCGGCGAAGTAATAGCCAAACTCTGGCTACTAATAGACAGTTGCAGATATAATAGACAATCTTGCGTAGTTAATAGCCAGTCCGCGGGCAATAATAGCCACTCGCGGCGAAGTAATAGCCAAACTCCAGCTACTAATAGACAGCTGCAGAAATAATAGCCAGTATCGCGGTGTTAATAGACAATCTGCCGGCAATAATAGCCAGTCGCGGCCAAGTAATAGCCAAACTCCGGCTACAAATAGATAGCGGCAGATATAATAGACAACCTTGCGTAGTTAATAGCCAGTCCGCGGGCAATAATAGCTGCCCGCAGACCAGTAATAGACAAGCTCACCCCCATAATCGCCAGCGCAAAATTTAATTGCCAATATCTATTAGTTAATAGACATCTGCCCCCTGATTATGGACAAACCCCACCTCTTTATCTCCAATCCAACGCGTCATTATTCTATTCTTCAAACACTTCTTCAGGGATAATATAATATCTTCCTCGTTTTTCCCCGACTTTCTCAAATCCGAGCCGCATTAAGATTTTTGAAGCAATCTGGATGGATTCAATGCCAACAAAATCCCTAAACTCTTTGTTCGTAATGCGCTCACTAATTAACAACCGGTAGTCATGCATCGCTTGCCGGACCGCTCTTTTATTTCGCACAGAGCATTTCGTGCAGCACCAAGACCCGTATTGATAACGCATCAACTCTTTAAAATCGCAATGCGCACAAAGGACACCTTTTCTAATTCTACTAGCATCAACGGGGCGATTTGGAGCTGACCGTTGCACACTTGCTAATAAGCGCCGCGCAACTTTTTCAAGCATTTCACTATTCAAAGAAGCTTGCGGATATTTTTGAAATAGCCTATTTATAAATAGCCGTAAGCCGCTCAAATGAAAAATCGGATAATTTTTCAACGAATTATCTAGCACCGCATTTTGATTAGCAATGACGACTACATATTTAATCGGCACATGCACATTCCATTGCTTTAACAATTGCTGCAAAAAGAGCTGGTGACGATAAGCTTGGTCGAAGGGATTTAAAAAATTTTCGGCAGTGCCATCTAAGCGTACTCGTGTAAATTCATGGAATTCCGGTTTGAAAAGGAGTGTCCCCGTTATATTTTTTATTTCGAGGATTAATAAAAAATTTGGCGTAAGAAGGATTGAATCGATTTGATGGGGAAATGTCTGATGATTCAACAGCTCAACATTTTGTAAAAGAAAATGCTTGCCGGGAATTGAAAAATCTAGCAATTCACGATCAACGCGCTGTTCACCTGATAAGCCAGCTTCAAATTTCATTAATTGTTGTTGAAATGTACTGTAATCATGTTCCAAATCGTATAAGCGTCGAAGCAAGGCTTGTAAATATATATGTTGAATGGATTTCTTCCGATTTAGTAATAACAAATGATCACCTCCTCGTTTCAATGATAATTTCAATTAATAGAAAATTCAATCTAATTAATAAGTAAAACGTAAACATTACTATTTGTGTTGATTTTTATTTTGTGGAGTGCTATATTTATCTCGATTGATTTTAAAACGTAATTATTACTATTTAGAAAAAGGTGAGATAGATGAAAAAGATTCCGGTGACAGTATTAAGTGGTTATTTAGGAGCAGGGAAGACGACGATTTTAAACGCATTACTATCAAATCGCGAAGGAAGAAAATCAGCATAAATTACAAATAGTTGTATCTGTTGTACGCTACAAGAACTTAATAATCGACGTTGAAAAACTAATGGAGTTGGGTTACTAAAGTAGGCGATCGCCAATCAGAGCTAGTGTTTATCGGCATGGATATGGATCAGGAAGAAATTGAAGTCGTACTGGATACATGCTTATTAACAGAACAGGAAATGCAGCAGGACTGGAAGACATTTGTAGATCCGCTTCCGAAATTTGTTGTTGCGTCATAAGTGATTAAGTTTCCTTACAATTTCTTATAAATAACAAAAAGAAGAGCAAATCCAAATGATGTGGATTTGCTTTTTTAGTGGATAAGAAAGTATAACTTTGTAGTCATGCCTAGGTATTCGCGCCGCACGCTTGAGGTCGCGGTCTGCTCTCGGGCGAAAGTGGTGGAGCGTTTACTTTCGCTTCGGACTCTCCAGCGCTTGTCGGGTGCAAACGGGAGCGAATGTGCTCTTCTTAATTGTTAGTCATTATCGTCATCCGTATCTTCTTCGTAGCTTAAAATAGCACCTGTAATTGCATCGATATCAAAGTCGTACTCTTTTTGACCGTTGCGGATTTCAATTTCGTAAATTTGTACGCCGTCTTCTGTATCAAGCTCGGCTTTTACAACTGTGCCACTTGCTTTTGCTTGGGCAATTGCAATCGCTTCCGCTTCTGTTAAGAGCTTTGCATTTTGAGCTTTTGTAGTTGATGAAGAGTTTGTTGTTTTTGCTGCTTTCAAAGCTTTGCGTTCAGTAATCGTTGCTGTACCATCTTGTGCGTTTACCTTGATTTCTACTTTTTCAGTATCATTTTTAATTTCGACTTCGTAATGAGGAACAGCATCATCGCCATCAAATTCGAAGTCAGAAATTTTCCCGTCGAATTGCTTTAAGGCAATTTTTTTCGCTTCTGCTGCCGAGATTGTTGTAGCTTTTTCTGCCGAGCCTAAAATGTCTGTCTGAGCGAATGCATATCCACCAAGAATACCAATGAATACTGTTGCAATGACTAACCATTTTTTCATTTTTCATTCCTCCAATGTGTTGTTGATAATTTTATTGTAAGGGAAGTAAATGAAATAACACTGAGAGAAACATTAGAAAACGATGAGAATTTAGTCATCAAATGTGACCGATAGAACTTTCCCTGTGATCGAGTGGATTTGAAGGGTTGCTTCCTCATCCTCGCCATCCACCTCAACTAAGTAATAGCCGCCATCTGCTGTATCGTAGTAATCGATGCTTTCGACCTTCCCTGTAAGCTGCTTTAAAGCAATTTGTTGCACCTGTTGCGCGGTTAAATGGACAGGTATAGGTGTGACAGGTGGTTTTTCAACAGGCTTTTCAGTTGTTGGCTGTTGTGTAGTTTGATCGAGTTGCTCAAAAACAAGCTTTAAATTAGAAAATGCTCCGCTTTGACGATCCACGACGACTTCATAAACAACCGAATTCTTTAAGAAGGAGACGATATAGGCATCGTTTTGATGAACAATTGTCTCGACGTTCCCAGCATACAAAAGCTCGACGCGAGATGAGATTTCCTGCTGTGTAAAAGGAGTATCCTTTGTGATGTCATTGAAGCTTGTAAATAATAAGTAGCTCGCCAGAATGACAACGAAAAATAGCGCAATGATCCGTAAATACATTTTAGTCATGTACGCCACCTTCTTTCGGTAAGGTAAGTAAAATCGTTGTCCCTACGCCTTCTGCACTTTCAATGTCAATATGAGCAGATAAGCTTTCTGTGAGCTGTTTTGCGATCGCTAGACCAAGACCTGTGCCTCCTGTTTTACGATTGCGGTCCTCACCGACACGATAAAAACGGTCAAATAGATGAGGGAGATCATCTTTCGGAATGCCGATGCCTTTATCTTGAATGGAAATTTGGACAGTAGTAGTGGTAGTGACGTGCACACATATATCGTCATCACTATACTTGCGTGCATTATCTAAAAAAATGAAAAGCAACTGCTTTAGCTTTTCTTCATCAGAAATAATCGTGGCACCATTTCCTAAAATAATAATGGTTGTGCCATAAGCTTGCTTCATTTGAGTAGCAATATGTGTGAGCAGGTGCAGGATATTTACTTCAGCCCAGTCCATTTTTAGTTTTTCATTTGCTTTGGAAAGTTGCAACATTTGTTCAATCAACGCTTTCATAGTAGCGGTTTCTTTTGTAATGGCATGGACAGCTTCCTGTGCAACTTGGACATTTTCAAAGCCTCGACGTTCCAGTAATTTTGCATAACTTTCGATGACCGTGAGTGGCGTTTTTAATTCGTGCGAGGCATTGCCGACAAATTGTTGCTGCTTTGCATAGTTGTTTTCTAAATGCACCATTAACGCGTTATACGTGTCCGTCATTTGTGCAATTTCATCTTTTGACTGCTTTTTTATGTCAATTTGTTCGTAGCTTCCATTCGAAATGTTTTTTTGCATTGTTGAAGTAAGCCTTTGAATGGGCGTTAAAATAAGTTTGGCTAACACCGAACTCGAGAAATAAATAGGTATAAACGCCATTAATGTAATGACAATTAATATCCAACGAAGTAACTCCATATTGTTTGCAACATCTGGAAGTGGTTGAACGAGCTGTGCTGCTGCAACTTCATTGTTTGGCCAAATGATGGGAATTTGCATCGCGATGACCGGAATACCTTGCCAATGCGATATTGTATAGCCATCAGGAGAGTTCAGTATGACAGGGATTTTTTCAACAGTAGACGTCGCCTGCATCGTGATTAAACTGTTGTTGTTATTATTTACGACACGCAATAATCCGTTCGAAGGAATATAAGCCCGAAAAACTGTTTCAATACCTTCCGTCGTTTCAAGATGACTAACTGCAACGAGTAGCTCATCCGCACGGTCCTGCAGTTGGGCGTACTCGGTTTCGTATGCGAGCTTTTCATATAAAAAATAAATGCCCGTAAAGCTTGCTACTAAAATAATAAAGGTCAGTAAAGTCGAAAAAAGATTTACCTTTGTATGAAGTTTCATCTTAACTCTCCTTTAAAACATAACCGACGCCTCGCACTGTATGAATAAGTGGGGAATGTTGTGCACCAATTTTTTGACGTACATAACGAATATACACGTCGACAACATTCGTATCCCCGTAATAATCAAATCCCCATACAGCATTTAGAAGCTGCTCACGTGACTGAACATTTTTCGGATGCTTCATAAAATGTAACAGTAAATCAAACTCACGAGGTGTTAATTCAATAGAAGTGCCTCCGCGCATAACGTCTCGCGTATGTTCATTTAATGTTAAGTTAGAAAACGTATAAATAGTTGAAGGTGCAGGTGCAGGTGCATGATCTCCTTTAAATCGGAGCGCTACACGAACACGTGCAAGTAATTCCTCAAACTCAAATGGTTTTGTAATATAATCATTTGCCCCTAAATCAAGGCCCGCTACTTTATCTTTCACATCATTTTTTGCTGTTAATAAAATTACCGGAGTCATTTGTTGATCCTTTCGAATGCGCTTTAGCACCTCTAGTCCGTTCATTTCAGGTAGCATAACATCGAGTAACACTAAGTTCCATTGGTGCTCTCGGTATGCAATTAAGCCCGCAGCGCCAGTATGTGCAACACCTGTTTCGTAGCCCTCGAACTCGAGCTCTAGCTGCAAAACACGTGCAATTTGTTCTTCGTCTTCAATTATTAAAATGCGATTGGCCATAAACACACCTTCCTTAAATTGGATTTACTATTATCGTAGAGGAAAGCTCATGATAAATGCAACTATAGCTAATCCTTCAAATACGAGGTATACAAATAGTTAGGAATTTGTTAACGTGTGTAAATAGATTGTGGAATTTGAAAGGAAGTTTTATGGGAAATTTATATGAACAACGTAATAAAATTATCGTAGCCTTTTTAGTATCGGCTTTTATCGGGATTTTTAATGAAACGGCACTGAATATGGCATTCGTTGAATTAGGGAAAGATTTTGAAAAAGGAACGTCTACGATTCAATGGTTAACAACAGGATACTTATTAACGCTGGGGATTCTTGTGCCCGTATCTGCGTATTTAATGCAGCGATTCACAACGCGCCAGCTATTTACAGTATCATTAGTATTCTCGATTTTAGGAACAATTGTATCCGCGGTTTCTCCAACGTTTAGTGTGTTACTTGCAGGTCGTATCATTCAAGCGATTGGAACGGCAATTATTCTACCGGTAATGATGACCGTGATTTTACTTGTGTATCCGATTCATAAACGTGGCGCAGCGATGGGGAAAATTGGACTCGTTATTATTTTTGCGCCTGCGATTGGGCCAACTGTCGCCGGAATTGTCATGGACAGGTTAACATGGCATTGGATTTTTTGGTTTAGCCTTCCATTTTTAGTGATTGCACTGTTTATCGGACTGAAGTTCATTCAAAATGTGAGTGAAATTAAACCGATTAAATTTGATATAATTTCTTTCGTTTTATCAACAATTGGATTCGGTGGTATTGTCTATGGATTTAGTATTTCAGGAGAACTTGGAAGCTTTTTCACAAAAGAAGTTATGCTGTCTATTGGTATAGGGGCAGCAGGATTAATCATATTCTCCATCCGCCAAATTAATTTAACACAACCCATGCTAAATTTACGTGTTTTCCAGTATCCTATGTATGTGGTAGGATTACTGATTTTACTTGTCGGCATGATGACGATTTTATCAACGATGGTACTGCTGCCTATTTACTTGCAAAATGTATTATTGCTCGCGCCCGTATTTGCAGGACTTGTGCTATTACCTGGTGGGATTGTGAATGCGTTCATGTCTGTTGTAGCCGGTAATTTATTTGATAAGTTTGGACCAAAGAAAATGGTGCCAGGCGGGTTAGTTGTAGTTATCGTCAGTTTAGCGATGTTACGAACAATTGATGCGGGGACGTCACCGTATTTAATTGTGGCGCTTCATATTGCTATGTTCGTCGGTATATCGCTCGTGATGATGCCTGCGCAGACGAATGGATTAAATGAATTACCGAAAGAATTGTACCAAGATGGAACGGCCGTCATGAATACATTACAGCAAGTATCGGGTGCGATTGGAACGGCGATTGCAGTGACGATTATGTCTATCACAGCTAGTAGTTCTGTGGATCCGACTGAAGGTATGATTAGTGGTGTGCAAAACTCAATTACGTTTGGACTTATTATTGCAATCATTGCGTTAGTCATTGCGCTGTTTATAAAAAACGTGCGCGAAGAAATTTAAATTGAATGAAGGAAACTAGCTTACTTTTTTCATTGGTAAGCTAGTTTTTTTTGTAGATAAAGCCATCATCTCGTCCTATATTGGGCGAGGAGTGTCTTTCTAATAACGGTTTGCCTAATTTTTTTTACAAAAATCGGGGTAAATCATATACATTTAATAGACTTGAACACTGTGAAGAAGCCTTCAAAAAAATTATTTTGTTTCACCATGTATAACAGAACGAATAAATGGTCAGAATAAACAAAAACTTTCAGTAATCAAAAAAGAAGCACGTTGTCACCCTAGCCTATTTTTGGTATACTAGAACTTATTGTGACGTTTCGAATCTAGGAGGTGGAACAAAATGCATACTTTATTTATGACATTACTTATTATCGTAGCTTTAAGCTTAATCGTAATGGTGTTATTACAATCAGGTAAGAGTGCTGGGTTATCAGGGGCCATCTCGGGTGGAGCTGAACAACTATTTGGAAAACAGAAGGCGCGCGGCATGGATTTAGTCTTACACCGCATTACAATCGTTCTTGCTGTATTATTCTTTGTGTTAGCACTAGCTATTACAAAAATTTAATATAACGAAATTAAACGCCTAACCGAGCATGGTTGGGCTTTTTCTTTTATAATGGGATTATGTGCATATATTGGAAAGACACAGTTTGCCGCCAAAATAGGGCGAGATACTGTTCTTACTTATGTAGATTTGGAGTTGCAACTTCATATCTAACTAGAAAATAACGGAGGAAATTCAAATGCGAAAAGCACTATCAGCACCGTTTTTCTTTGAAGCTGGACAACGCGCGGTATTACTGCTGCATGGCTTTACCGGTAGCTCAGCTGACGTTCGTATGCTTGGACGTTTTTTAGAAAAGAAGGGCTACACTTCGCATGCACCCCATTACAAAGGACATGGCGTACCACCTGAGCAACTCATCAATTCGACACCTGCCGAGTGGTGGACGGATGTTGTTGCCGGATACAATATGTTAAAAGGGGCAGGTTATGAGGAAATAGCGGTCATTGGTCTTTCTTTAGGCGGTGTTTTTTCTTTGAAATTAGGTTTAGATGCACCAGTTAAAGGAATCATAACAATGTGTGCACCAATGACGATGCGCACAACGGACATTATGTTCGAGGGCGTTTTACAATATGCCAAACAATATAAAATACAAGAAGGAAAAAGTGAACAGGAAATTGAAATAGAACTAGCAGCAATTCGTAAGCAAGGCATGGCGTCCTTACCGGAGTTGCAGCAGCTCATTTCAGACGTTCGAAATTCAATTGATCTTATTTATGCACCATTATTTGTAGTGCAATCTCGAAAAGATGAAATTATTGATCCACTTTCTGCTCATACTATATACGGGCAGGTGGAATCACTGGATAAGCATATAAAATGGTTCGAGCATTCGGGGCATGTTATTACGCTCGATAAAGAAAAGGATCAACTACATGAGGACATCCATCAGTTTTTAGAAACACTGGACTGGACCGTCTAACTGTTGAAAATAGAAACTTTCTGTTCAAAGGAGGGAAAACATATGACACAAAATAACGAATTACAACAGCGTTTATTAGCGTTTATGAAAGAAGAAGAATATAAGCCACTAACGGTTGCTGAAATCGAAGAAGCATTTGAACTAGAAGAGGCAGATGACTTCCGTGAGCTTGTGAAAACACTTGTGAAAATGGAAGCGCTAGGGCATGTCGTACGCTCACGCTCAAATCGCTACGGTTTACCAGAGCGCATGAATTTACTACGTGGACGCTTTATTGGGAACGCAAAGGGCTTTGGTTTCGTTGCACCTGAAGAAGAAGGCATGGACGATGTTTTTATTCCGCCATATGAAATTAATGGGGCACTAAACGGGGATATAGTACTAATACGCGTATTAAAAGAAGCATCTGGAGAACGCCGCGAAGGTACCGTAACCAAAGTTGTCGAACGTAGTAAAACTTCATTCGTTGGGACATTCCAGGCAAATCGAGGCTTTGGCTTTGTCGTAACAGATGACAAAAAATTAAATATGGATATCTTTATCGCCAAGGAGGATGCATTAGGTGCGGTTGATGGCCATAAAGTAGTTGTAGAAGTAACGCATTGGCCAGATGAAACAAAATCTGCAACTGGCATGGTTACCAAAATTTTAGGCCATAAAAATGACCCAGGAGTGGACATTTTATCAATCCTATACAAATATGATATCCCACCCGAATTCCCGAAAGAAGTGGTGGATGCTGCTGTTGAAGTCCCGGATGAAATTAAGGAACAAGATTTAGTTGGTCGTCGTGATCTACGTAACGAAACCATCGTTACAATTGATGGCGCGGACGCAAAAGATTTAGATGATGCTGTAACGGTAACGAAAAATAGTGACGGCACGTATAAATTGGGCGTTCATATCGCAGACGTAAGCTATTATGTAACACAAGGCTCAGTACTTGATCTGGAAGCGTATGAGCGCGGGACTTCTGTGTACTTAACAGACCGCGTAATTCCGATGATCCCGCACCGCTTGTCAAATGGTATTTGTTCATTAAATCCACAGGTAGACCGTTTAACATTATCTTGTGAAATGATTATTGATGGCAGCGGTCAAGTGATTAAACACGAAATTTTCCAAAGCGTCATTAAGACGACAGAACGTATGACGTACACGGATGTATTTAAAATATTAGAGCATGCGGATGAAAACCCTGAATTAATGGAGCGCTATGCTAGCCTTGTTCCGATGTTCAAGGATATGGCAGAGCTGGCACAGGTGTTACGTGGCAAACGTATGGGGCGCGGGGCAATTGACTTTGACTTCAAGGAATCAAAAGTGCTTGTAAACGAAGAAGGTTGGCCAACAGATATCGTGCTACGTGAACGTACAGTAGCTGAGCGGTTAATTGAGGAATTCATGCTTGTGGCCAATGAAACAATTGCAGAGCATTTCCACTGGATGGAAGTACCATTCCTTTACCGTATTCACGAAGACCCGAAACCTGAGAAACTTCAACGCTTCTTCGAGTTCGTAACGAATTTTGGATTAGTTATTAAAGGTACAGGAAATTCTGTGCATCCAAAAGCATTACAAGAAATTATTAAGTCAATTGAAGGTTTACCAGAGGAGCCAGTTATTTCAACGATGCTACTTCGCTCGTTACAACAGGCGAAATATTATCCGGAATCGCTAGGTCACTTCGGTTTATCAACAGATTATTATACGCACTTTACATCACCAATCCGTCGTTACCCAGATTTAATCGTACACCGCTTAATCCGTACGTATTTAATAAACGGGGATACGTCAAAGGAAACGGTATTCCAGTGGAGTCAGGTAATGGACGAAATCGCAGACCATACTTCAAACCGAGAGCGTCGTGCCGTTGAAGCTGAGCGCGATACGGACGCACTGAAAAAAGCGCAATTCATGTTTGATAAAATTGGTGAAGAATTCCAAGGGATTGTGTCGTCTATTACAAACTTCGGTATGTTCATCGAGCTAGAAAACACTGTAGAAGGCTTAGTGCATATTAGTAATATGACGGATGATTACTACCGCTTTGATGACCGTCAAATGATTATGATCGGAGAGCGCACTGGTCGCCAGTTCCGTATTGGGGATGAAGTAACAATCCGCGTGGCAAACGTAACGATTGAGGAATCTTCCGTAGACTTTGAAATCGTCGGCATGGTGTCGTCAGGTAGTCGTCCATCCCGCAAGGTTGCACCGAAAGTAATTCATGCAGGTCGCAGCGACAAAAAGCGTGGCGAACGCACAGGTGAAAAACGAGACCGCAAAAAACGAGATGGCTCAAGTGTTGGTACTGCCCGATCAGCAGAAAAACGTGGTGAACGAGCAAGCTCAAGCGACCGCGATCCACGCGGCCGTCGCAAAGACGGGAAAGCAAGTGACAAGCCGAAATTTTTCGAAGGCGTAGCGAAAAAAGGTAAAAAGAAAAGAAATAATAAGAAATAAATGATGGTGCGGCGCCTGCCGCACCTCACCCATTGTGAGGAGTGTTACAAATGGCAAAAGGCGCAGGGAAAGTATTAGCACAAAACAAAAAAGCAGGGCATGATTACTTTATTGAAGAAACAATCGAAGCCGGCATGGTCTTAACAGGTACAGAAATCAAAGCGATTCGTGCAGGCAGAGTACAACTAAAAGATTCCTACGTGGGCATGCGCGATGGCGAAGCGTGGATTAATAATATGCATATTAGCCCGTTCGACCAAGGGAACCGTTTCAATCATGAACCACTACGTAGCCGCAAAATTCTATTACATAAAAGGCAAATTTCTGAACTCATTGGCTCAGTCAAACGAGATGGCTACACAATCGTACCGCTAAAAATGTACATTAAAGACGGTTATGCCAAACTGCTAATTGGTATTGGTAAGGGTAAAAAAGATTACGATAAACGCGATGACCTCCGCAAAAAAGAGGCGAAACGTGATATAGAACGTGCATTTAAAGGAAGAAATCAATAAGATAAGACCACTTAGTTCAAGAGGAGCTAAGTGGTTTTATTTTGGTGGTATTCGGGTAGGGTTAGTGATGGAAGGAATAAAAAGTTTTCTGATTATTACCTATTTTCACCCAACAAATATTGCTATTCCAAAAGGGAACTGTCATTCTAAACAAGAACTATTTATTATTTATACGAATGGTTTAGTAAACGAGTTTTAATATAGTTTTGGGAAAGGTGGATAAAAATATGAAGATTACCGATGTTCCGTTTTCTACAATTGACTGGAATGAAATAAGCGCTACGCAACATCCTGGAATTGAAGGGAATGCTTATTGGCGAACATTTGAGATGGGGAATATTCGAGTTAGAATGGTAGAGTATACGCCTGGATACATAGCAGACCACTGGTGTAACAAAGGCCATGTTTTATTAGTACTTGAAGGCGAACTTGATACAGAACTTTCAGATGGTCGAAAATTCAAACTTACGCCCGGAGTCAGTTATCAGGTAGCAGATGATACAAGCCCACATCGATCGTACACGAGTACCGGAGCCAAACTGTTTATTGTAGATTAACAAGATGAGGTAAATGAAAAACCTTCCCATCCACATAAGTAAGGGCATCAACTCGTCTTATTTTGGGCGAGTTGTGCTTTTTTAATGTTCATTTTTGGCATTATTCCTAATAATATTTATTAGGAAGATCGAAAGGATTACTTGCAGTTTAACCTTTTTTGACTTATACTTTGTAATACAGTTGCCAGTGAGTGTCTACTCATACGATACTCTTTACAGACTGCTTATGCAGATCTGACCGTACGATATTGAGCAATCAGTATCTACTCCTAAGTGATTTAGTTAATCCTAAATTTCACCGAATGGTTTCGAGAAGCAAGTGCTTATCGAAAACCGACTTATAGGGGGACGTTACGGATTCGACAGGGATGGTTCAAGCTCTAGTCGCGCGTCGGAGGTCTCGTCTTCGTCATCAACGGAAGTTATATAATAACTGGCAAACAACAAAACTTAGCTTTCGCAGCGTAAGCTCGTAAGCGCTCTGCCTATGCATCGCCCATGTGCATAACGTAGGGCCCAACTTTAGTGGGATACGGTCGGTGGTGCTGCTTGAGTCACCGGCAAGAGATTTCCAAGCTAGCGTGCAGGACGCCTGTTTACCGGCATAATGCCACGCGAATCGCAAATAGGTAAACTACACGCGTAGAAGCTGGAGTATTGGAGTTTCTGGACGCGGGTTCGACTCCCGCCGTCTCCATATACTGGAAATCATATGGCGTCATATAAACGCATATGAGTCCTCAAAACCCTTGTATATCAAGGGTTTTTTATTTTGTCCGCGCATAGACACTCATCTAAGCACAGTTTAAAAGTTGCCAAAATAGTTGCCAAAAAGTTGTCACGGTTTTTGACAACTTTTATTCGTTATCATCATTTTTAATAAAGCTTAAATAATTTTTTGTACTGCTCGCGAGCGATTGACGAGTCACGTGCGTATAGATCTTCATCGTTGTTTCTAAATCAGTATGGCCTAATCGCTCCATTACTTGTGCTGGGGTAAAGAAGCCAGATTCAAAAAGTAAGGAACAATGCGTATGACGCAGTCCATGGGTAGAAATTTCGCGAAGGTTATGTTTCTTCTGTACATCGCGAATCCATCTACTCGTTTTCGAGGGATGCATCAACTCATTATAGATATTTGGAAATAACAGCTGCTTGCTATCAGGTTTAACTTTCAGCCGCGCTTTTGAAAGCTCTAAACGCTGCATTTCCGCCCAATCATTTAATAAGCTAAGGGTTTCTTCATCCAAATCCACAACGCGCGGTTTTGACGTCTTTGTGTTCTTAATATGAAGCCCTCGTGTCGTCGAATAGCCTACAGCCTTATTAACCCTCAACACTGCCGCTTCGAAATTAATATCCGCCTAGGTAAGCGTAAAAAGCTCACCTTTACGTAGACCGCTATGAGCTAGCAAATGAAATGCCGTATATTTCAGCTGCGATAAATCGTTCTTGCAGCATGCTAGAAATTCCGCTAATTCCTCACGATCATAGTAGTTCTCTTTAAAAACCTCATTTTCATGCTCAAACTGATTCTTCTTTTCGGAAGGAAGCTCAATGCCTGTCATCGGATTTTTTGGAATCAGATCCATCTGTACAGCCTCTTTTAAAATACGACTGAAGTAGAAAAGAATTTTGCGACTTGATTTCAGCTTTTTTGTCAGCTTCGTCATAAGCTGCTTGCAGTCTAGGTACGTAATTGAATCGACTGGACGCGTACCGAATTCAGGCAGGATGTGATTTCTAAAATAGCCCATTGTTTTGTCGACAGTTGTTGATTCGACTTTCAGCTCGTATGCTTCCTTCCAAATCTCAAACACTTCTTGATATGTCATTGTTTTATTTGTTGAAGAAGCGAGTGCAACTTCAACTGTAGTTACTGTTTGCAAGCTCGCCGCTTCATTGCTACCGCGCACTTTCTTTTCAGGATAGATGCCAAGTGCAGCTTGAGCCTGTAATTTTTTTAGCTCTTGCTTTGCTTCTTTTGTAGATGTGAAGCCTCGTCGAGTAACGATTCGAGGTTTAGTTTCACCTTCAGGAATTCCTAAATTAACGACGAATTTATATGATGTGGTTCCATTTTTAAGTGTTTCTTTTTTGATTGTAATTGCCATGTTGTCCTCCATGTGTGCTTGTGGAGCAGTTTGGAGACTTTAAAATTATACCGTATTTAAGATAATTAATCTTATTGTAAATAAGTATTATTTTTAATATAAAATTGATTATTATGAATTTTATTTCTTTTTATTTGAGGTTAGAAATGTTTTCTTGCTATTATGTAATTACTTGAAATTTAGGAGGACTATAGGTTGAGAATATTATTACCTAATATTGTGAGTTCGATTACAAGTATTGATAGTTTTAATCAGCAAGTTTATGCATCAATTAATAAGAATTATAAAACTATAGTAATTGATGCTTCAAATTTAGCTTTTATAACACCTCTAGGTATGATTAGTTTTGTTTTAGGAATTCAAAATTTAAATAGATATATGAAAGTTTACTTAGATTTAGAACATTGTGAAATTGTTTCTTATCTTGAAAGGTTAAATTTTTTTGAATACTTACCTGAGGGTGTTTCTAGTAATTGTAGTTTAGAAGAATATAAGTCAAGAAATAGAAATGATACAAGTTCTATTTTATTAGAAATATTACCTTTGAGAAATGACGATGATTTAGAGTGTATGACAGACTCCATTTTAAAGATATTTTCAGAAAATAATTTCTCATCTAAGATTACAAATAATATTATCAACATTACAACGGAGTTAGGAACAAATATTTATAATCATAGTGGAGGAAATGGTTTTGTAACTATCCAACTTTATAAGTCTTCAAATAAAATACGTATAGGTCTTGCTGATGATGGAGTAGGTATTATTAATAGATTTAAAGTTAAGGCAGATGAAACTGATACCCAACATGATATTTTAAAAAAAGCTTTCATGGTTAATGAAAGTACAAGGGAATCGTCAGGTGGGTTAGGGTTAAATACAATGAGAAAGAATTCTTTTTCTGATAACTTTAAAGAAAGTAGAATTCTACTTAAAACAGGGAATAATATATATAATATTCTTACTAAGGATATTCAAATTTTTAAAACTACCTCCATTTATCCAGGGACTTACTATGATTTTTGTATTGAAATTGCTTGACATAAATTTGAATATGTAATAGTTTTAAATTATCGTTTTCAAATTTATAATTGAAATCAGGAGGTGATTATTATTGCTACGGTGCTTTGTCCAGAATTAATTAGTAATAAACATCTTATTAGTAGAGTTAAAGTAGCACCAATTAAGGATGAAATTTTAGATAGTATCTCTAAAGCTGATATTGGTACTATATTTTATTATGACTTTAAGGATGTACAAGCTATTAATAGTTCTGGTGTAGATGAAGTAATTAGTAAAGTAATTCGGTACTTGTGTGATTGTGAGAATGATAAATTTTTATATTTCATCAATTTGAATAATGAAGTTCATGAACACACATACAATATTGAAACCACTTTAGCTGACACAAAGTTGGCAATTGTTGAGAAGCTCTCTGATGGTAAAGCAAATTTTATAGGTGATATTTCAGGAACTCATCAAAAAATTTTAGAAAAAGTGTACTTATTAAAAAAAACTACAGCTAGAGAGGTTGCCGAACTTTTAAACAAGCAACCAAATTTAATGAGTACTCATTTAAACTCGCTATATAAACAAAGACTAATTAGAAGAGTAGAGGAGCCACTTATAGAGGGTGGTAGACAATATATATACCAAAGTATTTTTTAAGGAAGGAAACTTCCTTAAAAAAATAAATGGTTTTCAAAAAAAAAATTGAAAACCAAAGAGTGGGAACATAAATTTTTGAAAGGAGGTGGTAAAGTGAGTATAAATGTTAAATCATATTTTGCTTTGGCGCTGGTATTGCTAGGCTTATTGATAATTTTTATATCTAATAGTTATTTTGTAGATGTACATGTAGAAAATATTGATAAAGCTATAGAAATTTTATTTAGTTCAAATGCTAATAGTTTATTGATTTTTGGTATTTTATCTATAACTGGGATTACTTTACAAATGTCAGCATCGTTGGTTATGTTGAAAATTACATGGGAGTCAATTAAATACACTTATTATGAATATAGTGTAGGTATTCATATTATTTTATCAGTTATAATATTGGGAATATCAATAGCAACTATACTTTATGCACTTAAGGCCGTTATAGGTGTATTTTTAATCGCGGTTATAGTATTTGGATTGTTATTCTTAGATGATAAAAGAAAATAAACTTATAAAGGGGGCTTGAAGATGGCAAAGCATTCAGGAGGAAAAGTTGGAAAAGCAGGTAAAACATTAAGTAGTAAGGGCAGTTCTAAGAAGGAAAAAAGTAAAGCTGCAAAAATATTGAAAAAGCATCAAGATGAAAAACATTGAAAGTATAAAGGCGGCAACCAGTTATACTTTCAATGACAAGTAATTGAACTTTAATTAACGGCAATTAATTAAAATTAAATACTCTAGGTCTTCGTTGACTACAGCATTATTTTATATTTCTTTTAAAATAAAATCAATGTAGTACTTAGAGTATTATCTTATAAAAAATTTAATAACAAAAGAAAAGTATAAGGCGGTAAGATAATGCGATTTTCTAAGTATTTTAAACTAAAAGAATATTCTCAGAAAGATTTCGAATTTATAGATATTAGAATCGATTGGGATAATAAATTATTTATTGACCCAACACGTATTGAAGCTGAAAATGACGAATTAGCTATTGAATGTGATCAAATAATTTTAGACTTTTTTAACACGGTATTAGATTTGTATGAGAATAAGCAAATTGAAGAAGCAAGAAGCAACTTAGTTTATTCGGGCGAATCAAATGAAATTTATTTGGGATATACGGAAGGCTTTCCACAAGGAACTGGAAATAGTGAAGAAGAGTTAAATGAAATTTTTAATTTTATTCATATAAAAGAATTAATTTCAAAAGGTTTAATTGGACGAATCGAAGACTTACATGTCTTTATAGACAAATTTGGCTGTGATAAAATGTCAGATTTAATCGCAAGCCTAATAAAAAAGAAGCTTGTAGAATTTACTATACAACAATGTGAAATATATAACATTAAAAGAGATTTTAAATTAGAAAGAAAATTTTGGAACCATATGAATAATAAATGGGAAGAGTTTGTTGAATATGTTCCAAGTATTAAAGGTGTAGGTAAAAGAGATTTTCCAATTGTTCTAGTACCAAAAAAATTTGTTGTAAGTAGTTATCTATATGATGCTGAAAAATATTGGGAGAAAATTGTAAGTATTAGAAGACAAGAGTACCACAGACAAGAGCAAACACTTTTATATCTTAATAAGGCTAATAATAGAGGCCAATTGAATAAAAAAGAAATTTGGGATTATGAGTCAAAAGGTAGAAGTTTGAAAGAGTACCTTATTGATTACACAGAAAATGATTTAACAGCAATAGATAGTTTTAGAGAGGGTATAAAAAACACACAGAGGTCTAATGAGAACAATGCTTTATCTGATGAAGATATCGATCAAATTATAAATGATTCAATGAATGAGCAGTCAATTGATAAAGAAATTAGAGGTTAATTAGAAACAAAAGAAAGCTACCGATAAAAATTTTGTTTATCGGTAGTTTTTGTGCCTAATTTTACAGTACTTAATAGAGTTTATTGGTAGAGATATGGATCTACGTCAAGTTTTTGGACACATTCTGCCTAAGTTTTTTCTTGGGCAACATCCGGACTGGATTGTTCCACATCCCAAGTAGCCCGTCAAAGTGAAAAGAGCCTTTGACCGCCTACTTGGGATGTAGCGCGAAAAAGATACGGATGTTGCCAGACAAAAATGTGGGGGTGGGGATTTGCATCATCCATGTTTACGCTGCGGCACGGCAGATTTTTTCAAATGCATCTGGCGATAAATAGCCGATGCTACCATGAATTCGCTTGCGGTTGTACCAGCCTTCAATGTAGCGGAATAAAGCCATGCGAGCTGCTTCAAAATTGGCGTAGCGTGTGCGGTAAACTTCTTCTTTTTTCAATGTCGCATGGAACGATTCGATGCACGCATTATCATACGGACAACCTTTGCGACTGTATGATGGCGTGATGCCATGCTGCTCGAGCTTTTTACGAAAATCTTCGCTTGTATATTGCGTCCCTAAATCGGTATGCAAAATTAAGCCTGATGCGGGTTGCTGGGCCATCACGGCGTTTTCGAGCGCGTCTAAAACAAGGTCTACCGTCATACGGCGACCAAATTTATAGCCGACAATCTTTTTTGTGTGTAAATCTTGTACCGACGCCAAATAGCACCAGCCATCTTGAACGGTGTGGATATACGTAATATCCGCTACCCATTTTTCGTTGATGGTTTCGGTTGTAAAGTCCTGTTCGATTACGTTTTCACGTTCTTCCACATGACCACTAGATGAGGTCGGTTTGTACTTTTTTACAATGTTCGAACGGATGCCTGCGTGTTTCATAATACGCTGAACGCGATCAATACTGCCGGTATAGCCTTCTTGATTTAAAATGGCGAAAATCTTTGGCGCACCGTACCGCCCACTACTGTCTGCGTGGATGGCACGAATGCGTACTAAAAGCTTCTCATTGGCGACATGATAGCTGTTTGGCTTCTTATGAAACGATTGATAATACGTACTTTTAGGTATCTTTATACGCGACACATCAGTTGAACAGGCTGATGCTCGCTTTCTTTTTCAATGTGATCGATGAGTTCTTGGTCTTCTATTTTTGCGCGAATATGGTCATAGCCTTTTTCCTTACGATTAGTCAACCTAATTATTAAAAATAGATTATGTTTTTATGTAAGTGAAGTGTGGAGGGATATCCCTCCACACTTCACTTACATTTTTTAGATACGCCAAAATGACCTAACGATTTTTATTTTTTTCGAAAGGCCAGTATGATATAGTTTAATTACATTTGATTACGATTTCTGAGCTGGTAGTGCGGACTCATAATCGTACAATATGCCTTGTGTTATTAACTGAAATGTCACTTTCAGAAACTTATTGATACAGGCGACAATCGCAACCTTATGGGGCTTCCTCTGAGGTTGCGTTTTTAATTTATAGTAATAATCCACAAAATGATTCGGTTTTCCTTTTGCCATAAGCATGGCGCATACCATGAAATATAAAATCTTCCGTAAATGTTTGTTTCCACGTTTATTAATGCGATCTCTGTACTGCGTATTGCCTGATTGGTATCGCATAATATCAATGCCTGCGTAAGCGTTCAGTTGTTTCGCATTTTGAAAGCGGTGGATGTCACCGATTTCGCCAATTAATCTGCACGCCGTTGAATCGCCAATGCCAGGAATCGATCGGAATACTATATATTCTTTTCGTCCTTGTGACAATTCCACCATTTGCTTTACAAGTGAATCCTTCTTTTCCAGTAATTCGGAAATGCGAGCAGCGTAATCTCGTACTTGGTCACATCGAATATCTGTCGGCTTAATAGCCGGGTAACTATTTTCAGCTGCTTCTAATAATGTAATTGCTTTTTTCTCCGCACGCGTTAGTGATAGGTTTTTTCGCGTATTGGCTTTTAACCGATTTTTAATGATTGTTTTCGAATGTGCCTGTAAAAGTGCTGGATGTGGGTACAGTTGTACTATATTTAAAAATAGTGCCGAACTAGGTGTAATAAGCGTTTCTAATTCTGGAAAACTCAGTTGTAGGATCGCATGCATTCTACTTTTGAGTAGAATGATTTCTTCGTCGATTTCATCATAATAACGAGTCAATGCGCGCATCTGTTCATAATATTCGTCTTGTATGTACGTTGTTTCGTGCTCCATTTTGAAGTGTGTTTTTGCGAGTTCATGGGCATCACTCATATCGGTTTTATGACGTCGCATCTTTGCCATTTGTAAATTCGCTTCAAGTGGATTCATGCGGTAGTATGTATAACCGTAATCTTTAAAAAACGCTTCTATAGGCTTTGAATAGACACCCGTTGCTTCAAAGACGATTTCTGGCGCTTGTCCATCAAGTAGTGTAATTTCTTCGATACGTTGGTGTAATCGTTCGAAATCAACACGCTTATGATAGAATTCACCTTCAAATTCACATTGTTTATACCCATTGTAAATTGCAATTGTACTTTTTCCTTTACTGACATCTAACGCAATGACATGTTTCATATAGTTTCTCCTTTTTAGCCAATCATAGAAGTCTTCACATAGCCTTATTGATTCCACTTTCTTATACACGATCTCTTTGGACCCAACATACTAAACTGATTCAAATAAGGGTGTGAAGTTAGCCGGTTTAAAATACGGACTCTCAGATGGTCCCAAAGGCTATTCGACTTTCCTTCACTTCTACTATAAAAAAATAGTAGCACAAACCATGGCCTTGGTTTGTACTACTAATGTTAGTATGTTTAGGATTTCTACCTCTTGTTTCAAGCGTAGATTTTACTTTTGGATCGCAGCGGCTTCCGCTGCCGTTAACTCATTTGTTCCTTCAATGGGAGAATGAAGTTTAATCCATTTATAAATCGTTACTTCTGATACACCATATTCGCTTGATAGTTGATTGACCGGCGTGCCAGAGCGATAAAGCTCCACCACGGTTTGTTTGAACTCTTGATTATACTTTTTTTGACTCATGTCGGACACGTCCTCTCGTTTAGGTTATTTTACTAACTTAGCGTAAGTGTGTCCATGCCTCTACATTACATCCAGTATGGATGTAATGTAGAGGGAATAAACATAATAAGTATAAATTGTATAGGTAATTGAAAAATGAATTAAATGCATAATAAACCCAGTATTGAAGATGCTGGATTTATTAGTTTATGAGGAAAATTTCCACGTTATTAATAATAGGTATATAAATTTAGTTTAAACCCAAAATTTAGAGTTTTTATGAGTCTTTTTTGTTAATATGAAACTAATAGTTATCGAATTAAATATATGTAATCCAGAACGAAGAGAGGGGGATATTTCAATATAGTAAAATATTACACTTTTCAAGATGATTCTAAAATATATATTCAATTAATATAGTGGCAGTGACATGAGGTGAAGAAATGCATTATGCATATAATAGTGAAAATAACTTAGTATCAGCAAATAAGGCTCTTAAATATGAAATTTATGAGTGTCCAGTATGTGGAGGAAAACTAAGTTTTCATCCAGGTAAAAAAAACAAGCCACATTTTAGACATAAAGATTATGTGGCAAAAGAAATTGAAAAGCTTTGTGAACTTTATGTACCTACACCGTCTTTATTTAATTATTTTGAAGAAGAGGATCTTGCAAATCAACGAATTCGCGTAGTAATTTGTCCAATTAATAATGGATATTCTTTTTCATTACGTTTTCCGTCTATAGAAGATAAATTTACACCTAGAGTTATTTTTGATGATATTTATTTTAATTATTACTGTGAAGAGGTGGATTCATTTATTTTGAATAATAAACGTTTATTACTTTCAATAGACGAATGTTTAGTAAATGTCCCATTAAAAGAAACCTATACTATTACTTGTGATAACCCTAAATTTGAAAAATTATTAGATTTAAATGCATCCGGAAAGTATGAGCTTTTCGAAAAGGGACCTTTACTATTTAAAAATATACAAGGTGAATATAGATCAGTCCATTATCGTCAACTTACACTAATGAGTCGTTTTTTTGTTATAACGAAATTAAAGTTAAAAAATATACCCCGAAGTATTGAAATCATTTCTATAAATGAAATAAATCAATTATATTTATATGATTTAGTTATGCCAGAGAATTTGGATGAAGAATTGGTCAATTGGTTTTATAAAGAGTTAAATTATACGTTGTTACCAGCCACTAGTATTTTAGATTTAATAACTCCTGTGAAATTTAAGAAGCTAGGAACAACCTATGATATTTTAGAGGACGAATGTCAATTTCTATATACAAGTAAAGAAAGTAGTATTAGCTTTTTAAATCCTGCTATATGTATTTTGTCACCTTTGGGGAAATTAAATAGGGTTCGTCCTAACGAAAAGGGGATTTTCTCATTAGTTTTGGATTTCCCAGGAGATTATAAGTTAATAGTTGAAGCAGGAACTTCAGAACTTTATACAGTTAGAAAGGTAGAGAATTTTATTAATAATCCTATAAATTCTAAGTATTTTAATGTTGATGATAAAAACGTTCTATTAGACTCCCAAATAATTTATAGAGATGAAATTAAAGTATCTACTAAACTCCCTTTCAATTTGCATAATGCAACTGAAATTTGTTATCGCTTTACTTCTGGTGGAACTCATACGATAGAAGCACCTGCAACTTTAACGTTACCGAGAATTGGTAAATGGGAGTTAAAAAAACAATCACAAGAAAATGCGAAATACATAATTGATTGGGATAATATTTTACATACATGTTTGAATGCAAAAAAATTTCCTAAAAGAATTTATGATAGACATATAATAGAGCAGTTAAAAAATCAACTTAAAAAAAGTGACTATAAGCATAGGGGATTTTTATTAAGTTTGATTCGAAAACAATATATTTATATTCCAGAGCCATTAATTAATGAATTAGAAAAGATGAGGTGAATTAAAATGATTGTATTAGTTAAACTATTTAACAAGGGATCATATAGAGAGGGTAATGAATATGGTGCAGCAAAGCCTTTTGCAATATATGAGGAAGGAAATTTCACCATTTTAAAATCAGAAGAGGATTATGTAGAGTATTTCCCTAATACTGGGAAAATATTTGTACCTTATAAGCATAATGTAGAACAAATTTTTGCATTGTATCAATTAAGTGAATCAAATACTTTTGAAAGTGATCGTATAACTTCAAATAAATATATTTTAAGTAAGGAAGAATTTAGTCATTCTTTTTATGAATTAATTGATCTATTTTATAGCGTTGAAAATGATTATGAAACAATTATAAGGCTTTTAAGGAAAGGTATAAGACTTGATTATTTACCTAAAAATGATGTGGTGTTTCGCACAAAAGATGGATACTTAATTGGCCCTGTAAAGCTAATTGAAAACGAATTTGGATATGGTTTGAAAAATATTGGGTTTGTTCCATATTACAAAGTGCAAATTAATGCTGTCACGATATTTGATGATTTTATTAGAAAAAATCGCTCATTTTTTGTATATGAATTTAATACAGAAATCGCTATAGGTAATTTTGATTTGGCAGATGATAAAACAATATTATCATTTGTACTGCAACACTTAAAAGCTAACACAGAGTTAGGAGAAATTTCTAGGAAATTAAAGCAAAATTTGAGTGCATGGTTAACTACACAAGTAATAGAAGAAAAGTATATCGTCGATCGTTTTAACCGGATAATAACACTAATTGATAATAAAACTTTAGATGATGGGTTCCAAAAGCATTACACTACTCAATTGTTGTCTTTAGAACTAACCCAAACAATTATAGAGCACAATACATCTCAGAAGTTCAAAGATGAATATAATAAATTTGCTAAGGAGAATAAGCTATTACTTGATGAAATAAAAAGTAATCATAGTTTACTTAGTCAGAAAGCTAGAGAATTAAATGAGACTGAAGAAAAGTTATCCAATACACAAAAACTGCTGAGTACAATTGAGCAAACATTTCACCAAAAAATTGAAAGGCTTCAAAATGACTATACTACAGTCTACGCTAATGAACTATTAAAGTCATCGATTGAATTTCAACCTAGAATTCAAAATTCGAGACAACAGTCCGAGTATGCTATGTATTTTGATTTTTCTTCGGAAAAAGGCTTTCAACATAATTCATTAGAAGACGTAATTGATATTTTGAAGTTGAATTTGAAGATATTTAATGCGAGGGATTCTAAGAAGGCATTATCTAGTACAATAATTTCTGCTATTATGCGAGAACTCCCCTTAATCATTACAGGTAAATATTCGTTGGAACTTGCAAACTGTTTATCAAAAACAATTTCTAGTGAAGAAGTACTAACAGTGATCCCTGAATTGGAATCTTTTGGAGTGAAGGCGTTAGAGTCTTTATTTTATCAATATACAGATGAGGAAAATGTTAAGTCATTAATCTTTCATAATATACATTTAACTACAGCACAATACTCTTTGCCTATGTATTTTAAGCAACTGAAATGGTCTAAAAATAACTTAACGCCAAATTTATGGATGTTAACATTAGATAAAGAAGATGATGCAAATGAGTTATTAAGTACATTAGGTGAAGTGCCCGTTATTAATTCAGAGCAATTTATTCAAAGTTCTATCCGAAAAAAGCAAGTTCAAGAATTAACTATGGGTCAATTAAATTTAAAAAATCTAGACTTATTTATTAAGTTTGAAGATATACGCGGTCTCGAAAAAGACTTTATAGAATGGTATTTAGCTAATAATGAGAAAATAGAAGACCTTGAATTAACAACAGATCTTGTTGAATGGCTATACTATTATACCAACATAATAGGTGTAGATGATGGATATATGGCTTTTTCTAAACTATTCAATAAGTATTTACCATCAGAAGGGCTCTAGAGGTGGTAGAATGCATAATCAATTGATTGTACAGAAAAAATTAAACTATTATATGACATACGTGAAAAATCTAATTCTTAGTTTTTCTGAAGAGGTACAAGTAGAAAAAATTCATTATAGAAGAATTACTCCTATAATAGACAGAATGTTTTCTAAAGAAAGTGAGGAATTTTTAAACTTTTTTAATGGGGAAGAAAACAAGTCATGGCAGCTCTTGCAATTAATGCATCAACAAGGAGAGATTTTAAAACAAGATAATGGATATTACTCTTTGCTACCAGCGAGAATAGTTCAATTTCCAAGTGAAGAAACAAGTGTATTAATAAGTGCTGATGAGTTTAAATCAAATGAATCGTATTATGGATTAACTCAGGTTTACTTAGCCAAACAATCAAATTACCCTGTGTTGCAAGTAGATGATTATGCGTATAGATCAGAAATTTCGGATGTTTTGCCTAGCTTTGAAAAAAAAATAATGCCTCTGAATTTAGAGATAGCCGAGTATATTTTATTCATTGGTGGAAGGCACTTTAAGACTACTATGGTTAGTAAGATTAAAGAAGGTGAATGGTTCATTGCAATTCACGAAACAGCTTTTAAACGTAGGGATATTTATATAGCGGTAAAAAGAGGAAAGATAATTTATGGTACGCATATTCCTAAATCAAATTATAGAAGAATTTTCTTTGCGCTTTTGGATGTTTATGGAATAGATAAATATTACATAGTTAAACCCTTAAAAAATAGATTGGTTGAAATTTCTTTTAATCGACAATTACCAATTGAAGAAATAAGCTTATTAAACTTAATCGCGTTACCTAATTGTTTGAGAAACCCTAAAAAATTTATTACTCATGAAGTGCAGTTGAACAATGTTCGAGTAGTCATTGAAAAATTAAATTTAAAGGAGAGAGTATAGGTGGAATATACAATAGATGAAGTAACAAAAAGATTACATAAAAAACTAAGTGAATATATTGAAACACAATATCCAATAAGTGAAATTAGTACTCAAAGAAAACGTACGGATTTATTAAAGCGCTCAGGGACGATTTCTACAGAGCCATTTATTGAAGCCACACCAATTTATGAAATTGGTGAGACTTATAACAAAATGGATATTCCTGAAACAGCCAAAAAGTTAATGACACATTTGGCAGGGCTAAAAAATTCTGTTGGTGTTTTTCAGCGTCCATACGTACACCAACAAAAAGCACTAGAATCATTTTTAACAGATAATATGGATTTAATTGTTTCTACAGGAACTGGTTCAGGTAAAACAGAATCATTTTTACATCCTATGCTTAACGTATTATATAGAGAAGCTGAAACTTCTCCTAAAACATTTAAAAAGAGAGCTGTTCGCGCGTTAGTACTGTATCCTATGAATGCTTTAGTAAATGATCAGATGACAAGGTTAAGAAGGCTATTTAATAGCGATGAATTAAAGAGTCTATTTAATGAAGTAGCAGATAGAAATATTCAATTTGGTATGTATACATCTCGAACGCCTTATGCTGGAGCACACTCCGATAAAAAAGATAAATATCATTTAAATGATATTTTAAACTATTATTTGGAGTTAGAGAAATCTAATCCTAAAGAAGTAGAGAAAATGAAGTTAAGAGGGAAATGGCCAGCAAAGGATCTCGAGGCATTTGTGAACTCTAAAGTAAAAGGAAAAGGGCCTTATAAAGGAAACCTGACAGATGCGGAACTATTAACAAGGCATGAAATGCAACAAACTCCGCCAGATATATTAGTAACCAATTATTCGATGCTAGAATATATGTTAATGAGGCCTATTGAACGTTCAATATGGGAAAATACAAAGAAATGGCTTCAAGAAGATGCAAATAATCAATTTGTCTTAATCTTAGATGAAGCTCATATGTATCGTGGAACAGGTGGTGCAGAAGTGGCATTACTAATTCGACGTTTACAAGGTCGTTTAGGAATTAATCGTGATCGAATTCGCTGTATTTTAACTTCGGCAAGTTTAGGTAAGCCAGGTGATGAAACTAAAGCCAAAGAATTTGCTTATCAATTGACTGGGAAGCCTATTTTGCGTGACTTTAAGCTAATTGAAGGTACTCAACAATCAAGAGTTGCACCAATGAAGGCATCTATTCAAGATGTAGACATACTAGCTAATATTAATTCAGAATCATTTATTGAGTATATAAAAAATTATAAAAAGACTAAATTAGATTTAGCTCACAGCTTTAAAGCGTTAGGTTGGTCAGAACCGCCTGCTGAGCTAAAAAACTTTCAAGAGTACCTTTACGATCATTTAGAAAACTACCCACCTTTAAGTTTAGTTTTTCAAAAAATCAGTGGTAATGGAACTAGATTAGAAGAATTAGCAAACTTCTTTTGTCCAGAAGCAGAGTTAGATAAAGCTAAAAAAGCGGTGAGTAATTTATTGTTATTAGCAAATGCAGCAAAAAAGGAGGACAAAATCTTACTTCCAGCACGTGTTCATATATTTTTTAGAGGTTTAGCAGGGGCTTATAGCTGTATTAACCCTTATTGTGATTCTAATCAAGAAGGGGATATATTAGGTGAGTTATATGATGATCGTAGGAGTGTATGTAAATGCGGTTCTAAAGTATACGAATTAATGACACATCGCTATTGTGGATCAGTTTATTTGAGAGGCTATATTTCAGAAGAACATACTGGAAAAACCTTTTTATGGAATGAGAGCGGAAGCGGCATTGTTGGTGACAAATTAACAGAAATTCATTTTTTAGTAGAGCAGCCTAGAGAAGAGGCGCTTAAAAATATTGAGGCCATGTGGTTACATGTGAAAACAGGTTTCTTAGTAGATAATATGCCAAATAGAGAAGAATTAGATGATTATTTAAAAGTATATAAATTTATTGGGAAATCAAAGCGCGGTAATAAAAAAAGCGATTATTCTAATGTCATCTCATTTGATAAATGTCCATGTTGTTTAAAGAACGCAAAATTTAATATAAGAGACTTACGAACAAAGGGAGAGCAACCCTTCGCCAACCTTATTCGTGAACAATTTATTATTCAACCGCCTTCAATGTCAATTGAAGATAATATAAATGAAGGACGTAAAGTATTAATTTTTTCAGATGGTCGTCAACGTGCAGCTCGTCTAGCTCGAGATATTCCAGAAGAAGTTGAAAAAGATGTAGTACGTCAATTATTAGTTAAAGCAGCATATCAATTGAATAATTTAGATATTGAGGGTGCAATTGGAGAAGAGTTATACCCAGCAATTTTACACTATATAAATGAAAATAATGTGCGCTTGTTAAATGAGCCGGATAGAAAAGATTTATTAATAGATGTAAAAGAATACGTTGAATTAATAGATGAAGAGTTTGGAACGAACGAATTCGAAGATATAGAGTTTGACGGTCGAGCGTTCAGAAACTTTAAAATTAATAATGAATTGAAAGTTAGATTAGTTCATGTACTTGCTTCTCCAGGTTATTCTTTATATGAAACAACAGTAGGTTTTGTTGTACCTATTATGGTGAAAACAATTCATCGTTCAGTAAAGGATATTATATCACTCGAAGATTTCAAAAAGATAATTATCTTGTTTATCCGAGAAATGCTAGAAGAAGTTGCAGTCGATAAAGATATTTCAAACGAAGATAGATGCGAAATATTTGGTTTTTATAGAAATGATGAGCAATGGGGTAGAACAAAAGGTTCTATATCTGACGAGTTAAAAAAAATTATTCAGATGTACGTTGGAAATGAAGACGAGCTGAATCAAGTGATTGAAGTCTTATTTAGTAAACGTTTATGTGAGCATGAACATGATAAGTACTATTTAAATTTAAATAGTTTAGCTATTCAAGATGGAATTAATCATACATGGTATCGTTGTTCTAAATGTAAACAAATCCATGCAGTTAATCCGAACAATACATGTCCAACTTGCCTTTCAAATGGATTAGATGTTTTATTACCAAAGAGCGAAATTTTAAGTGCTGAGAAAGGCTATTGGAGAACACCTATAAAAGATATTTTAGAGGGAGATAAAATTTCAAATATATCCGTAGAAGAACATACAGCTCAACTATCTCAAAAAGATCCGAGTGTTGCATTTGCTACGACAGAGAAATATGAAATGGCCTTCCAAGATATAATTTTAGACGAAAGTTTGGGGACTGTAGATATCTTGAGTTGTACTACAACGATGGAAGTCGGGATAGATATAGGGTCATTAACAGCCGTTGGACTTCGTAATATTCCACCACAAAGAGAAAATTATCAGCAAAGAGCGGGTCGAGCAGGTCGAAGAGGTTCTTCCTTATCGACGGTTATAACATATGCTCAAAATGGACCACACGATGCATATTATTTCCAAAATCCGCAGCATATTATTAGTGGTGATACAAGAGAGGCACTTATTTATATTGATAATAAAAAAATTATTACGAGACATTTAAATGCCTTTATGATTCAAACTTATTTTCATAAGTATGCTGAGGATGATGAACAAGCTTTAAGTAATATCATTGAATCTCTAGGACAGACTATAGATTTCTTTGGTTCAAATGCACCATTTGATTTAAATAGTTTCGAACAATGGCTAAACAAGCAAATTAATAAAAGGTTTAAAGAGTTTCCTGAAATTTATTCAATTGTTCCAGATGAAGCAGCATCAACTTTAGAGATTAAATGGGAAATAATAAAAAATGCAGCGGATTACTTAGGGGGGAACCTTCAGCAAGCCTATGAAGGGATAGAGTCGGAGTTAAATCAATATCATATGGAGACGGATGAAGAATATGATAAGGAAAAGCATCCTGATTCACAGTTTTTATCGTTTTTATTTAATTATGGATTTTTACCGACTTATGCGTTCCCACGTGACTTAACTAGCTTGTATATTCAAAAATGGAATCCATTTACTAGAAAAGTTGTAATTGAACAGCGACCACAACTGGATTTAAATCGCGCTTTAGGAGAATATGCTCCGGGAAGACAAGTAGTTGTTAACAAAAAGACATATAGAATTGGTGGAATTTATAATCCATTTGCCAAAAATCCTGAGCAGCCTTTAGCAGAAGTAAATCTGAGAACAAATAAGATGCTTTATTGTTTGAATTGTAATTATATTTCTAAGAAAGATGAGTTAAATAAAGTATGTAAGTGTCCAATTTGTAAACAAAAATTATCAGAAAAGCATTATATCCGTCCTCTAGGGTTTTCTCCAGAAAAGGGAAGAGAAGTTCAAAAAGGTGATAAAAAACAAAACTTTAGTTATGCTAGTACACCACAACTTATACCTAATAACGAGGAAGCTTTTGAATTCAAACCTATACAGGGTACTAAATTAATGCTATCTGCTCATGGTGCAGATCAAGAATTAGTAGTAACAAATAAAGGAATTGATGGGGAAAGCGGTTTTTCTATTTGTGAAGATTGTGGATTCATACAAGCCGTAACTAAAAAAAGTCAGTTTCAAGAGCAAACAAAACATGATAAGCCTTTTAAAGTGCAATCTAATAAGGATTCACGCTGCACAGGAAAGCTGATTAATGTGTTTTTAGGAAATGATTTTAAAACAGACTTGCTTTTAGTTCGAGTAATTTTAGATAAACATATTGATTTTGATTTTAATAAGAAGTGGGCAAAAGATGCATTTATTACATTGGGAGAAGCCTTTGTTTTAGCTACAAGTAGAGTTTTAGATATTGACCCTCAAGAGTTGACTGTAGGGCATCGAATAAAAATTCTAGATGATGGTAGCTACAATGTAGACCTTTATCTTTTTGATAATTTATCAGGAGGAGCTGGATATTCATATGTTGCTGGACAACGTATTGAAGAAATCAAAAACGAGGTATTTCATGTTTTGAAAAATTGTCCAAATGATTGTGATGGGTCTTGTTATAAATGCTTAAGAAATTATCAAAATCAAATGAAGCATGTTCAAATAGATAGAAGTTTAGGTTTGGAGTTATTTAATTATTTAACTTTAGGCGAAAGTAGTGAGTATGACTCAGAAAAGAAATATCAATATTTACTCCCTTTAATAAAAGCCTTTGAGTTACATCATGATAAGTCATTTGTTGAATGGTGTGAGCAAGAAGAGGTGATTAAATTAAGGAATGGTAAAAAAATAGGCTTGAAAAATAATATCGAAAAAAGAATTGATGAGGAATTTATTATGTATTTTTCACCATATGAGATTAAAAATGACTTGCCGAATGTCTATGAAAAGGCTTCTTTAGTATTAAGTTTTAATTAAGTATTTTATATAATTTTTCACTCTATATAATAGTGAGAAGTTATGCAGTGGCGGAATAATGAATAAACAAAAAATCGCTCCAAGAGATGTAATGACATTTCTTGGAGTTCTTTTATTTAGACGGTTGTATTTGGTAATCTAAAACTGAGCCACTAACGCAATTGAAATGTGAGCCACTTTATATCAAAATAATCCTAACTGTAAATAGTTGGGGGGATATAGAGGTGATTGGTTTGGAAAAGAAACAGCAAGTATTAATTGCATTTCATCGTAAGCCCGAAATATAAAAAAGCGCACCTTTTCGGTACGCACGACGAATGGCCATCTATCTGAAATTTTTTCGGATAGATGGCTATTTAGCACATGTGGCTTGGATATTTTTTGACCAAGGCATGTAGTTAATTAAAATTTGGGGTTGCTGATGGATCGGTAAATTCGGCAGCTCTGTCATTAACGTTACTAGGTATTGATAGAAGTCGATACCATTTGCTTTTGCTGTTTCAGCCAAACTTAAGCAGATCGCATTCGCTTTAGCACCAGCTTCACTAACAGAGAAAAGCCAGTTCTTTCGGCCGATCACATTAGGGCGAATCGCATTTTCAGCTGGATTATTATCGATTTCAATGCGACCATCGAGCAGAAAAGCTTTTAACCCATGTACACGATTTAATGTATATTCGGCAGCTTTTGCCAAGGCATTTTTTCCGAAGAAAGGGGATTCATCTACCCATTTTAGAAACTTTTCTACAATCGGTTTCGAATGTTTTTGCCGTGCTTTTCGTCGTTTACCTGGTGAAAGATGCTTAAATTGACGTTCTAAGTGATACAGTTGGTCACAGTAATCCACACCAATTTGACCGTTTCTGCTATCAGCTTTCAGCCAATAACGTCGTACATGCGCCCAACAGTTGGCGAACGTGACATCAGGTAGATTGCCGTATGCAGAATATCCATCACAAATCACGGTTCCTTTAAAGCCAGCTGTAAAGTTTTCTAATACAGAACGACTTCTCGATAAAGCACTTTGGAAAAGAACGATGATTGGTCCTTGGCTTGGCACGCTTCGGAACACCCAATTGTAGGCATTCGATTGACCTGATTTACCATCTGATCGTTTAATAATTTGCGCATACGTTTCGTCCACATGCAGAACAGATTTTGCTGTTAATGTCTGCTTCATCTGCTCATAAACCGGTAGAAGCCAATCTTCTGCTGCACGAATGACCCAATTCGATAAGTTTTTGTCATTGGTAAGCAGACCAAATCGGTCCCACTCCTTCACCTGGCGGTAAAGAGGTAAGTACTGGATGAACTTATCGTAGATGAGTTTTGCTAAAACAGTAGGTCCTGCAATGCTACGTTGAATGGCAGCTTGCGGTGCTTTTCCACGTTTCATCTGCGCTTTTTGAGTAGTATCTTTTTTACAATGCCTACACTCATAAGCGTGTTCAATATGTTGAACACGCTTCATTGTAGCCGGAATGAATTTTGCTTCCTCACGCGCAATGGTCGTACCAGCTTCGGTCATTTGACCAAGGCAACAGTCACATTGCGTGTTTTCAGGATGATGGTGAATTTCTTCTATTTCAATCCCGTCACGAAAAGAATCATTCCGTTTTTTCTTATGTAATTTACGGACAACGGTATACGTAATCATTGCCGTGCTTTGTTCTTCTGTCTGCTCAGAATCGCTAAAAGACGGATCGTCTTCGAATAAAGAACCTTGTCCGTCTGGTGCTTTATACTTTGATTTTTCCGATTTTGAACCGTATAAAGCCTTGGTTAATTGGCGAACTTGTTCAGTCAACGCTTCGATTTGTCGATTTGACTGAGCTAATTGTTGCTCAAGCATTCGAATTAATCGTTCATTTTGATTTTCTTGCTTAGGAGAAACGTTCGTCAAATCATTCACCACATTTCCGTTCAGTATAAGTTATGGATGATTATACCACCTTAATAGGTGGGTTTAAAAGACACCTTTTGCAGATTTCGCAATCGCTTTTGGCTGCTGAAGCGATAAACCTTCTAACAGCCAGCGAAGTTCCTTTTGTGAAAGGTTACGTACTTCCTTTTCATCTTTTGGCCATTGCAGTTTGCCATTATCTAATCGTTTATAAAGCATGGCGAAGCCATCTCCATCAAAATACAAACATTTATAACGGTCTTTACTCGTTCCAGAAAATAAGAAGATGGAATCACTATATGGATCAAGTTTAAAAGAATCCTGAATGAGTGTTGCGAGACCGTCAATACCTTTACGCATATCGGTCTTACCGCAAATAATGTAGATGTTCTGCACGCTCGTAAAATCATGCTTCATTGATTATTCAGCTCCTTCACGATCGTTTGGATGATGTGCTCATCTACGCCATTGAAGAAAGAGATTACTGCGGTAGCTGTTTTAATTACGCAGCTTGGATCAGAAGGAGATTGCGGTGAATTTGTAAATGAAGATTCGTCAATGATAGGGTCTAGCGACACGGGGACAATTGTTAGTTTAGTTGTTGGCATAGAAAACACCTCCCTTATTTGATATATCTATCGTACCGGGAGGTGCCTGTCATATATATGCGTTATTTGATTACGGGCTTACGAAACTTCAATACAAAATTCAAATAATTGCACTGTATTACCGGAATGGGTTAATGTACAGGTATCCAGAATGAGAGAAGGAGAATGTAAAATATGCCGTATTCAATACAACTGATTAGAAAAAATGAACAAACGACCAATGAGTGGTCAGGTGGGCTCACTACGCAGCTAGCCATTTATCCTGAGGATGCAGATTATACAGAGCGGAACTTTAAGTGGAGAATTAGTTCAGCTATCGTTGAATTTGAAGAGTCTGTGTTCACCCCTCTCCCGGATATAAACAGATTAATTATGGTCATTGATGGGGAAATGACGCTAAAGCATGAAGGGCATCATCACGTACATTTAAAGCCTTATGAACAAGATCGCTTCAATGGAGGATGGACTACTCGAAGCTTTGGCAAAGTAAGAGATTTCAATCTTATGCTGGCGGAGGGCTGTAGCGGAGACCTTGAAGCCATAACGGTAGAAAAAGGCGGTTATCACGAAACAGTCAATCCAAAAAATCCGGATGGACATCAAATAGCTGAAGCTTTTTATTGCATCAACGGCCCGGTTCATATAACGATCGGCGACCAGGCAGCTATCGATCTAGAAGAGGGTGACTTCATCCTATTAAACAGAGAACATTTGGAAACAAGCAGCTCTATAACACTATTCAATAGAGCCGAAGCGGAAGCCAATGTCATAAGAGCAAGCGTGATTTTCTGAGATTAGGTACCCAGCACTCAGATATGGTTTGTGCCAGGCACGCACAAAATTTAAGGAGCCAATTTAGCGATTAACAAGTAGCTGAGATGTTTTTTACATAATGATTAAAGAAACACACATCCTAAAAAGAGGAGGTGTGAAAAAGGTGAAGGAGAATTCGAAAACCAATCAAGAAGAAAAGACAATCCAGCAAGTAAAGGGAGCATTTGGATTTTCGCAAAATGATAGCAAAGCATTACTTACACATGCAGCGGAAGTACAAACAACGGATATCATTCCTTTAGATGAGCTAAATAAAAATGCCAAGGTAGACAGTTCAACGACAAAATTAAATACTTTTCATGACGAGAACACATCAGCTATTTTGGATCGAGACGGACCTAGATAAAATAGGAGCCAGGTACACACAAAATTTGAGGGTTTGTGTCAGGCACTCACAAAATTTATTATTACTTAAAGGGATATTGAACAAGAGGTCAACTCTTGTTCAATATCCCTATTTGTATTCCCACCTATTTTTACTACAAAGACCTTTATACGATACTCATGTATCTTGGTCAGTTAGTTGGCTCATTCGCTGTTTCTTAGATTTTTTAAAATAAAGTAATTCATATATACATGGAATCACAATCAAAGTCAGAAGTGTGTCCATGGCTAATCCACCAATAACAACAATAGCGAGACTTTGTGATACTAAGCTTCCTGTTTCGGCTTGTTTCATTAATAGTGGAAGCATCGCACAGATCGTTGCAATGGCCGTCATGAATATCGGTCTCATCCTCGTTGCTGTTGCCTCAACAAGTGCATCACGAATAATCATTTTTTGTTCATTCTGTTTGACTCGGTCTAAAAGTACAATCGCATTTGTTACTACGATACCAATTAGCATTAATGCGCCAAGAAGTGCTGTAATATCAACGGAAATGCGACTGATGACGATTCCTAAAATGGCGCCAATCGCAGCAAGTGGCAGAGAGCAAAGGATGGCGATTGGTGCTCGTATCGACTTAAATGTGATGACCATAATTAAAAATACAATCCCAATTGAAACAAGCATAATAAGAAATAAATCTGTAAAATCTTCTGCCTGTTGGCTACTTGCTCCACCGACTAGGACCTCGACATTCTCAGGAAGATCCATCCCATCATTGTCATTTTTATCGCCGAAAAGCTCTAGATTGACTTTACTTGAGATTTCAGATAGCTTTGCAGGTTCAACAGATGCCGTAACTCGAAGGTAGGTTTCCCCATCTTTATGATATTGGTTGGTTGAACGCTCTTCAGCTCGTAGCGTAGCGATGGTTGATACAGGTACAAGACCAGTATTGGTCATGACGGGTATATTCTCCAAGTCTTCAGGTGTTTCCGTATCAAGCAAAGGTTCCAGGAATACAGTTTTTTGCTTGTCATTTAAACGTATCGTTCCAATTGGTGTCTTATTTAACATCACGCCCAATTGCTGTGCGATTTGTTCCGTGTTTCCTTTTGTTGGATCCACCATGAGAGAGTATACCTTTTTCTTTTCATCTAGATTGGTCGTTACTTCCACTACGCCCTCAATGTTCTGTACTGTTTCTTTAATGTTAGTTGCCACTTCTTCAAGCTCCGTTAAATTATCACCGACGACATCAATGGTGATATTTGTACTTGCTCCCCCCATCATAAAGGAGGCTGCGGTTACTTCTAAAAGGGCATCAGGATATTGATCTTTTTTCTTTTCCATTTCTTTCACAATTAAATCAGTATCCTTTTTATCGTCCAATAAAATACTGAAGGATGCTTCTGTCGGTGATCCAATATATCCATATCGAGCGGCTTCAGCTGGAGAACCTACCTGTGAAAATACATACTGAACCTCATCCAGTTTTAGAATAGAGGATTCAAGTTCAATCGTCTTTTCCTTTACTTTTTCAATGGGTGTATCATTCGGATAACTCAGCGTTGCCACAACATAGTCAGCAGAAGAGTTGTCAACTGCACCTTTTGGAATGACAAAGTAAATGCTGATGGATCCAATGAAAAGAAGAATTGAAATCAAGAAGACAATCCATTTATGGTTTAAAGACCAGGTAACTACTTTTGGAAAACGAACAGCTGGTTTATGCACGGGCATCTTTGTATTCTTTAATAATCCCGCACTTAATAACGGAACAACCGTCAATGCGACGAGCAAAGAAGCAAGTAAGGAATAGGTAACCGTTAAAGCGAACGGTAAAAGGAATTCTTGAAGTCCGCCATTCAATAAACTCATGGGTAAGAAAACGGCAACAGTTGTTAATGTAGAAGCAGTAATCGCGACGCCCACTTGCTTCGTTGCGTCAATAATCATTTGGACAGAGAATTTCTCCGTTTGCATTTTGCGGAAAATGTTTTCAATGACAACAATACTGTCATCAACTAAACGCCCAACTGCAACCGCTACACCACCAAGGGTTAAAATATTCAATGTCACACCAGACCATGATAGTAAGAATAGTGTGAAGCAAAGTGATAAAGGAATTGAAACGATCGTAATAAAGGTAGAGCGGATATTTCGTAGGAAGACCATAATGACAATCGTTGCAAATAGCGCTCCGAGAAGGACCTCTTTTATCATCGTGTGAACGGAATTTTCGACCAAATCAGCGGAGGAAATGTATAGAACGGATTCCTGCTGATCGTATTTTTCATTGATTTCCTTTGTTACTTTTTCAATTTCTTTGCTGATTGTCACCGCATTGGATTGACTGTCCTTTGTGATGCTAATATCGATGCTATCTTTGCCATTGAAACGGCTCATGAAATTCGCATCTTTTGTTTCTTCAATCGTTGCAATATCTCCAAGCGTTACATTTGGTGCGATCGTTAATCCTTTCAGTTTTTCGATGCTTGTTAAATCACCGATTACTTTTATATTGCTTGATTTTCCGTCAATAATCTTTTCACCAACAGCTACTGCCGTATTTTGACCATTGAGGATACCTAAAACGGCTTAAAGAGAAATTTGATTTTCAGCCAATTTCTCATCATCGATATTGAGCGAAATGACGGATTCTGTCACGCCATATACATCTACACTGGAAACCCCTTTGATTTCTTGATAGCGTGATTGAAGTTCTTCACGTGCAAAATCCAAGTTTTCTGTAGTCAATCCTTCATTAAAGGTAACGGCAATGTTCGTAATTGGAATCATAGACGTATTCAGTTGTGAAATGATTGGCTTGGATATATAGAGAGGCAAAGGTACATTGCTTAATGCATCTAGTACATCCTGTTTAGCTTGCTTCATATCATATCCTGCTTCGAAGAATAGATCCACTTTTGAAAATCCGTCTCCAGTGGTTGAATAGACGGATGTTTTTCCGTTCAATCCAATAACGGCTCTTTCAATCGGAATGGTTACTTCTAATTCCATTGTTTTGGAATCAGTTCCTTGGCCCATGGAAATAATGGTAACTTGCGGGTTATCTGCAGAAGGTAAAAATTCCATAGGCAGTCTAAAATAACTGACTACACCAATAATAAATATTAAAGTGGTCAATACGGCGACAGCAGCTTTGTTTCCAAATGCCCACTTTGTAAATACCGACATAAAAAGCCTCCTCTTAAAAGTTAAAAATTACACACCAAAAAAACTATTGCTACTAATGAAAAATTAGAATCCATACTTATACTGATATCGAAAAAATTACATAATCTAATCTGACCTATGTCCTCCCCTTTCCATCGGTTCAGTTGCACATTTATTGTGAAATGTAGGAAAATTATTCCCATGGTTCCTTAGAATGATTTTGTCTAAGACCTAAGATTGACAAGCTAATGGAAAACCTTTCGTCGGATCGCTAGCCTTTTTACTAGCACTAGAACAAACTAAGCGATATGCTATAGAAAATCAGTCACAAGAAAAATGTGGCTTATACATGGAGGCAAGAATGAATAATACGAGTGATGAGTTTATCGAATCAATGCTAGTGGCAACGATCGCAGGCGAAATGAAATGGTCTCAAGGGTCAGCTGAGTTACAAACGTTATTAGAAGACGTTTATGGAAATAGCACAATGCTATATATGTTCAAAGATGAAGAATCGGGCGCAGATGTTGTCCTTGCAGGGTATCAATTTTATGAAGGTGAAGTAGAGGCGGACGAATTTATTAAAGACGGACAGAGTGTTTTATTAGTGGATGTTGCAGCTGGTGAAATTATTCATGAAATCACGGATGAAGACGTAGCAGATACGAAGCTTTTTGAAAAACTAGTACATGCGATTGAAGATCAAAAGTAATAGTTAGACATAGTAAAAGCCCCTTGATTCGCAATAGAATCAGGGGGCTTTCGCGTTAAATGAAATCATTATTTTAGTAACTCGCGGTTTGTGCCAGGCACTCACACAAGCTATTTTAAAATTTGTAATTGGTATATAATAGTGTGAATAAATTATATTTCAAAGGAGGGTAATGAAAATGAAGATTTTGTTTGATGAAACATTCACTTCAAATGACGGAAAGCGAAAAAGCAGGAATATTTGGTATGGATATGCTGATATAACTGTTGATGGTGAGTATGGAAAAAACATTATGCTTAATGAAGGTTTTATGGATAATTTATGCGAAATAATAAAAAATGACTTATCTAAGAATGCAGCAAATGCGCCTACTGAAACTAACTGGTATTTCTATGGAAGTACTGTAACTCAGGACGCCATTGGAGACAATATCCGTCCGACAATTATGGTTCGTGAGAGATCTGACGAGTTTATAACTAATTTTAATATCAGTGACCACGATTTTGCTGTAAATATTGATGCTATTCTGTTGTTTAAGGCGGATTTTGAAAAACGTTTAGCGAGTCATTGATGAGTAATATCAGTATAAGTAATTTCAAACTTTGAGGGGATGATTTCATAATGAATTCATTCTCTTTTTTCATGTGGTTGGAGTCCTTTAAGGTTTGTGCCAGGCACTCACACAATATATTGTGTCTGTACCTGGCGCATTTATATAAAAATTACTCAACGACCTAAAAATAATGGCAGCAAATTTGTTAATAAAAATATTTCCCCCCAAAAAATTTATCGCTAAAACCTTCATTTGTCACAATCGCGATACAACTTAAAAATAAATAAGTGTCAGTTCTTTTAAAATAACGCACATGCACCAACGTTTTATTCAGTTTTGCACTTATTAATAATTATGTTGTATATAAAATCCGCCATATCGCATTTTTCATGATTTATAAAGTGTAGCCAATTTTTTGAATGAATTATTTTGAACCGCAGTCAATCGATCACTACTGAAAGTTTCACGCAGCAACAAATAGGCGTAAAATTCCCAAAAGACACTGTAATAACAGCGATGTGTAAAGCGCATCAAAAAGACGATGCTCAATTCAGTATGCTTTTCGTGAAGTTGGGTTCATAAGGTAACTCTTAAAAATGAAGGGTCTTTACCAAAACATGTCCTTTACTTTAAAAGAAAGCGCCTGCCTGAAGTGGAAAGTTCTGTCAAGTTCAGATTTTGGTGTAGAGCCAAAATTACAAACAAAATTTTAATATTGATACATGGAAAACCTCTTTTTATAGCCTAAAAAGAGGTTTTTTCTATGGGCATGTATTCCTTAATAATCACCATACTAATTCTACTTAAAAGAAAAAGGTGACTTTATTGAAACGAACAATACTTACTGTTTTTATTTTATTCATTGTGGTTTGTGTAGGACTTGTACTCGGAATTTCAATGTCACAGACAAAGGAGTTAGAAGATATAGCGGTTGAACCACCTAAGAAACCTATAATTCTAATTACCGTGGATTCGCTGATGGCGGAGCCTCTACAAAAAGCGATTGGAGAGGGAAAAGCACCTGCTTTCTCGTTTTTGATCAATAACGGCCAATTGTACACCGATGTAGTGAGCTCGTATCCGACAATGTCTGTAACGATAGATAGTACTATACTAACAGGCGTTTATCCAAACGAGCATAAAGTTCCGGGTCTTATTTGGTTTCATGAAAACGAAAATCGAGTAATTAGCTATGGGAGTGGTGTTAGTGAAATATGGAATCTTGGGGTTAAAAACGTAGCTCTTGATAGTGTTGTTCAACTCAATAAAGAGCATTTAAGTCAAAACATTAAAACGATTCATGAAGAACTTGCAATACGGAATCTACAATCTGCTTCCATTAATGGTCTTATCTATCGTGGAAGTCATCCGCACAAGTTACATGTTCCCAAACTAATTTCAATCGCCAATCTTTTGCCAAAAGAGATTGAGATGAACGGACCAACATTGCTTTCTCTGGGCACTTTATCTCAGTACAATCCAGAGAATGACCGTAATAAATTTATTTGGGATCGTTTGGGTGGCAATAATAATTTTACTGTAAATGAGCTGAGCTATTTAATCGAACAAAATAAACTACCTTCATTTACACTCGCATATCTTCCCGATGCCGATGCAACAATACACAAAAATGGCCCCACTGATTTAAAGGGCATTGAGAAAGCCGATAAAGCACTTCAAGAACTTTTAAATAGCTATTCATCCTGGGAGGAAGCCGTTCAAGAGGTAACATGGATTGTGCTTGGTGATAGTGGTCAATCGTTCATAAATAAAGATAAAGAAACTTCTTTAATTAATTTAAATGAACTATTGCCGAACTATACTTTTTGGGAGCGCGAAAATGAAGATGGTCAACTAGCAATTGCGATTAATGAGCGAATGGCCTACATTTATGTGAAATATAATCAGGTAAAGTTATCAGAGCTTGTTACCATTCTAAAAGAAGATGAACGAATTGGTTTTATTGCTTGGAAAGACGAACAAACCAACCATGTAGTCAGTACACAAAGCGATGAAGAATTGACGTTTTCACCAAACGGGTCATATGTCGATATTTACAATCAATCTTGGCAATTAGACGGTGATTTATCTCTTTTAGATTTAAAAATTAATGAGCAAGGAGTTATTCACTATAATAATTATCCGGATGCCCTCGCAAGACTAAATGGTGCGCTTCATTCACAAGAAGGGAATGTGATCATAGTGGATGCAAAACCATCATATGAGTTCATTGAAAAACATAGTCATGATCATGCTGGAGGGGGAGCGCATGGATCTCTCCATAAAGTTGATTCGGTTGTGCCGCTTATTATTGTAGGAACGAATAAATCTCCTCAATCTAATCGACTTGTTGATCTGAAAGAATGGATTCTTCAACTATTGGGTGACTCATAAGCGTAGAGTCACTCAATTTTTCTTGTTTATAGATTAGAAAATGTGATAAAAGCCAAACTGCTCGATTTTTTTCTTCAATAGCTGACTGCATAAATGCTTCTCTCAATTAGCCTGTTTTCTTGCAGTATAACAATTTTCCCTAAATATATGTTTCTCCCAATCAATCAATGCCAGCCATCCAAACATTATCGGAATGTAGGAAACTACCTTTTTTAATTTAATTAATAGAATGTTTAGCAAGAAAACCTTACCAAAAATATAAAGATACAACTGTTAAAATGGGATTTTTTTATAAATTTGATTGAACTTGAATATTTTGTTAATATAAAAAAATGTCTAGTACAAAATATGTAGTGATTAAAATAGTAATAGTCAATAAGGCGTGCTAACTTTGCTTAAGAATTTTTTTGGATAAATGACCTTTTGTATAGTTTCGCATTTTGTTTCTATCTTTCGAATGCAAAAAGCGGCTATTGAGTGCGAGGGTACTGAAAAACCCCGAAACAGTATTTTTTCATAGTAATTTTATGCTTCTGCTTTATTTTATTCAGAAAGCATTGGTGCGGCGGCGCGAGACTCCTGCGGGAATAGCGGTACAGGTGAGACCCCGCAGGAGCTTTTAGGAACGAAGGCTAAGAACGCCACGTCCTGTGGCAACGCCTTTGTGACCAACATCGTGTTGGCCCGAGGAGGCTCGCCACCGCCCGCGGAAAGCGAGTGCCAGAGCACCAATGACCTATCACTATTTAGCATATACTTATTAGAATTTTCAGTAGAAATCAACTTTTTCATTGCCCTATTGAGTACGAGCCTAATGATGAATTTAATGAAACCACTACACTTAGTTTAGCTAGTAGAAAAAATTTAATGAAATAGATGGAGGATCTGTATGCGTATTAAAACAAGACTTATTCTTGTTACCTCAATTTTGGTAGTATCAATCATGGCTATTGGTGGATTTAGTACATGGTCTGTATCTAAGATTGTCTCAAAAGATGAGGAATTAAATAAACTGATGGAAATAAAAACGATCACTAAGCAAATTCAATATCGACTTGCTGGACTTTCTAATGATGAGCGGGCACTACTATTAACAAATGATCAATCATTTTCGAGGCAAATGGAAGAAAAATCAAAAGATATAATAAATGAATTTGATAAATTAAGCGACTTAACAATTATTTCTTCAGAGCAAAAGATGATTAATGAGATGAAGAAAAACTACGAAGAATATTGGAATCAAAGTCAGTTAGTTATTCAAAATAGTACAATCAATCCTAAGAAATCAGAAGAAATTCATTTTGGGGAAGAACGTAGAATTCGTAAGGAGGTACTCGATCCTTCGTTTGAAAGTTACACGGAGCAATTAGATAAAAAAATAAAAGAAGCAAGCGCAAGTTTGAAATCGCAATCTAAATTAAGTCAAGTAATATTGATGGCAGTTTCTGCAGCAGCAACAGGATCTGGAATCATTTTAGGCGTATTACTTTTACAATCCATCTTAATACCTTTACGCCAATTGAAAGATCAGATGAATGAGATCGCTCAGGGTAACGGGGACTTAACGAAAACGATCCATGTAAAAAACAAGGACGAGTTAGGGGAAGTAGCAACTTCGTTTAACCAGTTTATTTCTTCATTAAGAAAGATGATTACACAAATTAGCTCTTCATCTGAAAGAGTTGCAGCGTCCTCGGAAGAATTTTCAGCGAGTGCGGAACAATCCAAACTAACCTCCAATCAAATTGCAGAAAGTATACATGATGTCTCCATTAGTATGGATAATCAATCTAACATTTTGGGTGAAAGCACTATTGCAATAGTGCAATCATTACAAAGGTTGGAAAGCATGACACTCTATACAGCGGAAGTTTCAGAGTATACGAATGAAGTTAGCATACAAGCGGATAATGGCGAAAAATCTGTAGAGAAAATGGTTTCTTCAATGGAGGTAATTCATCAATCCGTAGATGAAACAGATAAAAATATCAATTCACTTGCAGAGGATGCTGTGAAAATTGGTGAAATAACTACATTTATTAATGAAATAGCAAACCAGACAAATCTTCTCGCTTTAAATGCAGCAATTGAAGCTGCAAGAGCAGGAGAGCATGGAAAAGGATTTGCCGTTGTTGCAGAAGAGGTACGTAAATTAGCTGAACAATCAAGTGGATCCACAAATGAAATTAGAGCACTAATCACTCGTATTCAAGAGACAACAAATGAAACCGTTCAAACAATAAAAAAGGTTAAAATAAATGTCGGTAGTGGGGTCCAATTAACATCCGCTACATCAGTTCAATTTAATGAAATTATACAATCCATCTCGCATGTATCCGGAAAAGTGCAAGAAATAGCTGCTGCAACAGAACAACTAACAGCTGACTTCACGATGGTTACACAAAAGTATGAAATGGTTTCCTCACTATTTAAGGAAAATTCTGAAAGCACACATGAAGTGGCGGCTGCAACAGAAGAACAGCTAGCATCCATGGAAGAAATTCAAACGGTTGCGCAAACATTAACGACCATTTCCGATTCGCTTAATGAGCTGGTTCGTCGCTTTAAAATATAATTCATTCAAATTAATCGGTGCACCTTCACCTAAATAGTTGTGAAATTCATAGTTACTATTTCAAGAGATTGGTTAAATGAAATAATAGGTGATAATGCTTGTGCAACAACGCCACGGTTCACATTTTCCTTACGTGTACCATTATGTAAATTAAAGAGTCTAACCCTCTTCAGACTCTCTTAAAGAAATCAAAAAAATATGTAAAAGTAATAAAATTGTTTTATTATTCTAAATATAATGTTAAGATTGTATAATATCAGACTATTTCGAAATGAAAAGAGTGCATACTTTCTCATCGATGAGAATCGGCTGTACTCTCTTTTATTTTACTAGTTTCAAAAAATTTTGGAGGGAAACAAATGAAACATTTAATTCTTAAATGGAACAATGTGAGTTTAGTAAAAAGGATTCTTGTTGGTCTGATTGTCGGGACAATCTTGGCTTTAACTATGCCGAATGCCGCAAGCGGGATCACAATTTTCGGTTCATTATTTGTCGGTGCATTAAAGGCGGTTGCACCAATCTTGGTATTATTCTTAGTTATGAATGCCATTGCTAAACATAGAAGTGGCCATCAAACGAATATGAAATCTATTATTATTCTTTATGCTATAAGTACATTTTTAGCAGGATTAATAGCAGTTGTTGCTAGCTTTATTTTTCCTATAACGTTAACACTGACTACAGGAGCAGAAGGTGTTACGCCTCCTGAAGGAATTCTTGCTGTCATTGAAACATTATTATTTAACATTGTGGATAATCCGGTAGATGCGCTATTAAATGCCAATTATATTGGGATTCTAACATGGGCGATCGTTCTGGGTATTGCATTGAAAAATGCGAGTGAGTCTACGAAAAACACGCTCGATAATTTTTCAGATGCAGTTTCTCAAGTAGTGAAATGGGTAATTAATATAGCACCTATTGGTATCATGGGTCTTGTTTTTGATGCCATTGCAACAAATGGCTTGTCAACATTACTTGAATACGGAAAATTAATTGTAATTTTAGTTGGATGTATGTTGTTTATCGCGTTTGTCGTGAATCCAATTATCGTATTTATCTATATTCGGAAAAATCCATATCCACTTGTACTTAAATGCTTAAAAGAGAGTGGTATTACAGCCTTCTTTACGCGTAGCTCCGCTGCAAATATTCCAGTGAACATGAGTTTATGTGAAAAACTAGACTTAGATGAAGATACGTATTCGGTATCGATCCCACTCGGTGCGACAATCAATATGGCGGGGGCAGCGGTGACAATTGCTGTTTTGACACTTGCCACTGTTCACACGTTAGGGATTGAAGTAGATATGGCAACTGCCCTGATGCTGAGTATTTTAGCCGCTGTATCAGCTGCAGGTGCTTCAGGTGTTGCCGGTGGATCTCTTTTACTGATTCCTCTAGCATGTAACTTATTTGGAATTCCAAATGAGATTGCTATGCAAGTTGTCGGGGTTGGTCTTATCATTGGTGTTATTCAGGATTCTTGTGAAACGGCACTTAATTCATCTTCTGACGTACTTTTCACAGCTACAGCTGAATACGCTAAAAATCGTAAAGAAGGTAAGGAAGTTATTATTAATTCCTAGAAACTAAAGTAAAAGTAGAAAAATGCTAATAAAAGCGTTGGTTTGGAGTTTCTAGCAGCGAGTCTGACTCGAGCCGTTCTCCATATATACAAAACCCTTTGATTCCTAAATGGATCAAAGGGTTTTTGCTGTTTAATGGGATTTAACTCCTAAAACAGTAGCCGTTATTAATACTTTAGTATGCTTTTAAAAAGGGGTAATTTGTTCGGAAGGTAATAACGCTAAATTGCTGAATGTTAGTATAAGGATGTTTTACCTCATTTTATTTAAAGGTCAATTGCTAGAGTTAAATGCCATTAAGGTGAATACATTTATTAATTGTGTTTTGAAACATGTTGAAAGCGCCCAGTAAGTACACTAGCTCTAAACAGAGGAAGGGGAAATGTTAATTGCGTAAGTCAGTTTTAGCAGGCGCATTAAGTATTGCTTACTTAACAACAGGGTTTGGTTTTCAAGTACAGGCACAAGGACATATCGAGGTTTCTAGTATTGTCCATGAAAAGCAATTGTTTGCTGCAACGAACACGATTCAGGTACAAGGCATATCGTATCAAGACCTATACAAAATGTTCATAATCTCCAAGTTAGAATTTTTGGAAGCCGGAATGACATTAATTCCAAATAAAAGCCAAAATAGCTTTGTGGTAAAGATACCGTTAAAAACAATTTTACAATCGTACGAGGATGGCACGAACCTTTATACGGAAGGTGAAGATGAATTTCGGAAGAGCTATGAAGAGTTTAATAAACTTTTTGGGGAAGCCATTCAATTGAAATTTATCCAAGCTGGACAAGCTTTTAAAGCAGAAATCTATGCTTCAGGTAAATGGGAAGCGTTAAGTGGCCAAGACCTTGATGAATTTTTTAAGGTAATCAATCGTGTAGATTTCGATTTAAAAGCGGGTGGGTATTTCACGGATACAATTGGACATTGGGCAGAAAGCTATGTCCAATTACTTTATCAAGTAGGAATTATTAATGGTACATCTGAAACAACATTTAATCCAAATGGTCAAGTAACACGTGGTCAATTAGCGGCGATGATTTTCCGCACAACGGGTTTAGATGTCGATGCAGATTATGAAGGACCAGCAACATATACCGACCTTCACAACTTTTGGGGTGCGAAAGAAGTAGCGATTTTGCAAGAGTATGGGTTAATCGGTATTTTTAAAGGCGATACCTTCGAGCCAAATAAACCTGTGACACGTGAGGAGATGGCCTATGTAACGGCAAGTTTATTGGTCGCAAAAGGCTATGATGCAAAGTTAATTGGCATGAATAATACATTTGTAGATCAGGGGCAAATGCAAGAGGACACAGTAAAACCAATTGGCTTCTTGCAACAATTAGGGCTTATTGGGGGGGATGGTGGGAAATTCAATCCTAAAGGTAACCTGACACGCGCGCAATTCTCTAAAATAATGGCACTAGTATTGTCTATTAGTGAAGAATAAGTAGGAGCAAAAATAAATAAATAGAGCGCCACAAACCCGTAATCATAGCGGATTTGTGGTGCTTTTTTTGAATTAAAATAATCAATTTTTTAGGTAGGAAGCTGACTGATCTACCTTTGTCTTTAAGTACTTTCTTCAATTTAGACCTCTTACTTTAGTGAATAAGTAGATAAAGCTGTAGGCATTGAAGCGATAAAAACTGACCTTTAATAATTTTGTTGATTTGGCTATTTTAAACGGTCCAATAACATGATATAAATTTACGAAGTATTTAGAAATTTAGGGAGCACCTTTTGAACAACACATACAACACTGAAGAAAAAGTTCGATTCAACAAGGTGAAAAATGAAGCATAGGTACTTTGATGTTGTGGCTGAGTTGTGTAATCTTCTACTATATATGGCTATCGTTTGAAGTACCTCTTGGGCATACATTATGGGTAAATTAGCGAATATTTTCATTGTTCGTTACATTGCGGTCGTGGGCTAAAGCGATAGCTCCTCAAAAAGAAGGAGAATTGAATGAATATGAGTATTTCAAAAGCATGTACAATTGCAGGTTCTGCTGCACGCGGTGGAGCAGGTATTCAAGCCGATTTAAAAACATTTCAAGAGTTAGGTGTATACGGAACATCTGCCATTACAGCGTTTGTTGCAACGCATCCAACAACCAAACAAGGCATCTTTACACAACCCATTGAAGTTATTGAGGCACAACTATATACGATTAACGAACAAGTTGATATTGATGCACTAAAAACAGGTATGTTATTTACGAAGGACATTATCGAGCTTGTCGCAAACTGGCTCCCAACAACTTCTGTTAAAAATATCGTCGTCGATCCAGTTATGTTCGGGAAAGTGGGACCCGCTCTTATGGAACAGGGGGCAATGGATGCGATGAAAACGAAACTGTTGCCACAAGCGAAAATTATTACCCCCAATATGCCAGAAGCAACGTATTTACTTGAAGGTAGAGAGATAACAACTTTATCGGACTTACAAGATGCTGCACATGACTTACATGAGCTCGGGCCAGAGTATGTGCTTGTCAAAGGAGGAAGACTAGATGGGCCTGCTATTGATATTCTTTATGATGGTCATCGGATGATCCAACTGGAAGCACCGCGTATCGAAACGACGCATACAAATGGTGCAGGTTGTTCTTACTCTGCTGCAATTACGGCTGGATTAGCACAAGGTTTAACTGTGCAGGATGCTGTGTTGTTAGCTAAAAAATTCGTTACATCAGGCATTCGTCGTTTTATTCCTTTTGAAACTGTTGCCGGTGCTATTGATCACCGTGCGTTTAAAGAAGTTGGCGAGCAGGGGGTTGTTATTTCTGAATTGGTTTCAGTAAAGTAATCATACGAGGTGGAAAGATGAAATATCTTGACTTCACGTATCTAACTCTTAATAACGCAAAAGGAGGATGTTCCAGATTAATAATGGAACATCCTTTTCTAATTAGTTCGGCAACAAAAACTAATGCATATTGAATATAGATACTTCGTCTAATGAGTATGAAATGTAGAAAAAATAGTGATTTATATGATGGATATTCGTGTTTTTTTAGAAAAAATTGTTTATTTCATAAAAAACAGGCATTAAAAATTAATTCGGCTATAATTAATATACAAGTACATAGATATAAATTTGGGGATGGGGGATACGATGAATACTAAACTAAAGGCTGTAATTGATTCAATTGAATTTTACCAAGCGACGTACCCTGAGGACGCTTGTATTCTAATTTTCGATACAGAACGCGTAGTTGCGTATAAACGAGGTAAAGTAGTAGATCTGAAAATTAAGATAGGCGAAACTGTTGAAAAACATAGTAAAACTACTAGTATTAGAGCACTTAGAAGCGGTAAGTTTTTAAGAGAAGAGAGAGGACCCGAGCTTTTTGGATTTGCTTATATTGCATCTTCGCTACCAATTTATGACGAAGGTAAACTAGTTGGTGTTGTAACAGGCGTTATTTCAAACGAAAAAACAAACAATATGCGAAGAGTAGCAACGGAACTGTCTAGTTCTGTTGAAGAAATGACGGCAACTACTGAAGAATTAACAGTGGCTAGTACGGATGTGTCGAAGCGTTTGGAAGAGTTAGCAAGATTTTCCGATTCGATGAGTAACGATATCCAACAAATTAATTCGATTGTTAATGTAGTTAGGGATATAGCTCTGAAGTCAAAAATTCTCGGATTAAACGCATCCATTGAGGCGGCTCGTTCAGGTGAGCATGGACGTGGATTTGCAGTAGTTGCAAATGAAATTCAGAAGATGGCCCAAAGCAGTACTGAGAGTGCAGATAATATCGCAAAACAGCTTGAAAAAATAAAAGAATCAATTACTTATATTAATGGGTCTACAACTCAGATTGCTGCGTTTACAGAGGAATATACGGCTAGCATGCATGAAATGAGTGACGCATATTCAGGTATTCATGAAATTGGTCAAAAATTAATGGAGCTTGGTCAGGTTAAAGGCTAAAAGTAAGGATTGCTATATGAAACAGGACTAGGTAAGTGTAATTTAGCTAGGCTAATTATGAGTCTTTGTAAAATTAGAATATGCCATTAAGAAACTATTTTCCAAAACAGATTTTAGCTGTTTTGGAGGGTGGTTTCTTTTTTTATGTAGATTAGAAAAGGTAACTTTTTCACCCACATAAGTAAGACATTAACTTGCCCTCTTTTGAGTGAGTTGTGTTTTTCTAAATAATAGTGTTTGGTTTTTAGATTATTTGGGTATTACTGGATGGTAAATTACAAAAAAATACATTGGAGGTATATTATGTTGAAAATTAAGTTGTTTTTAGTCACTACATTTCTCGTATTCTCAACGTATTCAATAACCTATGCATCTACAGTTTTTCCTATTTCCACAAATAATCTAGATTCACCATATGATTCTGCTGATAGGGATAGTTCTTGGAAAAGGGATAGTAATTCAAGGGATAATTCGGATCGGACAGTCACTGTGAAGGAGCAACCAGAGCAGACAGATACTGCAAATGGTCAACCAGAACCGACAGACACCGTGAATGTTCCACTAGAACCCAAAATGCATACGGTTGCCGCAGGAGATAACTTATATCGGATTGCATTGACGTACAATGTTTCACTTGAGTCGCTGATGAGTTGGAATAATTTGACGAGTTATTCGATTTACCCTGGAGATGAGTTGAAGGTCTTTGGTGAAGAAGTAAACGAAGTGGACTTAAAAAGCAATGCGCCAGAAAAACAGGAAGAGTTAGTGTCTAACCCAATTACTCCTGCGATTGTTGAATCGAAAGAGAAAATCGATGTACCCCCAGCTGAAGAAATGTCTAAAGAGATGGTTGTTACAGCAACCGCCTATACAGCTTACTGTACAGGATGTTCGGGGACGACAGCTTATGGGATTGATTTACGTGCCAATCCAAATCAAAAAGTAATTGCAGTTGATCCGCGGGTTATTCCACTTGGGACAATGGTTTGGGTGGAAGGATACGGAGAGGCAATTGCTGGCGACACAGGTGGGGCCATTAAAGGGAATAAAATTGATGTTTTTATTCCATCTCATGAAAATGCGATGGCATGGGGAGTCAAAACAGTAAAGTTAAAAGTGCTGTATTAAGGAGGAGTGGTCTCAAAGTATTTGAGACCACTCTCTTTGTTTGTGGGTAAGCAAGTATTACTTTCCGTCCACATGCGTAAGGACACAACTCGCCCTATTTTCGGCGAGTTGTGGCTTTCTAAATTGTGTATGTGCCAAGCACTAAATACTATAATTCTTTAATGGAGAAACGCTAGAACAGACAATGAAATTGCATGATTATAGCTGATGAAATCATATCTGCCATTTCCAAGGCTTGTGCTTCAATTTGATCAAAAATATCAATAGATAATTTATAGTTTTTCTGAATCATACTAACTGCTTCCGATTTCGTTAAAGCTAAATGTGTGTAGAACATTTTCTGTAGTTCTTCTTTTCCTAAATATGGATTAATGCTGCTTAAAAATGCTGCAATATCATCTGCATTACGATACCATTCCTTCTCTTTAGCATCTGCTGTTTGGGTATCGCCCTTTACAGCTGCTGTTACTAACTCAGCAGCAATCACTAAATGTTCTTTGATAAGTACAGCAAAACGGTCTGCAAGTTGATCGCCATAAAAAGGACGAAGGAAATTCCCTAAATCGGTCGCATTTTGCAAAAGTCGCTCTTGTACAAATGGTAAATCAGGTAAGTTAAATACAATACTACTTATGGTCATCCTAGTCCAGTTGACATGCTCCAACCAAAGCAAGCGGTTCATACTTTTTAATTCGACTTCTGCCTTGCTAATGCAACGACAATCATTATAGTACGGATGTTGTTTCAATAAATGTCTAATTGGTGCGGTATATTGCGAGTATGAAGAAGGTTGATAGGCAGCGTTTAGAGGATACGAGTAATACGTATTTGAGTAAGGGTACACTATATATTCACTCCTTTCCTAAACCTACTGTTGAACTTTAGAATTAGGTTCCTTCACTAGGATACACAGCTGTGCTTAAGGATGTGATATGAAAATAAGGATTTAATAAATGTATTTTTATTCGTTTCATGAACGTAAATCATAAATTTTCACGGTAGAAGTTTTGATTTAATCTAAATAATATAAGACCTAATTCGTTTTATGGTAGATGAGAGAAAGTGAATGATAGGCAAACTCCTTTGTAAGATTCCCATTGTGCTAACTAGAGATTTTCACTATTTTTATACGGATTTTTGCTCTTAAACCTTCTAATTCAAACAAAGAATTGGAAGGTTTTTTATATGACTAGAAATAAAAAATAGTATTTTTACGATGAATGGTGTACGTGCCAGGTAACGAAATAGTTTTTGGAATTTTTTCGAGATAATGATTTAAAAATAATAACTAGAGTGTATTAAAGAATTTACTCCTAAGATTTTAATTGAAATTATTGTAAAATTAATAGTGATTTTGAATGCCGAAAATTTAGGTCATTTTATCTGTTTTGAATTATATTCCAATAAATGTGTTGTTTTATGGGATTTTATAGTAATATATCTAGGGATTATTACAGTTATGTAAATATGTAAATTTATCTAATTTTTTTTCGGAAGGTAGTGGCAGTAATAAATGAAAAAAGTACAACAATTATTTCAAAGCGAGGACGGGAACACTTCTCAGAGGGAAGTAATCTTAAATCATATCGAAAAGATATTGACTACAATGGATGAACTAAAAGATCCGAATAAAACAATACTTGGTGAAAAAAGATCGAGATCTCCTCTTTTTTATCAAGAGCTAATGGAACAGCATACTGTTCCAGAAATAGGCTCTTCACTGGACACGGTTGTGGAGGATTTAGTGGAATTAATGGAAGGTCATCCATACCATACACATAATTTTGTGACAAATGTATTACCAATGGCCAGTGTTCCTGGTGTACTAGGTTCGCTTACGAATTCTTTGTTAAATGGTAATAACCTATGGGATGTTTATGGTCCAGCGGCGGCAGAGTGTGAAGTGAAAATCATTTCAATGATGTCTAAAATCGTAGGTTATGACTTTACGAAAAGCTTTGGCTACACAACATGGGGAGGGCAAGGTGCTGTATTTAGTGGTTTACGACTAGCTATTGCTAAACAATTCCCTCATGCGAAAGAAGAGGGTGTACCGAATAATTTATACTGTTTTGCCTCTGAAAATGCGCATTATAGTTTATTGAAATCGATTGAAGCGGTAGGAATTGGTAGCAATCACTTAATAAGAGTAAAGGCCGGTAAAGATCATGCCATGGATATGGAAGACCTACAATATCGCCTTGAAGAAGTAATTGCTAAAGGCGGTATTCCTGTGTACATCGTAGCTACTACTGGTACCACAGACAGCTTTGGAATTGATGATATGGCTACTATTAAATACATTACAATGTCAATTGAGCAACGTTACAATCTAAAACCAATCCATATTCATGCGGATTCGGCTTTAGGTGGATTTTATGCGTTTTTCAATGATTATGATTACGCGAGTAACCCATTACAGTTTGAGCAGGATGTACTGGAAGGGTTGCAACAAATTACGAAGCGCATGAAAAATTTATACTTAGCTGATTCTCTATGCTTTGATTTTCAAAAGCTAGGTCAAACACCGTACTTAACAAGTTTATTTTTAGTGAAGGATGGGAGTAGTTTAGGCTTACTTGATTTAGATGATTTTGATACACCATATGTAGGAAATCGAGGCTACGGTACATATCATACAGGATATACACTGGAATGCTCGCGTATGGGCAGTTCTATCGCCATTTTTGCAGCACTAACTGCATTCGGGAAAACAGGTTATCAAACAATTTTGGCAAACTATGTAAGAGTTAATTTAGCTTTTCGTAAGCAGCTGACTCAGTCGAACTTAAGCTTCCAAATCGTAAATCCAGAAAATATTGGACCTGTCACGGCATTTCGTTTTTATCCTGCAGGCAATGCATGGAACAAAGAACAGAATGGCGTCATGACGAAAGCGCAAATTACTTCTATTAATGAGATGAATGAAAAGCTTTTTGAAATTTTGGGAGAAAATAGGGATCAAATCTTCTTTGGTGACACGACGCGAGTTTGTACAGTACGAGCAAGTGATACGAGTGAACTAGTACCCATTGCTGCTGCAAAATTATTTGCAATATCACCTTATACAGAAGTGCATCATATTCCAGCCATTATCGAATCATTAAAGCTTTCATTATCAAACTTGGAGGGTATTCACGTTGAAGTATAGATTGAAATTTAAAAATTCATTGTTTTTCAAATTTATGTTAAGTTTTATCCTACCCATTGCTATCATTTCAGTTTTATTCAGTTTGGTATTGTATATAACTTCAACAAAAATCATTGATAATTATGTTATTACACAATTTGAATCTTCATTAAAAATAATATCTGGTGAAATAAAGGAAGGTACAGACAAGGATTTAGTGCTTGGTGCTGACGAGGACGATATGTCAAAGTATGACCAATTATTAAAATTGGTCAATGAAATGCAACGTAAGTATGGGGTCGAAAATGTTTATTTACTATCAAGAGCTGGTGGTACAGAACATATTGTAGCATTAAGTAAAACGGATAATCATGATGCGGGATATGTATTTAATTCGTTAATGCATAGTGCAATCGATAATCAAAAGGTCGAGATTAGTGAAGTATATGAAGATGAATATGGTATACATAAGTCTATTTTCGTTCCATTTGAGGGAACTGAGATCATCTTAGGATTAGATATGGATGCATCATTTGTTAAAGATATTCAAAATATCATCTTATGGATTTCTACAGCTATATCCATCTTAGCAATTATCTCGGGAATTATTATTTCATATGTCATTAGTCGCCGCACGATTAAACCAATTAATAATGCCTTGGCGTATGTAACTGAAGTTTCACAAGGGAAACTTAATGTACCAACGTTTAACCTGAATAATGAAGATGAAATATCTATGTTAGCGAAGGGGTTATTTACGATGGTTGATGATTTACGTCATCTAATTGTACAAGTGAATGTAAATTCAAAGCACGTAGCAGCTACCTCAGAGGAGTTATCTGCTAGTGTAGAACAAACGAGTGCAACAATCGAAGAAATTACATCATCAGTTCAGGAAATTGCACAAAATGCAGATGGTCAAACGAATGCGATGAATAGTGTTTCAATTACGGTATCCGGCATTTCTCAACAGTTAATAGACGTGACGGAATTTGCAAAAGACGTTACTGAAAATGCCTATACAACAACAACATCTGCTCAAGAAGGGAATAATTTAATTCAAAACGCTGTTAGTCAAATGTCGGTAACAACTAGCATGATTTCAGACACTTCAGGTATTGTTAATCGCTTAAGTGACTATACAAAGGAAATTGGTGAAATTGTAAATTTAATTACAGCTATTACAGAACAAACAAATTTATTAGCATTAAATGCATCAATTGAGGCGGCGCGTGCTGGCGAACATGGTAAAGGGTTTGCAGTCGTAGCAGAAGAGGTACGTAAACTTGCCGATCAATCACAGCATGCAGCTAGTGATATTACGACACGGATTGATGTTATTAGAAAGGAATCATCTCTTGCAGTCGATGCAATGTCAAACAGCTATAAAAACTTAGAGGAAAGTACAAAAACATTTGAACTTGCAGGTACTTCCTTCGGTGATATTTATCAATCGGTTAATGAACTTGCATCGAAAATGATCGAAGTTCAAAAATCGATTCAAACAGTTAATGATGATTTATCTAATATTTCAACAACTATTCGTGATGTCAATGACTCGGTTGCAACAGGTACATCAAACATTCAAACCGTAGCGGCCGCAACAGAAGAACAGTCAGCGAGTATCGAAGAAATTGCTTCATCAGCAACTAATTTAGCTACCATGGGTGAACAATTACGACAGTCAATGACACGATTTGAACTATAGGAATAAAAAAATTTAAGAGTGTAGATATAGTTGGATTTCAACTGTATCTACACTCTTTTTACTATGGTCAAATTAAATGTGCGATGTCTACTCACAATACATTTCCGACAATATTAATGATTAGATTTACTTCTTCATCTGTAAGCGAAGGATAGATAGGCAAGGAAACCGTATTTTGAGTCCAATAATAGGCAGCTGGATAGAGTTCTTTTGGACCGAGCAATTCCCAATCTTGAAGGGGTACACCTGCTGAAACATTATGCCTAGCTAACGCAGCGATTATATCTTCTTGCTTCGTTGTCCGTAAAATGGCGCGGAAACGAACAGGCTGTACGCCCGCACTTGCATCGAGTAAAGGGAAGTTGGCTTCTTGATATTGTTGGAAAATTTCGGCTCTTCTTTTCAGGAATTTTGAGAATTGTCGTAACTGAGCACTTCCAATGGCAGCTTGTAAATCAGTCATTTGAAAATTGAATCGGATTTTTGCATCGGATCTCCGGTCGAATAGCCGATAATCTTTAAGGGCTTCAATCATGGCAGCGTCCTTTGACACCACCATCCCCCCCTGGCCACCAGATGTTATTAACTTTGTCGCATAAAATGAAAATACACCGGCATCTCCTTGTAATCCAACAGGAGTTTTATTTACACTAGCTCCTAATGCTTGAGCGCAATCTTCAATTACACGTATCTTACAAGGGTGTTTTGAAAAGTCCTGCGGCAATCCATACATATGTGGAATAATGGCTATATTTGTTGCATGGTCGATGGTTTCAATATTCATGTTCGGGCTATCCATCCTACTATCGATTAATAATGGATTTCCTCCAGCTAAAGCAGTTGCATTTCTTAAGGCAGAACATGAATAGGCTGGAAAAGCAATATTCGTTCCTTTTGCTTCAAGAGCTACTAGCGCTAAATAGAGTGCAGCAGTTCCACTTGAGACGGCCACTGCTGAGCCTTGCGGTAAACCTAAAAAGTCACACATGTCATTTTCAAAACGTTCCACTGCAGTTCCTTGGGCAAGCCATCCTGACTGAAGAACGTTTATCGCCATATTTTCTTCTTCTTGCCCTAATGTTGGACGATTATGCGGGATAGGACCAAGACTATTCGACTTGTGCGTGTTCTTTTTATTTATGTGAAATCACTTCCTCCTTTACAGTTCTGCCTTTTTCCTGTCTAGAGCAAATGGGAACGCAAAATATAATATTTTTCTGCATACGCCAGCCCGGTTTCTAATCCTCTCATTTCAGCCCATTTTATTACGCTTTCTGGAGAAATAAGATGGTTATGAGGACGAATTTGGGATTTATGCTTTAAATACGACTCTACTTTCTTTTGAATGGTATTGGATAAATCTAAGTATAATTCCCCCGTATTCCAAAACTTTTGATACTGCCACGAAATAAGTGGGTATTCATACATGGCAATCAGTTTGATAAATCGGTTGGGCTTTGGTCGAAGTGCTGCAAAACAAGTTTCAAATAGAACAACGTGGTCTTGGTGGTAGCTAGGGAGAGGGATAAATACCATGGTAGGAATAAAATCATTTAAAATTTTATCTAGTTTTGCAATGATCTCAGCTTTCGGAATCGTGTCGAGAAGAGAATCCTTATCCTGATACATTACTTCAAAATCACTACATCCGAGTACCTCTAATGCTTCTTCTAGTTCCTTTATTCGCGTTGTTCCTAATACCTTTTCATTACTGTGCGGGAAAACTATATCGCCAACCGATAATACAACAACTTTAACTTGATTATTATATCTACATGCCTTTTCGATTAGTCCGCCACAACCTAGAACTTCATCGTCTGCATGTGGGGCAATTATTAAGATTTTTTCCAATCCTGACGTAATCATAATTTCACCTCCTTTATTTTCTCCATTGATGTTAACACCAACCATTTTAGCGTCTTTGCTTTCGAATCATTTCCATCGTTTCAGGACCGCAATTAAAGAGCATATCAATAATTGAAAGATTAGGCTGGAAATCTCCAAAGCGTTGAGGGTATTCAGGGTGTTTAAAATCTTGGTATACAAGCTCTATTTGATTATCATGAAATTCACGTATATCATTATAAACTCGTGCGCCAACCCCAGATAAATAAACATCGCCACCTAAATGGGATACGATGTTCACATTTCTCGTATTGCCATTGCCAAAATCTAGTTCGAAATCAGATTCCAGTAATATTTTGGTCGTAATATTTAGCAGTGCATTGATATGTTTAATAAGCGTAATATTTAGCGTAGCAACATTCTCCCACTTACTGCGATAGAGTTGTTCAAACCCATCTTTATACGTAGCCCAATACGGACATTTTTTATAATTCGCCTCGATTGCTTTCCAATGACTAACTGGCCAATTAACATTATTCGCTATTTGTAATTCGTTAATTGGTTGTTCTTTATTCTTCAAAGGGACAGTTAGAACTAGGGGACCATTAGGCGTTTTAATTTTATTTCGATGAATAAATCCACTTTTTGAATGAACTGCTTTATCCAATAGTACAAACTGATCTACCTGTTCCAACTTATCAAAGTACCCAATCCATGGTAAATAGTTCGGTTGATGAATCGCTATTTTCATAATCTCACTACCTTCCTTTTGAAACAGGTGTCAAGAATCTCAAGATTTGTATTCGTTATTTCCTGAACGATTTAACTTATTCCAACCTATACTTTCACCGCGTAAGGCCGATATTAGAGCTTTCCATGTAACGTAAGCTAATAAGTAACGGTATCCTATTCTTTGGATAAACAACCATATAAGCGGCTTCATCTTTTCTTTGCCAACCTTAAATGCAATAAAAGAGTTTAAAAAGTCAGTCAGATAAAAAAGCAATGCAAACAAATAGATTGATGTTGTTCCCGATAAAACTGAAACAATAAAAATGATATCTACCAGAGGAGAAGTTAAAAAAAGTAAGTATGAAAATAACAAGCTTGGAACTGCGAAGTATTTTAGTGTTTTATTTGAAGAGGTAATAATATTCTTTTTGTGTTTCCAGGCGGCTTGTAAAATCCCATATGACCAACGAATCCGCTGTTTAATGAAATCCTTTAATGTTTCAGGACTTTCCTCATAAGAAAGGGCGCGATCTTCATATACAATTTTGTGCCCAGCATTCAAGACTCTAAATGTTAGTTCGGTGTCTTCTGCTAATGTATCATGATGAAAATACCCGATTTTTTCAATAACACTCTTACGCCAAGCGCTATTTGATCCTGGTACAACTGTTATACAACTAAGTTCTTCAAACGCTCTTTTATCTAAATTATTTGAGGTAACAAACTCGATATGTTGCCAGAGCGTTAATTGGTTTTTAATGTTCCCAACCTTACAATTTCCAGATACAGCTGCAACACGAGGATCTGAAAAATTACTGACTAAATGAGCAATTGTAGATTTTTCAATAATTGTATCTGCATCAATGGTGATAATAATGTCGCCCTGTGCACATTGAATTCCTAAGTTCAGTGCAGAAGATTTGCCACCATTATTTTTCTTAATTAATTTCACTCTACGATTATTGGCAAATTCTTTTTCAATGATTTTCACTGTTTGATCCGTCGACCCATCATCGATAACAAGAATTTCAACTAATGGATAATACCGTGTTTTTAATATTCCTTTAATCGTTCTATTAATAACAACCTCCTCGTTAAAGACGGGAATAATTACCGTTACACTTGGTCTATACAATTTGAAAAAATTCTTTGTTACACTGTGATGCTCTCGAATTATTTTTTGCCTTCTCAGTTGTCTAAAACAAAAGTAGAATATTATTAACATGCGAAGAAACCCAATTATGATCGTAATAAATAGATAAGATATAAATAACTTTTTCATCACATTGAACAAATGCATATTTATCACATTAATTATTGGGAAATCTATAATTCGGTATAGATTAAGTACATATGTCGAAAGTGATGCAAGCAACAACATCAATCCTATGAGAAAAAGGGCCTTTATTTTGAACCAACGTTTTCCTGTGTTATCTTCAAATATCACTTTTCCACCATCCCTTATACTATTTATATGGTGGAGTTTAACTTCGACTTATGCGTCAACACAGTTCTGTACACTTTCGCTTCCATAAAGATGTACAAAATTAGGAGTTTTCTATTGCTAATCATTACTATTCTTGTATCAATATCAAAAAAGCACAACATATCTTCATCTACGCTATACTAATACATGACATTTGATCTTTGGAGGAGTTAACAATATGTTGAAAAAACGAATGCAAGTCTACATTTCAGAGCAGGGGGAGGAGCTTGCGTTATTTGAGGTGGAGAAGGCATATGCAAAAAAGCACAACCTACTGCCACAAGGTGTAATAGCAGGGCGAAAGCATTTCCAGTTTGAAGTGTTAGAGCGCTGTGATAAGGAATCAGAAGAGTTGATTGCAGAGGAAGAGGCTACGTTTTTAGCGACACCGATACATTATTTAAAAGCGCATCAAAATGAATTTATTTATGCGGCGACAGAAGAGTTGGACCGCGTGCGTGTGGATGCATTTGCGTTAGAGTTTGACGAAGAGTTTGAGGCATATACTGCGTTATTTGCAGTGCAGCTACAAAAGAAACATAAAACAGATATTCAAGCGCATTTGCTATCTAGCTTGGATATTGAACGAGCGAAATGCAGTGTCGCATTTAACGCGCAAGAAAGTTTATGGGAAATGAATATCGCGCTTGAAGCGATGGATGATTTTAACGACCAACTAACATTGGAGCAAGTGTATGAAATACTATATACATTTGTATTCCGATTGATAGAGAAAGTGGAAGTGTAACTAGTAGATTGCCGTTATAAAAGTGGCGTAGATTTTAAGCTTCTACAAAGAACCCCCTACAAATTGACATGTCAATTTGTAGGGGGTTCTATTAATCTATGAATTCAATTGTTTTAAAAAAAATACTTTCGAGTTTATCAAGATAGCCCTTTGACCTAATCATCGCATCAATATAGATGGTGCGTTCCATTTTCGCATAATGCCATCGTATGTTTTGGGATTCGGCATATTTTTGTATGAAAATACGGGTTGTCCTGCCGTTGCCTTCACGGAATGGATGAAGCATATTAAGCTCGGCCTTGTAGTAAGCAAGTCTTTTCGCTGCTTCTTCAAGGGTAGTCCAAATCGGTTCTTTTTGTAATTGTTTAAATAAATCTTCTGCGTACAAATCAATATATTGGAACTGACAAAAACGAGTCATGCCTTTCATCAGCTGCACATCTCGGAAAACCCCTGCAAACGGATAAACGTCTTGAAACAGATGATGATGTAGCAGTTTAAATTCATTTAATGTAAAAGAATGAATTTCATATGCTTGTTGTTCAACTTGCAAAGCGCGAATGGAGAATACAAATGCCTCAGCTTCCGCTAATTTCTCAAATGTCGTCACACCTAACAGATTGTGCTTTAGTAAATAGTCGTCATTATGATGCTCGTTATATTTTGACATTATTCAAAGCGTCCTTAATGAGGTCCGATGTGATTTCTACCCTCGAGTTAACGATTTCTAATGCTTTTAGTTGAAGTGAGGGAGTGAGAGACATGTTTTCAAGCTGAAGGTTTTTCAAAACTTGATTAAATTCTTTAGAATTTAGTGTAATTTGTTTCATGAAGCCGCCCCTTTCTTAGAAGTTAATTATACGTTTTTCTGAGAGATGAAGCGAATAATAACTAAAGCGTTCAGATGCGCCTAATAGATAAAAGAACACAAAAATTCCCTCCAAACTAGAATTACGTTTAGAGGGTTTATAAAATGGAAGCAGATCAGTTCTTTGAATAGATACGACTAAAATATTCATATGCCTTTTCAATTTTTTCTTCTAAAAAGTTTGTTCGTTCATACAAAATGAAACGCATATTGTCTATTTGGCGTAATATTTTATCCATTAATCCTTCATGAGTATCTACACGATTTAGTAATTCTTTTTGTGTTTGTTCAATAGTAGAAATTTGATTCGCCATTGTTTGATGTAGCGTATGCTGTTCATCTATTTTTACGATGATTTCCTCATTAGTTGACCCAACTTGTTCTAAGCAATTAACGACTTCATCATTTACTTCTGCAAATTGGTCGAGCCGATTAAAAATTTCTTCATTTGTCTCACCAAATTGATTCAATAGATGTTCGATTTCCCCATGAGATTGACCGATACTCTCGACTTGATTTATTAAGTTTTTCTTTTCTAGCTGTTCATTCGTCATCATCGTGTGAAGCTCCGTATTTCGGGCCTCTAGTTTTTCCAACCACTCCATTACTTGGCGTTCAATTTCTTCGTGTTGAGAAGTAAGTTCTTGTAACTCGCGTAAACGTTTGTCGATTTGTTTCCATTGGATTAATTGTTGCTGACTAAATTTATTTTGAGAATTTTTTAAACTATAAATTGCTTGATGAAATGATTTATTCGAGGCTTGTTGTTCCTTTACGAACTCCGATAAATAATCGCTCCGAAACTCGACTTGATTTGTTTCGGTAAGTTGGCTGTTATTTTTAAACACTCCCGGGTGCTGACTGTTATTAATGAATAATCCCATATGTTCCCCCCTTCTATATATTATGCGTATAACATAGCTGTGTTAAATTACATTGTTGTTTTTTATGGGAAAAATGATTAGAAGTGACAACATACTGCCACCATGACCACCCACGTGTTGGCCATTAGCTCGGTTGCATTAGCCAATAAAAACAATCAAAATATTGACAGTCCCTTAAGAACTGTAAGCCTTAAAAACTAAGCGTCCTTATTTTATAAACAATGACATCAATGTAGGATTTTTTTCATACTATCTTTTTGAGATGAAAAAAATGCCAAGAGTAAAATACCGAGATGCAGATATTGACTTAATGGCAAGGATGATGAGAGCAGAAGCTGAAGGAAAACAAGGGATGTTATATGTTGGCAATGTTATTGTTAATCGTGCTATAGCAGATTGTCTAGACTTTAAAGATGTAAGAACAATTGAAGATGTCATTTATCAGGTACAAGGAGGAAATTATTCTTTTGAAGCTGTTCAAAAAGGGAATTTATTTTATCAAAGAGCGAGACCTACTGAAAAAAATTAGCAAAACAGGCTTTGGATTATTGGAGCGATCACCCAGGGAAATATGCGCTTTGGTATTTTAATCCATATGCTCCATGCCCTCCAACATGGTACGGTCAACCTTTTGCTGGTCAATTTAAAAGTCATTGTTTTTATGAACCAGCAGTTGGAACATGTGAAAGTGTTTATAACGGTTAGGTTGTCTAGGAGCTATTTTTAATTTAGGAGTTTTATTGAAATTTTTCCTTTTTGATGCTTTGAGTACAACATTTTCAGTCGTAGGTACTGTTAGCCAACAATATTCATTCGATTAAACTCTTGTAGGTAATGTAACAGTTATCGGTTGAAAAAAAGCTTCAAACCCTAACCGAATCCTATTTTTTCCAAACCTTGTTTTGGTGTAATTTTATCTCACGAAATAAAAAGGGAACTTCATGATTAGTGAAGCCACTGAAAAAGCCTATAAAGTAGTTTAGCCAGTTCTTGAACGAGACATCGTTTAAGAACTGGCTTTTTTCTTCGATGTCGTTGATTTCCGTTGCGGCGAACGCTTTTCTGGGGGCGAGTACGATACGGTGTCGGCTGCGGGTCTATTTGGCATGGAAATTCAAGGTGCCACAACGATATTCGCTGTTAATCTGAAACGAATATTAAAGCTACTTAATGAAAAAGAGTAAGGCATAGAGAAAGAAATAAGGCACTTCCTGTTCAAAATTGAACAAGAAGTGCCTTATTCTTAACTGAAAAAGATTCGTCATTATAAAAACTTAAGTTTTTCAGTGGCCTCGCTTTTTTGCTGCTCTTTTTATTTTGGCTTCTTAGTCGCTGGAGGGAGAATTTAAGGAGTTTACCTAAATCAACCGTCCATACGGTTACAAAAATAATGAAAAGTGGATTTGTTTCTGTATTTTGCTATTGGGACTCAATTATGAGAATAAAAGCTGATGAACTGGAGAAATAAAAATTGGATTTACAAAGTCTTAATGTGGGATTAATGAGGTATTAATACTGTCAGATTATTATTAAACCGTAACAAACAGTAATAAACATTAAAAAAACCACATTATAGGGAGGCATTTTTTATGAATTACACTTACAAGAAGAATTGTTACAAGTCTATTCAAGTTGCAGTGTTAGGGATGAGTGTACTAGGATTAGCTGCTTGTGGAGCTACTAAAGAGGAGGCTGCACCAGTTGTTAAGGAAACAAGTTCGTTAACCCTGAAAGAAATTGAAACAAAGGCAACAGAAGAGGGAACAATTAATAGTGTCGGTATGCCTGATTCATGGGCTAACTGGGGCGAAACGTGGAATGAAGTGATGACAAAATATACATTGGAACACAATGATACAGATTTATCGAGTGCCGAAGAGATTGCCAAAATGGAATCTGAAGGAGAGAATGCGACAGCTGATATCGGCGATGTAGGGATTGCCTTTGGGCCAATCGCGGAACAAAAAGAATTAACGCTTGCCTATAAAACATCTTATTGGGATGATGTTCCTGCGTGGGCAAAAGATGACAACGGGGATTGGGTTGTTGGCTACCAAGGAACAATTGCATTCTTTACTAATAAAGAATTAGTAGATAGCCCGCCTAAATCTTGGGATGACATATTAAAAGGAGATTATAAAGTAACGGTTGGAGATGTTCAGCGTGGTGCACAGAACCAAATGGCCGTTCTTGCTGCTGCGATGGCTTACGGCGGTGATGAAACAAATATTCAACCAGGAATTGACTTTTTTGCGAAGCTTGCTAAGCAAGGTCGTCTAAGCTTAACAGATGCTAAACCAGCTAACATCGAAAAAGGGGAAGTGGAAGTTGCCTTAGTATGGGACTTCAATGCTCTTGGTTACGCTGAACAAATCAGCCGCGATCAATTTGATGTGAGCATTCCAAGTGAGGGTTCAGTAGTTAGTGGTTACGCAACAATTATTAACAAATATGCAAAACATCCTCATGCAGCGATGGCAACGAGAGAATATATTTTAAGCGATGAAGGACAAATTAACTTAGCTAAAGGATTTGCCCGTCCAATTCGTGATGTAGAACTTCCGAAAGAAGTAGCTGAAAAAATGGTTCCAGAAGAGCAGTACAAAAATGCAAAACCAGTTGAAGATTACAAATCGTGGGAAGCAACGGCTAAAACGTTACCACAAATTTGGCAAGAAGAGGTGTTAGTCCATGTCAAATAAAGTAATAGCAATTGTTGTTGATGGTATGAGATATGATAAAGCATGTGAAGCTCTTGGATATATTCAACATTTAGTTGAAACGAATCAGGCGGCACTTTATAAAGTAAAGTCGGAATTGCCGAGTCTTTCCCGCCCATTATATGAGGTGTTACTAACGGGTACACCAGCATCAGTGAACGGAATTACGTCTAATCAAGCTGTTCGTCTATCTACCGAGAAAAGTCTCTTTCACCTTACGAAAGAAAATGGCTTAAGAAATGGAACGGCATCGTATTACTGGGTAAGCGAACTGTATAATCGAGCGCCATTCCATTTTATTGAAGATCGTGAGCAAGAGGATGAGTCCAAACCGATTCAATACGGAAAATTTTATTGGGATGATGACTATCCAGACAGTCATGTGTTAATGGATGCAGAAGCTTTACGCAGAAAGTATGACCCACACTTTTTATATATCCATCCGCTTAGTGTAGATGTAAAAGGAGAAATTTTTGGTTCAGAATCGAAAGAATATCGTGAACAAATCTTAAAAATGGGGAGCTTGTTGGCACAACTTTTGCCAATTTGGATTAAAGAAGGCTACCACATTTTAATTACATCTGATCATGGCATGAGTGAAACTGGGAACCATGGCGGCATAACGGATGGTGAGCGTGATGTACCGCTCTTCATTATTAGTCCAAAAGTTGAACCTGGCGTTTACAATGATGTAGTTCCGCAATTAGCTTTTGCACCGCTCGTTTGTGAATTTTTGAATATTGAGCCGTCCGATAAAATGATTTCATATCAATTGCCAGGTCTTTAGGGCGAATTTACCAGTTGAAGAATGAAGGTTGGCTGGAATTGGTTTAACGAACGTACTGTTAAACCAATTCCCCAATTGTTAGAGAACAAAGAGGAGCGAGAAGTCTTGAGAAAAATAAAAAAACAAAAAGTTTACTTATTAGCTCTTTTACTGCCATTTATTATGTTTGTGATTGGGTTTGAAATAGGGCCCTTAGTGGCAATGATTAAAAATAGTTTTTATGCAGACGATGGAATACAAGTTACGATTAATCAATATATCACCATATTTAAAAGTGAATTTTACTTACAAGCCATTCAAAATAGTCTTGTCATTTCCTTATTTTCTGCTGTAGTTTCTGTCATTATTGCTGTCATTGCTGCCTATTCAATTACAAAGTTCTCACAAAAAATCCAAAACCGTCTATTGATGATTGCTAATATGACGTCGAATTTTGAGGGGATTCCCCTTTCATTTTCATATATTATTTTACTTGGAAATAATGGATTGTTTACATTGCTTTTTGCCAAGCTTGGTTGGGAAGTGTTTGCGGATTTTAATTTGTATTCGTGGACAGGTCTCATTCTCGTTTATATTTATTTCCAAATTCCACTTGCCGTTATGCTTATCTATCCTTCCTATCAAGGAATTAAGAAACAATGGAAAGAAGCCTCTTCATTATTAGGAGGGTCATCATTCTCATTTTGGCTTCACATCGGGATTCCAGTTCTTTTACCTAGTATTGTAGGTACATTCAGTATTTTGTTTGCTAATGCGATGGGAGCTTACGCTACAGCCTATGCATTGGTCGGCAGCAACTATAACTTATTGTCGTTACAAATTGCATCACTAGTTGCTAGTGACGTTGCATTAAAGCCGCAGCTAGGTAGTGCGTTGGGAGTGCTTCTAGCAGCAACCATGATAGGTTCAATGTGGTTCAATGAACGAATGATGCGCCGCATTAGGAGGGACTTACGATGAAAGCTTCATTAACTTTCCATAAAGTGATTGTTGGATTACTAGTTATATATTTATTAATTCCACTTATAGGAACATTTTTATTCTCAATTGCTGGTAAATGGGATCATACTATTTTACCTGAGAGTTATACAATGAAATGGTATTTAGAATTATTTCAAGATGAACGGTTTTATGATGCTTTTCGAAGAACGCTGTTTTTAATTGTCATGTCTGTAGGTCTTAGTGTTGTTATTATGCTACCAACTATTTTTATCATCACAGTATATTTCAGTAAGTGGGAAAGATTGCTACAAGCAGCAGCTATGCTTCCTTATGGTATTCCTCCTATTGTTGGAGCTGTTGGATTAATCAAGGTATATTCAGATGGACCGATTCAAATTGCCGGAACGCCTTGGATTTTAATTGGTGCTTATTTCATAACCATTTTACCATTTATGTATCAAGGTATTCGTAACAGTCTTCGTACGCTTAATGCAGTACAGTTGGTTGATGCAGCTGAATTACTAGGTGCCACAAAATTCCAGGCGTTTCGTACAGTAGTGTTCCCAAATATTATATCTGGAATTTTAGTGTCTACTTTATTATCAGTCGCTCTTTTATTTAGTGAGTTTGCCATGGCCAATTTGCTTGTCGGTGGCCGATTTGAAACCATTCAAATTTATCTTGCAGACAAACTAAACAGCAGCGGCCACTTAACAAGTGCAATTGTTATTACTTATTACTCAATGATTTTACTGTTAACGGGGACCGTATTAAAACTTACGTTAAAAAGCGAAAAAAATGGTGTCGTGTCAAATAAGAAGCGAATTCTTTCGTTTTTAAAAAAACAAAACCGTCATAAAAATACTGCTGAAGAAGGTGAAAAATAATGAGCTATGTAACTATTGACCAAGTGATTAAGGGATATGAAAATCAAGTCGTTTTAAATAATATTTCTATAAATTTGAAAAAAGGTGAATTTGCTACACTTCTTGGGCAAAGTGGATGCGGAAAAAGTACATTATTACGTGCCATTGCAGGACTTGAGGAAGTTGATGCAGGAAGTATTTTAATCGATGGAAAAGATATTACTAATTTATCACCGCGTCAGCGTGAAGTTGGTATGGTGTTTCAGTCTTATGCGCTTTTCCCGAATATGAACGTTTTTGATAATATCGCATACGGCCTTAAAATGAAGAAAGTAAAAAATATTAAATCAAGAGTGAAAAAGATGATTGAGATGGTGGATTTAATAGGAAAAGAAGAGTCTTATCCTCATCAATTATCTGGTGGACAACAGCAGAGGGTTGCTCTTGCCCGTGCGCTTGTCATGGAGCCGAAAGTACTGCTTTTGGATGAGCCCTTAAGCGCATTAGATGCTAAAATTAGAAAAAGTTTGCAAAAAGAATTAAAGAGAATACAGAAAGAATTAGATATTACAACTATTTTTGTTACGCATGATCAAGAAGAAGCCATGACGATGTCTGATCGAATTTTTGTCATGAATAAAGGACAAGTTGTACAATCCGGTTCTCCATCGGAAATTTATACTTCTCCAGTCAATACATTTGTTGCAAAGTTTATTGGCAACTACAATGTTTGTACTATGGAAGTGTTCCGTAAACTCGTTCGTTGCACAGAATTAAAAGGAAATGAAGTGGCCATTCGTCCTGAAGTTTTACAATTAGTTCATGTTGGTGAGGGTAGCTTGGATTTACAAGAGAACTGGGTTATTAAAGGGGTTATTAAAGATGTTTCTATGATAGGGAATGTTTTAAGATATGAGGTAGAAACAGAAGAGTCCTCTTTCTATGTAGACTATCTTCATCATCAAGGAACAATGTTTGAACAAGGAACACGTGTTCAAATGTTTTTACCAAAGAAAGAGTGTATTATTTTATAAATTATGAATGATAACGGGGCGAGAAATATGTCTGTTCTACCTGAAGAAAGAAAGAACGAAATTTTAAAAGAACTGAATAAAACAGGAAAAGTAAAAGTCATGGAATTAGTTGATCAATTTAATGTTTCAGAGGAAACGATTCGACGCGATTTGATGATGTTAGAGGAAAAGAGACTTTTAAAGAAGGTTTACGGTGGAGCGATTAAAACAGTCTTTGAATTTGAGGAACCTCCATTTACAAAACGTACAACGGTGAATCAAGAAGCGAAAGTTAAGGTTGGCAAAAAAGCAGTAGAACTCATTTCTAACGGAGATGTGATTATCATTGATGTAGGGACAACCATGCTTGAATTTGCGCAGTGTATTGAAAATAAAAGAGACATTACTATTTTAACCAATTCTCTTCCTGTGTCGTCTGTGTTGACCGAATCGCTCAATCAAAATAAGTTTACAGGTCAAATTCTATTACTAGGTGGACAAATTGATCCAAAGCAGCAATCTATATGCGGCGGTCTCACTGAACAAATGTTAAATCAATTTAATATTGATAAAGCGTTCATTTCAGCTGGTGGCGTTTCTATTCAAAGAGGGGTTAGTAATTATCATCTACATGAAACATTAGTTTCACGCAGGATGGTCGAGGTATCAAAGCAAGTTATATTACTAACGGATTACTCTAAAATTGGTGTCGACACATTTTGTAAAGTTTGTCCTCTAGAAAAAGTCGATGTAATTGTCTGCGAGCAACCATTTCCAGAGGAATGGAGAAATCATTTAAAATTAGAGAAAATCAATATGATTCAAGCATAGTAAATTTATTAAAAGGAGCAATAAAATATGAGTCTCATTGCAACAGATCTAGATGGAACATTATTAAATGACCAGAATGAAATTAGTGATGAAAATATAAAGGCGATTCAATATGCCCAAGATAGAGGCTTTGAAGTAGTTATTTCAACAGGGCGTGCCTATTTTGATGTTCAAGAAATTTGCAAAAAAGCCGGGATTTCTCCATTCGTAATCGGGACAAATGGAGCAACCATTCATTCAAAAAATGGGGAGTGTATTTCTTCTATTACGATAACTAAAGATCGTGTCGAATCTATTCTCCAATGGCTAGATGAACGGAATTATTATTACGAAGTGTTTACTAATAAAGCCATATATACTCTTAAAAAGGGTAGAGATCATTTCCATAATGAGATTCAAAGGTTGAAAAGCGCAGATTTGGATTCAAATATAAAAGAATTAGTTGAAGTAGCGGAAAGACAGTTTGATCAGTTTGGATATGTTTTAGTTGAAAACTATCATGAGATCTTAAAAAAGGAGGAAGAATTTTATAATATTTTAGCATGTTCGTTTGATAAAAAGAAATTAGAGGAAGCATGGAACCAATTTGAAAATTTTGATGAGTTAATGGTTGTTTCGTCTGCCGATCATAACATTGAAATTACAAGCAAAAGGGCTTCAAAAGGAATGGCCCTTGAAAAATTGGCTTTCTTGATAAATGGCTCCTTAGGTCAGGCTATGGCCATCGGGGACAGCAACAATGATTTATCCATGTTCGAGAAAGTGGGATACAGTGTAGCAATGGGAAATGCGAAAGCTACCATAAAAGCTGTTTGTACAACGACAACTCTTAAAAGCAATGAAGATGGGGTAGCTTATGCAATTTACCGGTATATAGAGAACTTCTCGGTTCAAAAATAAGTACCAATGCCGAAGGAGAGTGCGATAAAATGGCATGGATATATATCTTAATGGCAGGACTTTTAGAAATTGTCTGGGTGATCGGTCTTAAATATTCACACGGATTCACAAAAATTATACCAAGTATAGTAACGGTAGTTATTATAATCTTAAGTTTCTTTTTACTTTCAAAAGCCTTACATTCAATTCCCTTAGGAACTGGTTACGCCATTTTTACTGGATTAGGAACGGTGGGAACAGTAGTAACTGGGATGCTTTTTTTGGGAGAGACCATTAATCCATTGAAAGTATTTTTTTTGGCTTTAATGATATTGGGTATAATTGGAATAAAAGTTAGTCCAGCACAACCTAAACATTAAAGAAAATGAAATGATTTATACAAGGTTAGGGGATGATTCATTGGCTTGGTTTTTTCTTCTTATTGCCGGATTTGCCGAGATTGGTAGTGTTATAAGCCTGAAACATGCAGACGGGTTTAAAAAATTTCGCCCATCTGTAACGTGTCTTTTTTTGGGGAGTTTAAGCTTTTATTTTCTTTCGTTGTCCTTAACTTCTCTTCCAGTTGGGACTGCCTATGCAATATGGACCGGTATCGGCTCGGTTGGAAGTGTTTTAGCAGGAATGTTCTTCTTTAATGAACCTAGAAGTTTAAGATTAACCCTATTTATTATGTGTATTATTGCAGGAGCTGTAGGTATTAAAATGACTTCTGGACATTAAAATCACGGTTTTAAATGGCAATAAGTAGATACCGATAAAAGGTACGATCCCTATGGAGGAGAAGAGAGATGAAAACTATTCAAGAATGGATAAAAGAATATCCTTTAATAAACGAGTTAGTTGCTACAAAGGAAGTGTTTTGGTCAAATCCTAAATACGAACCATTTCAAGAAAATGGTGATTATCTTCCGTTTAATGAAAAAGATATAAAAGATGCCGAAGAAAGATTAAAGCGTTTTGCTCCATACATTGCTAAAGTTTTTCCTGAAACAAGAAACCTCAACGGAATCATTGAATCTCCTATTGTACCCATCCCGGCGATGCAAAAAAAATTATCAAACATGTATAAGCATCCGTTAGAAGGGACATTTTTGTTAAAATGCGACAACGATCTCCCTATTTCAGGTTCCATTAAGGCACGCGGCGGTATTTACGAAGTATTGAAACACGCAGAAACGTTGGCTCTTAAACATGGTTTATTGACGGTAAATGATGATTATTCCATCCTTGCTAGTGAAAAATTCAGTAACTTCTTTTCGCAATACTCAATCGCAGTGGGATCTACGGGCAACTTAGGGTTGAGTATAGGCATTATGAGTGCCAAATTAGGCTTTAAAGTAACAGTCCATATGTCTGCTGATGCAAAGAAATGGAAAAAAGATCTTTTAAAAAGCAAAGGAGTAACGGTTATAGAATATACGGGAGATTATGGCGAAGCCGTAAAAGAAGGGCGAAAGCAGGCGTATAGCAACCCGAATTGTTACTTCATTGATGACGAAAACTCTCATGATCTATTTTTAGGCTATGCAGTGGCAGCAAGCAGATTAAAACAACAATTAGAGGATTTAAATGTAATAGTAGATGAAAATCATCCGCTATTTGTTTATCTTCCATGTGGAGTGGGCGGTGGACCTGGGGGAGTAGCTTATGGTTTGAAACTAATATATCAAAATTGTGTACATTGCTTCTTTGCAGAACCTACACATTCACCAAGTATGTTACTTGGACTGATGACAGGGCTACATGATAAGGTGACTGTACAAGATTTTGGAATTGACAACATAACTTCAGCAGATGGTCTAGCGGTCGGAAGACCATCAGGGTTCGTTGGTCCAATCATTGAATCTTTATTAAGCGGAAGTTATACGGTAAGTGACAATGGATTATTTGAATTATTGAGCACTTTGGCCGATACAGAAAATATTCACCTAGAGCCTTCTGCATTAGCAGGTGTAATAGGACCAGTAAAATTATGGAATGAGAAACAAGGTAAGGAGTATTTAAAAAATCATAACTTAAAGGATAAAATGAAAAATTCTTTACATCTCATGTGGGCCACTGGTGGAAGTATGGTTCCTAAAGAAATAATGCATGAGTATTATAAAAAAGGAGTAACGTTATCACTTTAAATGAACTGCACCCCAAATTTTAGACACTGTCTATAATTTGGGGTGCTTTTTTATTGACTAAATATACAAGTGAATTGAAATTACTACTCGTAAAACAGTACTTAAATGGAAATGAAGGTTTTACTAATCTATCAAAAGAAGTAAATATTTCTGCAAGTAAACTTCACTATTGGGTGCAAAAATATCAATATCATGGAGAAAAGGCTTTCGAGAAAAGCATGAAAAAAGATAATCAAAAACAATCAAGAATTTTCGCAATCAATGAGGGGTATCACTTTAGTGAAAAGCTTATTCCCAATCTTGACCGATATATGGGCTAAATGTAAATAATGAAAATAATTAGAAATCCTTTTAAGTGAACTGACATAACGATTTGAGACACACATAAAACACCTATTTTAGGCTGCTTGATGACCAAATTCTTTTGGCGTCAAGTAGTCTAATTTTTCTTGAATTCGTTCCTCATTGTAATACAAAATATATTCGTTTACACGTTTGCGTACTTCTTCCAATGATAACGAATTAAATTTTACATATTGAAATTCTTCTGTTTTCAAAATCGCATGAAACGATTCAATAACCGCATTGTCCCAACAGTTCCCACGACGCGACATACTCCCTACCAAATTCATTTCCTTCACATAATTTTGATACGCATACGATGTGTACACACTTCCTTGATCCGAATGCACAATCACACCTTCTGGATAGTTTCTGCGCCATTTTTCGGTTCATTTTATCTGTTTCTGATTGACCCTCAGGACCATGACCATAGGAATATTGCTTGCCAATCGGTTGGTCAAATCGATAGAGTTAATTGTTTCTATACCATATCATCCATGAATTAATTTGTGATCTATTTTTAATACCATATTTAATCATGAGTTGTTCATTTGTTAACTCACCTGTAATTTTTTCCTTTACTACTGCCCATTTAATATCCGCTGCATAATTTGTTTTGCCCATGCAAAAACACCTCCGAATTTATGTACGTATTTTCAACGTACTCCAATTGGAGGTGTTTTATGTTGTCTTATAAAATTATGTTAGTCCACTCTGCTTGCGTTCAGCACTTTCTATTTGTGCACTTAAATAGCAGGTGGTGTTAAGCTAAAAAAGCCCAATGATTTTATCAAGTATGCCCGTAATATCAAGGAACACGATGATAATGACTAGCGGAATAATGTACTTCATAATAAAGAACCAAATAGTAAATGCAGTGGCTCCTAGACGAGAATGCTGTAAAAGTTCCTCTCGTAAAGTGCTTTTCTTAATCTTTAGTGGTACGAAAATCGAGATTAAAAACACGCCAAGTGGCATTAAGATATTACTAACTAAATAATCTGCTGAGTCAAAAATATTCTTCGAGAAGATTAAAATATCAGCAAACACACTAAACGATAATGCTGAAGGAATGCCGACTATGAAAATTAAAACACCAATGATATAGGCATATTTTGTACGTTGCTCCTCTTTGCCTTTCAAGAGAGATGCCACAATGATTTCTAACATAGAAAAGGCGGAGGTTAATGTGGCGAATAAAAATAATGCTAAAAATCCTAATAAGAAAGCTTCTCCGAAAATGATTTGATCAAACACAGCAGGTAGTACAACAAACAATAATCCAGGTCCTTCAGCAGGCTCTAAACCTAGAGAAAATACAGCTGGGAAGATGGCTAATCCTGCTAATAAAGCAATGAATAAATTCATGGAAACGATCGAAATAGCCGGTTGAATTAAGCTTTCTTTTTTCGAAAGATAAGAACTATACGTCACCATTACGGAAACGCCGACACTTAAAGAGAAGAAAGCTTGCCCCATAGCAAACAAAATACTTTGAGATGTAATACTTGAAAAATCAGGCGCTAAAAAGAATTTCACACCCTCTATCGCATTATCGAGTGTAAGTGAGCGAATGATTAGAACAAAAAATAGGATGAATAAGGCAGGCATCAAAATTTTACTTACTTTTTCAATCCCATTTTGAATCCCTTTTGCAACGACTAAAACAGTGATCGCTAAAAATGCAAATTGTGCGCCAATAACTAAGGCAGGATTTCCAATTGTTTCGTTAAAGATGGAAACATAATCTGCGCTCTCACTAATGATTCCACCAAATAAACCTTTGGCAAAATAAATAACAATCCAACCGCCAATTACACTATAGAACGATAGCAATAGGAAACAGGTAAATACCCCTAACTTTCCGACCCAATGCCAACTTGTATTTGGCGCTAAAGTACGATAAGCACTAACTGCTTCTTTCTGCGTGCTTCTCCCAATAATAAACTCTGCTAATAATAATGGAAAACCTATAAACAAAGAAAATAAAATAAATAGAAGAAAGAATGCACCTCCCCCGCTTACGCCAGTTACATAAGGAAGCTTCCAAATTGCGCCTACCCCTATAGCTGATCCAGCAGCAGATAAAATAAAACCAATCTTCGATGACCATTGCTCTGATGTTTGAATGCTAATCAATCCAATCTATTTTTATTGCGTCTCAACCTCTGTAAAACAAAGAAAAAGACAAAAAAAGCCACGTCTCTATCTGTAACGATAGGGACGTGGCTGTTCACGCGGTACCACCCTAATTGGAAACAAACCATGTTTCCCACTTGGTTTAAATAACGGTTTAATCCGTTTTTATACTACTTGTTCTAAGTTGTAGTATAAAAAAAGCTCGAAGAATGAAATTCACATAGATCTTTGTATCAGTTTCCACCAACCACTGATTCTCTGCCAACAGGGAGATCTAGCTTAATATGTTCTCGTCAACGCTCATTTGATTTTTAGAATAATAATCGAAATTATAGTATGATAACATCCGAAGGTCAAGTTCTTTTTTCAGAATTTAATATTATTTGAAATAATTACTACAATTAATTTCCTGCATACACAAGACGCTGAGGCGGTTTATAATCCAGGAAAATGTTCTGTGTTGAACAGAATGCTTTCCTAATTTATTTAGCGTGAACATTTGGTACCAACTAACTTGATGGATAGGCTATACTAAGTCATTGTTAATCTTTGCTTGGCCAGATTCAGATAACACCTCATGATTTTGCGCGCGAAATTTACGGTTGGGCATTTTTTAAGTACTGCGGTATATTAAAGGGAAAGTTATGGTAGTTTTTATTCTACTGGTTGAATATAGAATCGATTTAAAAGGCTACTAAATCATTTGAAGAGTATTAAACGTTTGTTTGGATAGTTCTACTTTACTAACCGAAATCAGTGTAATATAAAATTTTTTAAAATGTATGAAGGAGAAATGATGACCATTTATTTTGAAACGTTACAACAATTCCAAGCAAGTGGGGGAATGAAGGCGACGACGATTACAGCAAAACAGTTATTACCAGCCGTTGTTGCACATATGCAACGGATGGACCGCAAATTTACGCTACAAGTGAATGGACGATTGCCGAAATCGATGGATGCACTTTTAGAAGAAGTATTTGACCTATGCCATTTACAGCATCCGTTTTATACACAGCATTGTGCAAGTCGTAGTACGCGTTACATGTCCACATCCAAAAACCGTGTGAAGATAGAATTTACGCTCAGTTACCGTATGTCACGTGAGGAAGAAAAGTGGGTCGTGGGCGAAATTCGCCACATACTAAAACAAATTACGCATACAGCGATGAACGATGTTGAAAAAGTCGTTGCCGTGCATGATTACATTATTCGAGCTTATGATTATGAAATGCAGACGCAAGGCTCGCCGTTTACGGTATATACGTTCATGCATGAAAAACAGGGCGTTTGTATGGCATATGCACTGTTGTTTGAGAAAATGATGGAAGAGCTTGGCATTCCGTGCTATTACGTTGTCGGGAAGGCTGACGGCGAAAGCGACCTAGGACATGCGTGGAATATGGTGAAGCTAGACGGTGAATGGTATCATGTTGATGCGACATGGAATGATCTTGGCACAAGAACAGCTACGCACGAAATCCGTTACCGTTATTTTTTACGTTCGGACGAATTTTTCAAGCGTGACCATCAGTGGGATTTGGACCATTATCCGCCGTGTACAAGTGACCGCTTCGAAAAACTCGCGGCCCTTTATGACGCCGCTCTTTACGACGGAACACTTTATTTTCCGCATCCGAAAACAGCACAGTTAGCGACAATTGACCTATCGAAGCTAGTCTTTAAAAAAGAGCTCGAGGTGCGTGCGCAATTTTGTACGATGCACGACAAGCAATTGTATTTTAGCAATTATAGTGACCATGGCTATTTATATATGTATGATGTTGAAGCAAGAGTGCTACATAAGCTTAGCGATGAGAAGGTAACACGCATCAAGTCCAATGAAGCGCGTATCGTCGTGACATATGAAAATGATGAGCAATTTATTTTGACAAAATCGGAGTCAAATGAAGAACATTTGGGAGTGGCCAAAAATTTACCCGATACAGTTGTGCCATTACTTAGTTTTGGCGATAGTTGGTTTGGTAGCTATGAAGGTAAAGAAGCGTGCGTCGCATTTGAGAGTAAGGACGGCATGCGACTACTTTTACAGGATTCGATGAAGCAGCTGACGGTCGATCTATTACTGCATAAAGGCTTAGAGGTTAATATGACGACTATGAGAAGGGAAGTCCAGCTAACAAAGCCAGCTATCCTCATAATTCCAAAGTTGTTAATACCTAGTGACGTGCAACTGCGTCTACCTTCAGGACAGCTCCTGGATTACGTTGAACGTCACGATGCAATTGAAGTAATGCTTGAGCGAAGTACGAAGCTTACGTTTAGCTAAAAGGACCTTTACCGGAATATAGGGCAAGAGTTTTTTGATTTCAGCGATTACACTTAAATTAGCTGCAACAGGTAAATGTAGGTTATTCCATTGATAGATGCTTCTCCTCAAAAAAAGCCTGTAAACATTGAATTATCAACGTTTACAGGCTTCTTCAATAGGATGGTCCCGACTGGTCTCGAACCAGCGACCCCCACCTTGTCGAGGTGGTGCTCTCCCAACTGAGCTACAAGACCGTTAAAAAATAATCGACTAATGATATAATTGTTTATAGAGCAATAATAACATATAAGTATGATATTGGATAGGGTTTGGTTATTTATTTTTGAGGGGTGAGCACAATGGAGAAAGTTTTTGCGATTGGTGATATTCATGGGAATTTTGAATTGCTTGAGAAGCTCTTGCTGAAGTGGAATCCATGCGAGGAGCAGCTCGTTTTTGTCGGAGATTATATAGATCGTGGTCCGCAAAGCTTGGATGTTTTGCGAAAAGTGAAGGAGCTGACGGAAACACATGCTGCGGTTGCTTTACTGGGAAATCATGAACAGATGTTTTTGCAGTGGCTGAAGCATCCAGAGCTTGAAGCGAATAGCTTTTTTAATGTTGGTGGAGCTGCAACGATTCAGAGTTTTTCAATAGTTGATTTACCGAAGCACTCGACAGATACGGTAATTGCACAAATGATGAAAGAACGTCATACGGATTTGCTATCATTTATTGAAAATTGTCCATTTTATTACTCGTGGGAAGGCTTTGTATTTGTCCATGCGGGGATTGATCCCTATGTAGAGGATTTTTCACTTTCTTCGGAAGAGGATTTTTTATGGATTCGCGATGAATTTACAAAGTTTCCACATATGGCAAAGGAAACAATTGTTTTTGGGCATACACCAACAATTTATTTAAATGAAGAAGCAAGTAGCCAAATTTGGATTTCTCCTTGCAGTAAAAAAATCGGCATAGATGGCGGAAGTTTATATGAAAATGGCCGACTGAACGGTGTTGTTTTTGAAAAAGGCTCAAATGAAATGATCGTTCATGGTGTTACAGCACAGGGTATTTCAACTACTGTCTTAAAAATTGCGACGTGAGAAGACTTTGGAGATTTTATTTACATAACTACAATAAATTAGGTTTATTAATCATATATTAAAGGTATATTGTTTTAATGACTACTTTTTGTTGGGGTGATAAAGATGCAGAGGCAACAGCGATTACATGAGCAGCAGGTGAGGGTCCATGTGTGTGGACGTGTTCATGATAAAGGTATGCAAGCGAAGATAATATCATGTCGTCAAACTGAACGAAAAGAGTTAGGGCAGTGTGACCAGTTAACGGGAAGCTATACTGAGCAATTTTTAGTTGACACAGCGAAGGCATGGTTAGAGGAAGCGGCTTTATGTAATCATGTTGTGATTTGTGCAACAATTGATATTGATTATTTTGCATCAGTGAATGAATTGTATGGCCATCCTGTAGGCGATCAAATTCTTGTGCATTTAGCGAATGTCTGTGAGGAGTTACTTCAAGGTGAGCATGCATTTGTGGCCCGTGCTGGCGATGATGAGTTCGCCGTATTTTGGCGTTATTGTTCGTTTGAGGGCGGAATTGATCAAGCAATTAATTTATTTACCCATATTCAAGAAAGTGCGTTTATATGGGAGGATGAGGTGATTCCTCTTTCAGTAAGCATGGGTATTGCCCATAATGAATTAGGCGCAATTAACAAATTTGAGGAACTATTTGATTTAGCCCAGCAGGCACTAAAGCAGTCTAAGCACAAGGGCCGCAATCAGTATTCGATTATTTAAATAAGTAGGGACTAAGTGTATTAATAATATCAGCGGTAGTTGGAAGTCATATTCCAACTACCGTTTTTTGTTGTAACTTACGAATTAGCGCTAGTCGAAAAGTATTGTGGAGCTATTTGATGACTGTTTTATAGATGACGAAGCGTATATTGTATTCACACCTTTTAAACATGTTATAGTGATTTAAACATATTATTCTGACAAAAAAGTAATGGGATAGGAAGAGGATTAATGGGACAGCACAAATTTTTTACGAATATTAATTGGCCAGGTGGTAGAAATGATGTCGGCAGTTTAGATGCAATGAAATTAAAAACAGAGATTTCTATTCCTGAGGAGATGGATGGACCAGGTATTGGTACTAATCCAGATGAAATGTTACTCGGAGCTGCGGCAACATGTTATATTATTTCACTTGCGGCCATGCTTGAGCGGAGCGGAATTGAAGCCAAGCTTAAATTGCAATCGGAAGGAATCGTGGACGTGACAAATGGCGTCTTTACTTATGAACAAATACTTCATCATGTCACGATTAGTTTGCAGGAGCGTTCTGAGCGCAATGAGAAAATGGCCCACCGTTTAGGTGAAAAGGCGGAGCAAACTTGCATGATTAGTAAGGCACTTAGAGGAAATGTGGAAATTAAGCTAACTATTACATTGAATTAAGGGATGTGAGTGAATGAGTGGTATACCGTTTATCATTCAAATAATTATCGTTTCCGTTATTATTTATTTCGTAAGCGGTCGATTAATTGGCTCGAATATTAATTTAACGAAGCGATTTTTATCCGTAGTTATAAGTGTGTCTTTTACAACCTTTGTATTTTGGTATACGTATTTACGTGAAACGAGTTATTTAGAGAAAGGTCTCATGCCGAATGTGGTCAATGTGGCAACACTTTTGTGGATAGGGAGTATGTTATTAATTTCGATGCTACTCTATTTATTTTTCGAGCTATTTGATCCGATTGAATTAAACGAAAACGGTGAACGAATGACCGGAAAACGTTCCCTAATAAAAACCTTGTATAGCTATTGGCGTCAGCAGAAGCGATTGCGTCAAGTACTACGTATTGCTGTGACGAATGGAATTACGCGTACGATGAAGTATGCAAGGTACCGTGATGATGAACGTGAATTGGCAAAAGCACTACGCGATACACTCGAACAGTGCGGCGGGATTTTTATTAAGTTCGGTCAGGTGCTCTCAACGCGTAAAGAGTTATTTTCACCGGTATTTATCGAAGAACTAGAAAAATTACAAAAAAACGTTCGACCCCTTTCAAAAGAGCAGGTTAACACCATTTTAAAGAATAATTTAAATGTGAAAGTCGAAGAAGTTTTCTCTTATTTTAATGAAGAGCCACTTGCAGCTGGATCTATTGGTCAAGTTCATAGGGCTATTTTGCGTAAAACGAATGAACAAGTTGTCGTGAAACTTTTACGACCGGATGTCAGGAATATTATGCGTGAGGATTTAAGTATTTTAGTTGAATTTGCGAACTGGGTTTCAAGTAAATCTCAGTGGGCGGAAAACTTGGGCTTCCGTGAACTAGCAGTTGGTTTCGCGCATGCACTGCGCGAAGAGATTGATTTTAATATTGAGGCACGCAATATGATACAAGTTACAAATGTGATGAAGAAAAGCTTGCTAAAAGTGAATATTCCGCGTGTTTATGCGGAGCATAGTAATGCCAATCTGCTTGTCATGCAATATGTGGAAGGCAAGTCTGTAACAAATGGTGATGAAGTGTTTGAGCACTTTAATATCGATCGTCATGAATTTGCGCAAACCTTACTTTACTCTTTTTTAGAACAGGCACTCATTTCAGGGATATTTCATGCGGATCCACATCCAGGAAATATTTATATTGATAATTGGTCCGGCGCCACGACGCTCCTTGATTTTGGTGCGGTAGGGAGACTGGCGAGCCAACAGCAGGAAGGGTTAAAGTTATTTTTAGTAGGTATTCATCAGAATGATGCAGGAGTTATTTTTGATGGGATTACGTTACTTGTGGAAAATGCAGATGAGGTAGAACGACAGGAAATTGAGCAGGCCATCAGCCAAATTATGTTGAAAATTGCTTATGTTGAGCGCATTCCAACTGATGAGCTTATTTATTCATTATTTTCCGTTGTCCGTGAATTTGGTTTGCACTTTTACCCAGCCGTAAGTGTAGCACTTCGAGCAATTGTGACATTGGACGGGACGCTACGAATTATTCATGAGAATTTTGATATTTTTAGTGAGGCAAAGAATTTCTCAAACGCCTATATTAAATCAAGCCTCAAGCAGCCGTTTAAGGAACCACTAGCGACGAAGGACCGTATTGAAGAAGAACTTGCAATGATACTACCGAATTTGAGCAAGCTACCACGACGCATAGATCAACTCTTTAAAAAGGTTGAGAGCGGCAAAATCATACTGCATCATGACATTTTCTCCGATAAGAAAAATGCCATGTTTGTGACGCAGCTATTTTCAAGGCTTGTGCTATTATTCGTCGGGATTACATTTGGGATCATTTCAGTCGCGTTGCTTGCAATTTCGCAGTTTATGCATAGCGCTTATGCGATCTATTTAAATACAGCTGCATATTTAGGACTGTTTTTATGTGCGATTTTACTCGTACGTCTGTCAATCCAGGCGATTCGAGATATGAAGCGAACGCAATAAGTAAAGGTTGCCTCGAGCGTGATGTCACACGTTGGAAGCAATCTTTTTTTTGCTAAGTAAGTATAACTTTTTAACCATGTCTAGGCATTTGTGCCGTACGCTTGAGGTCGCTTCTATTCCAGGGGCGAAAGTCGTGAAGCGTTTACTTCGCAAGCAGCTTGTCGCGTGCAAATAGGCGCGACTGTGCTTTTCTAAACATATGAGCCTATTAGTTTAGGGAATATAAGAAAATACGTGTGGAAAAAATGTATTTTATAGCTAATAATGGAATATAAGATTCGGATTAAAATTACGAGGCGATTAATCGTTCATATGATACAAAGGGGGATGCAAAAATGTCAAAATCAGTTTGGATTCAAAATGCTGCACAACTTATTACATTAAAAAACGACCATAAAGGGCCACGTACAAAAGAGGCAATGTCTGAGCTTAGTATTATCGAAGGTGGAAGTGTTTGGATTGAGGATGGAGTTATTCAGCTAGTTGGGACCATGCAGGAATTAATTCCACTTTGTACACCACGTGCGAGTGAAGCATATATTGTGGATGCCACTGGTAAAATCGTGACGCCTGGATTAATTGATCCGCATACGCATATTGTGCATGGGGGCAGCAGGGAATTTGAATTCGAAATGCGTATCCAGGGGAAAGGGTATATGGAGATTTTAAATGCTGGGGGTGGCATTTTAGCGACAACGCAAAAAACACGCGAACTATCAGAAGAGCATATTTACAATACGACCGCGTTACGTCTCGATTCCTTTTTAGCGCACGGTGTTACAACGTTGGAAAGTAAAAGTGGATATGGCTTAAATTTAGAAACAGAACTGAAGCAATTACGTATAATGCAACGCTTAAATGAAAAGCACCCTGTGGAAATTGTCTCAACTTTTATGGGGGCACATGCCATCCCAGAAGAATACAAGGACGATGCAGATGCGTATGTTGATATAGTCGTGAACGATATGATTCCCCACATCGCCAAAGAAAAGTTAGCGAAGTTTTGTGATGTGTTTTGTGAAAAAGATGTGTTCACAACGGAGCAAGCCGAGCGCATTTTAGAAGCAGGTAAGGCGCACGGATTAATTCCGAAAATCCACGCAGATGAAATGGAGGCTTCTGATGGAGCACAACTTGCAGCTAAAGTTGGGGCGATTTCAGCAGAGCATTTATTAAAAACAAGTGATGAAGGCATTGAGGCACTTGCAGATGCAGGTGTGATTGCGTGCTTACTTCCTGCTGCGGCTCTATGTTTACAGGAACAACCAGCACGTGCGAGAGATATGATAGCTGCAGGTGTGCCTGTTGCGATTTCAACAGAATGTAATCCTGGCTCTTCTCCTACGACATCTATGCCTCTTGTCATGAACCTAGCATGTATGACTATGCGAATGAGTCCAGCTGAAACACTGTGTGCGGCAACGTATAATGCGGCATGTGCGATTGGTATGGCGGACAAGATTGGTTCCATTGAAGTAGGCAAACAGGCAGATATAGTTGTATGGGATGTGCCCAATTATCAAAAGCTCCACTATATATTTGGTGTGAATCATGTACATGAAGTATGGAAAAAGGGCGTGAAAGTTGTAGGTTAATTTCATTTTACGTAAAGGATGCGAAAAATGATGATTATACTAAACGGTAGTGCATTAACAATTGCGCAAATGAAGTCGATTTTGTATGACGGTGCCAAAATCAAGATTGATGAGGAAGCAAAGGCATGTGTTCAAAAAAGCCGTCAAGCAGTTGAGCGAATTGTAAGAGAAGGTAAGACGGTGTACGGGATTAATACAGGGTTTGGGAAATTTAGTGATTTAAAAATTGCCGAGCAGGAAGTGAATGAGCTTCAGTTAAACTTAATTCGTTCGCATGCGTGCGGTTTAGGCGAGCCATTTCCAGAGCTTGTTTCTAGGGCAATGATGGTGCTGCGATTAAATGCGTTATTAAAAGGATTTTCAGGTATTCGTTTACAGGTGTTAGAGCGCTTAGAATTTATGGTAAACGCGTCTATTCATCCGGTGATTCCTCAGCAAGGTTCGCTCGGTGCGTCCGGTGATTTAGCGCCGCTTTCGCATTTAGTGCTCGCCCTTATTGGTGAAGGGGAAGTTGTGGTAAATGGTCAGCAGAGGCCAGCAAATGAAGTATGGGCTGAGCAAGGACTTGAGCCGATTGAACTTCGTGCAAAAGAAGGACTTGCTCTCATTAATGGTACACAGGCAATGACCGCGCAAGGCGTCGTCAATTATATTGAAGCGGAAAAGCTAGCGTATGCTAGTGAATGGATTGCGGCAATGACGTTAGAGAGCTTGCGCGGAATCCTTGATGCGTTTCACCCGGCCGTGCATGAGGCGCGCGGCTTTAAGGAGCAAAGTGATGTTGCCACACGTATGCGAGCATGGCTAAAAGGGAGCCAGCTGACAACTGTTCAAGGGGAGATGCGCGTGCAAGATCCGTATTCCTTGCGATGCATTCCACAAATCCATGGTGCTAGCTGGCAGGTGCTCGGTTATGTTAAAGATAAATTGGAAATTGAAATGAATGCAGCAACGGATAATCCGCTTATTTTTGAGGACGGGGCACTCGTTATTTCAGGTGGGAACTTCCACGGGCAGCCGATTGCCTTTGCAATGGACTTTTTAAAAATTGGCATGTCCGAATTAGCTAATGTGTCCGAGCGGCGCATTGAGCGTTTAGTCAATCCTTCATTAAACGTAGGATTACCACCATTTTTAAGTGCAGCGCCTGGTTTGCAATCGGGCGCCATGATTTTGCAGTATAGTGCGGCAAGCTTAGTTTCAGAAAATAAAACGCTGGCGTACCCGGCATCGGTTGATTCCATTCCGTCTTCGGCCAATCAAGAGGATCATGTCAGTATGGGAACAACGGGGGCACGTCATGCTTATTCTATTATTCAAAACGTTAGGCGAGTGCTAGCGATTGAGGCCTTTTGTGCGGCACAGGCAGCAGAATATCGGGGAACGGATTTAATGGCGCCAAAGCTGTTTGAAAAGTGGCAGGAGGTGCGTGCGATAGTTCCTGCAATTACGGGAGACCGAATTTTTAGTAAAGATGTTGAAATGCTTGCGCTGTACTTAGCACCGTAAAAACCTAGATGGCCCTCAGTTTTGGGGGACATCTGGGTTATTTATTTGTCTATTTAGTAGATTTACGTTTCCAAAAAACGATACCTACAAGTGCTACCTTGTAATCCGAAAAAATCAGCCATCCAAGCTGCTAGTTCCATACGTGTTAAATTATTGTCTTGTGATAATGTTATTTCTGGATCCGTATAGTCAATAAATGCGAGGGAAGTATAAGTATTAAGAAATATTCGAGGACAGATTTCAATGAGAACAATTAATATTTTGCTATAATAGGAGGACTTAAAGAGAGAGGAATTAATGAAATGACAAATAAACCACATTTACTAGTAGTAGACGGGATGGCACTATTATTCCGTTCGTTTTTCGCGTCAGCCGCAATGAACCAATTTATTCGACTTGAGGATGGCACGCCGTCTAATGGTGTACAAGGCTTCGCGCGTCACGTATTAACGGCACAAAACTTAATGAAGCCAACGCATTTAGCCGTATGCTGGGATATGGGGGCACATACTTTCCGTAATGATTTATTCGACGGCTACAAAGCAAACCGTCCAGCACCACCAGAGGAAATGCTACCGCAATTTGATATGGCAAAAGAAGTATCTGAAATGATCGGCTGGAAAAACTTCGGTGTTAAAGGCTTAGAGGCAGATGATTTGATCGGATCGATGGTGGAGAAGTGGAAGAACGACGCGGATATTACGATTATTAGTGGCGATAAGGATTTACTGCAGCTGCTAAATCCTTCAACGACAATCGCGTTTACGAAAAAGGGGTATACAGAATATGATGTATATTCAGAGGCACGTTTTGTCGAGGAATATGCTATTTCACCAAAACAATTCGCTCAGGTGAAAGCATTTATGGGCGATTCGAGCGATGGCTATCCGGGTGTTAAGGGGATTGGTCCAAAAACGGCACTTCAACTTATTCAAAATCACGGCTCCATTGACGGTGTACTAAATGCGCTTGATACGTTGAAGCCAGGGCAACGTTCGAAAATTAGTGAAAACGTAGACATGCTGAAGCTATCTCATCAGCTTGCAGAAATTAATTGTCAGGCACAGATTGATACTGAGCTTGAACGTTTGCGATTAGAAGATTATGAGAACGGCACTTTTGCGAACTTAGAAGGTAAAGGTTACCGTTTAATTGCGAAGCATGCGCGTTCACTGTATTCATTACTATAATAAATGAAGGACAAGTCTAGAAATGGGCTTGTCTTTTTGTATGGGTGGAGGGGAGAAGTAGGATATAACTTATTAGAGTGAGGAAAGCACTAAATAGAGCTGCCATATTTCTTAACACAAACATAAAAAAACAGCAGATCGCTTCTGCTGTGTTAAAACTTCGGTTCAATTTTTACAAAGCTTAATACTCGGCGATTATCTTCGTAGCGGAATGTGCGCAATTGACTTTCGCGGTTGCGGCCGCCGTTATCATGAATAATTAAATGAAGTTCATCGTCCTTAATTTCATAGCCGATAAGTGGAACCCAGTGATATTTGAAGAGTGGCTTAATTTTTGATAAAAACTGCAATGTAAAATAATTGTCGAACTTCATGGCAACTGGATTACCAATTCGAAGCTGTTCAATAGCTTCCGTTAAAGAGCAGCTATCGATTGTCCAATTAGGACCAAGTGCATTGCGTAGATTTTTAATCATGCGCCACTTGAAAAGGCCAATTTTAGTGCCGCCAAGCGTTTTGTACCATTCATTTACATCTTTATTAATGATTGCTTCATCTTGGGATAAATAATTTAAAATAACGTGCGCAGTTGTGGGACCACATGCAGAACTTTGATACTCAGGACGAACTTCCGCACTATACTGGGACATTCCATTCACATTTAATAGTACTCGCATCCTAGTCACCTCCATTAAGATTTAAGTTATAATATACCCAAAAAATGAGATTTCAATTATCTTACCACTTTTGTGGGAAAAATCAACAATAGTGAAACGGTTTGCTGTTTTGCTCCGTCTAACGTGAGGTGAATTTGATAAATAAGGGAGGAATTACGTGCAGACGGAACAACTGGAAGCATTTATTAAAATACACGGGGAAGAATTGCTCCGCCTTGCTTTTACATATGTGAAAAATAGAGAAATTGCAGAAGACATTGTTCAGGACGTATTGTTGAAGGCGTTTGAAAAGCGAACTGATTTCCGCGGGGGTTCGTCGTATAGAACATATTTATTTCGGATGACGATTAATCGCTGTCATGATTACTTACGCAGCTGGCACTACAAAAATACCTTTGTCACAACAAAAATACAGTCTATTTTTAAAGGCAGTGTGTCTGCAGAACAGCTAGTCCTTGAAAATGATGAGTCAAAACTGCTTGGTCATGCCGTGCTAAAATTGCCGGTGAAATACCGAGAAGTCATTGTGTTCTACTATTATAAAGAAATGTCAACTGAGGAAATAGCTGAGCTAATGCAATGCCCGGTAAATACAATAAAAACAAGACTGAAACGCGGACGAGAAAAATTAAAAGTCGAATTAGATGGGAGTGCGCTCTATGAAGGATTCCAAAATCAAGAAAAGTATTGGTGAGGTCATTGGGGAGGAACAATGGCTAACGGATCGCCTCGTGACAAAAATAGCTTCTAAGAAAAGAAAATCCAATAAATCTTTCATAAAAGCACTTCAGCCTGTATTTGTACTACTAGTAATCGGCCTTATCGGCTCATTTTCATATTTATCAATGGGTGAACAGTCTGTCGAGCAACCGGCGAGCTTTAGTGAAGTCTATTTTAATAAACTATTGTCAGAACAACAGGCAGAAGGAGCAATTGCTTATTTAACTGCAATTGAATGGGAAGATTATGAGGCATTTGAGAAGGTATCGGCTACTGAAGTGGTAGCATCTCCAAAAGAAGTATTTCAAAAATACGCCAACGTGGATTTTGCTTCGTTACGTATTTTAAAGATGATGCCTCCTAATGAAGAAGGAATTACGAAGTTATATATGCAGCATGAAAATCTTATAGATGGTCAGACGTATATTCATGATCTAAATATACAAATGATTTCCAAATCAGATGTCCGAGTGTATGAAGATGTGTATGAAGAGTGGCTTCTGTATGAGCCGTATGTTGCGCCAAAATCGATTGCACTTACTTATAGGGAGGCGCCAGTAGCAGAGACGGCACCAAACGGCTCACTGCATAATTTAATGGTTGCGCATGGCACGTTGGAATTGCCCAATGGAGTTCAACTGTGGCCGCTTATTAAAGAAGAGAATGTGCAACTTTACTTAATAGACGGGGAACATATCGTTGATTTGGGGTATATCGGTCCGTATGATAAAAATGCGGACCAACCTTATCATGCGGGCATTCATAGCTTTTCAAATGGAGACGAAGTAATCGTTTTCAGCTCCTTTGAAGATAAGCAAATTCGCTACGTGTACTATAATGAACAGTTGGATGCATATCAATATGTTGAAGGAGTGCCAGGGGAGTATACGGGAGGTACGATGTACAACAGGGAAGAAATCGGTGAAGAACTGCTATTTTTAGAAGGGGAAAACGGGCAAATTGTGACGGTGAAAGATGGAAAGCTAATTCATACCTTTATAGAAAATCATGTGGAAGGTCCAGCTTGGCTACAAGATTTCCTATCGGTAGAATTTTTAGGGGGGAATTTCCGACTAAGCTATAGTGAAGAATTTTTCCAAAAAACCTACTATTATAATCTGAATTCACTTGAACAGGCAGTTAAACAATAAAAAAACGGGCGCGCACTTTGCGGCCCATTTTTTATTATACTTGTGCGTCTAAAAACTCTGTTACTTGTGCAGGTGATTTTGCATTTGCACTATGTAAGTGAGCAAGTTTTTCACCGTTTTTGAAAATTAATAGTGATGGGATACCCATTACTTGATACTTTTCAGCTAGCTCTGGGAAGTTGTCGCGGTTGATTGAGTACCAATCGTACTGTGTGTATTCTTCAATAATTGGATCAATAAACATGTCCATACGTGTACAGTCTGGGCACCAGCCTGCGAAAAATTTAATAACAACTGATTTTTCTGTGCCTGTAATTTCATTAAATTGTTCTAATGTAGTAATTTCTTGCATGATTAATCACACTCCTTAACACTATTTTACACATTTTGGTCGACACAGAAAAGGAAATTGACTTACTGAATGATTACTCATTGAAATAACAGATGAACCTATTATTATTAAAGCAGTATAATAAAATTATAGAAAATTGCGTTAAAAAAGATTGATAAAATTGACAAATTATACTACACTAAGAACAGAAAAGCTGTTTCAAGTTTTTTTTCGTTCAAAAATGAATGACTATTCATTCAAAGAGGGAAGAAGGGGGAATTGCTCGTGTCTTACAAAATTCAAAAAGCAGCCGTTTTAGGTTCAGGGGTAATGGGGTCAGGAATTGCTGCTCACTTAGCAAATATTGGTATTTCAACATTATTATTAGATATCGCACCAAAAGAGCTAACAAAGGATGAGGAAGCGAAGGGGTTAACGCTCGAATCGTCTGCAGTCCGCAATCGTTTTTCAAACGGAGCATTGCAAAAGCTGCTAAAACAAAAGCCAGCACCATTAGCTGCCAAGAAAAACTTAGCATTAATTACTGCAGGTAACTTTGAAGATGATTTAGTAAAGCTAAAGGATGTAGATTGGATCATAGAAGTTATTGTAGAAAACTTAGAAATCAAAAAAGGATTATTTGAAAAAATCGATACGGTGCGTAGACCAGGCACAATCATTTCTTCAAATACTTCTGGCGTTAGTATTAACGCAATGGCTGAAGGGCGTTCGGAAGATTTCCAAAAGCATTTCCTTGGAACACACTTCTTCAACCCGCCACGTTATTTAAAACTTTTAGAAGTAATCCCTGCAATAACAACGAAACTAGAAGTTGTAGATTTCATGCAAACTTTCGGTGAAAATGTGCTAGGGAAAGGTGTTGTAATTGCAAAAGATACACCGAACTTCATCGCAAACCGTATTGGAACTTACGGACTACTAGTAACCATGCAAGAAATGGTTGCCCGTAACTATTCAGTAGGCGAAGTGGATTCGGTAACAGGTCCACTAATTGGCCGTCCAAAATCAGCAACATTCCGTACGCTTGATGTAGTGGGCTTAGATACATTCGCACACGTTGCGAAAAACGTTTATGACCAAACAACTGGTGAAGAACAGGCAGTGTTTGAAGAATCACCAATTTTAAATAAAATGATTGAAAACGGTTGGTTAGGTGCAAAGTCTGGCCAAGGTTTCTTCCTTAAACAAGGAAAAGAAATTCATGAGCTGAACTTATCCACACTTCAATACGGTCCAACAAAAAAACTGCAAACGCCTTCAGTTGAGCTGGCAAAACAGACAAAAGGCTTAGCAAACAAAGTAAAAACATTAGTGTATGCAAATGACCGCGCTGGAGAACTATTGTGGAATATTTTTGCACCAACATTAATTTACTCTGCACAATTAAACGGAGAAATTGCAGATGATATTGTTGCAATCGATAACGCAATGAAATGGGGCTTCGGCTGGCAGCAAGGTCCTTTTGAACTATGGGATGCAATCGGTGTAGAAAAATCCATTGCTAAAATGGAAGCAGAGGGCCGCGAAGTACCTGCGTTTGCAAAAGATTTACTTGCAAAAGGCTACTCAACATTCTACACAGAAATTGATGGTGATCTTGTTTACTTCAATGGCACTGAATATGTGAAAGTACCTGTGAACGAAAAAGCGATTGACTTAAAACGCTATAAAAAGAAAAACGGAGTTATTAAATCAAATGCAGGTGCGAGTTTAGTAGATTTAGGTGACGGGGTAGCACTTTTAGAATTCCATTCACAATCAAATGCGATCGGTTTAGACATTATCCAAATGATTAATTTCGCAATTGATGAAGTAGAGAAAAACTTCAAAGGGCTTGTAATCGGTAATCAAGGTAAAAACTTCTGTGTTGGAGCTAACCTCGGTATGATCCTAATGGAAGCGCAAGACGACAATATTTTTGAACTTGATTTTGTTATTAAATCATTCCAACAAGCGATGCGTCGTATTAAATACAGTGTGAAGCCAGTTGTCGCGGCACCATTTTCAATGACTTTAGGTGGCGGCGCGGAAGTATGTTTACCAGCTGCTCACATTCAAGCATCAGCAGAAACGTATATGGGTTTAGTTGAAGTAGGTGTAGGCTTAATTCCAGGCGGTGGAGGTAACATTGGTCTTTACGAAAAATTCATTAAAGGTTTACCAAATGGTGTTGAAATAGACTATCAAAACATTGCAAATAAAGTATTTGAAACAATTGCAATGGCAAAAGTATCAGGTTCTGGTGAAGAAGCCCGTGAAACCAACTTCTTAAACTTTGCAGACGGCGTGTCGGTGAACTCTGATCACTTAATTTTCGATGCAAAACAAGCTGCGATTGCGCTACATGACGCGGGGTATGTGCCACCAGTGAAGAAGCCAGTAAAAGTTGTTGGAGCACCAGGTTATGGAACATTACTTTTAGGAGCACAAGGCCTTTACAATTCAGGTATGATTAGCGATCATGACCTGAAAATCGCGAAGAAATTAGCGTATGTTATCGCAGGTGGTTTAGTACCATACGGAACAGAAGTGTCTGAAGAGTATTTATTAGGCTTAGAAAAAGACGCATTTTTACAACTAGTAGCAGATCAAAAATCACAATTGCGTATGCAGCAAATGCTTGTAAAAGGTAAACCATTACGTAACTAAAGGGACTTTCTTCAACAGGCTAGATGTCTACTCAGGAAAGTCTTGGTCTCTGGCGGATGTCATCGATTTTGAACCGTATAAGGTCAGAACGATTCAAAATTTGGACGGTAAATTTGCTTGTAACTTAATGGGTCTTTACCAAAATATGTCCTTTACTATAAAAGAAAGTGTACTACTTTATAGGCACATGGAACGGAGGGCGGCGAGTGTAGCTGACGGCATTCGCCTTTCGCTACAGAGCAAAGCTTCCTGCGGGAAAAGCGTGAGCCTTGAGACCCCGCACGAACGTTTAGGAACGAAGGCTAAGAACGCCACGTCCTGTGGCAACGCCTTCGTGACCAACATCGTGTTGGCCCGAGGAGGCTCAAGCCACGCCCGCGGAAAGCGTCCGCCTGGAGTGGAATGTGCTGTCAAGTTCAGATTTTGGTGTAGAGCCAACTTAATAGAACAATTTATAGCTAGTTACAAAACGTCGCTAGCATACGATAAGGGGGATACATTAATATGCGTGAAGCTGTAATTGTGGCAGGAGCAAGAACGCCAATTGGTCGAGCAAAAAAAGGTTCACTTGCAACAGTTCGCCCAGATGATTTTGGTGCGCTAGTAGTAAAGGAAACACTTAAAAGAGCGGGCTATGAAGGTCCGATTGATGATTTAATTATAGGCTGTGCAATGCCCGAAGCAGAGCAAGGAATGAATGTAGCGCGTAATATTGGTGCTTTAGCTGGACTGCCGGATACAACACCAGCACTTACAATAAACCGTTTCTGTTCATCAGGTTTACAAACAATTGCATATGCTGCTGAACGTATTATGCTTGGTCATTCAAAAGCAATAATTGCAGGTGGTACAGAATCAATGAGTATGATTCCGATGACTGGTAACACAGTTCGTTTAAATCCAAAACTTGCTGAAGAAGCACCGCAATACTATATCGGAATGGGTCACACTGCTGAGGAGGTAGCAAATCGCTATAAAGTAAGCCGAGAAGATCAAGATGCATTTGCAGTTCGTTCTCATGAATTAGCAGAAAAAGCCATTCGCGAAGGAAAATTTAAAGACGAAATTGTACCGGTTGAAGTTATTGAGTATTACGTAGACAAGAATAATAAATTACAAGAGAAGAAGTTTACGTTCGATACTGATGAAGGGGTACGACCTGGTACTTCAATTGAAGGCTTAGCGAAATTACGCCCAGCGTTCAACGTGAAAGGTTCTGTAACAGCAGGTAACTCCTCTCAAACTTCAGACGGTGCAGCAGCTGTACTTGTGATGGACCGTGAAGAAGCTGAAGCACAAGGATTAAAACCATTAGCCAAGTTTTTAGGCTTTGCAGTTGGCGGCGTACCACCAGAAGTAATGGGAATTGGCCCAATCGTAGCGATTCCCAAAGCACTTGAAATCGCAGGTCTTACACAAGGCGACATCGATTTATGGGAAATTAACGAAGCGTTCGCATCACAATCACTACAAGTTGTTCGCCATTTAGCCATCGACGTAGAAAAAGTGAATGTAAATGGCGGCGCAATCGCACTTGGCCATCCACTAGGAGCAACAGGTGCCATTTTAACACTAAAATTGATCAATGAGTTAAGACGTCGTGGCGGTAAATACGGTGTAGTAACAATGTGTATCGGCGGCGGTATGGGTGCTGCTGGTGTATTCGAAGTACTGTAAGAGGAAGATTAGTTTGCGGTCACGAGTTTTTTGATGCTTCCAAATTCGTCACCAAAGCAAAGGTCAGTGTATCCATGCACAATTCCGTAGCTTAGCAATAAATTTGTAAGTTTCATAGACAAAAGTTTAAACGCTGCTTTTGTCAGAAGTGTCTAAGCGTTTCCGAACAATTACCTTAGGGGAGGAATTTAATATGGAACAAACTTCAAACATTATTAAAGGCGGCGCTTTCTTAATCGAGGACGTAGAAATCGAACGCGTATTCACGCCAGAGGATTTCACCGATGAGCAAAAAATGATCGCCAAAACAACAGAGGATTACGTAAATAACGAAGTATTACCTGTTGTAGAAAACCTTGAGAACCATGAATTCGATCACTCCGTACGCTTATTAAAAATTGCTGGTGAACTAGGATTACTTGCGGCGGATGTTCCAGAAGAATATGAAGGTTTAGCTTTAGACAAAATTTCTTCCGCTTTAATCGCTGAAAAATTGTCTCCAGCAGGTGGATTCTCAATTACTCATGGTGCACACGTAGGAATCGGTTCTTTACCAATCGTTCTTTTCGGTAACGAAGAGCAAAAGAAACGCTACTTACCAAAGTTAGCTTCTGGCGAATTAATCGCTGCGTATGCATTAACTGAGCCAGGTTCAGGTTCTGACGCTTTAGGTGCAAAAACAGTGGCCAAATTAAATGCAGCAGGTACTCACTATGTATTAAATGGTGAAAAACAATGGATTACAAACGCAGGATTTGCGGATGTATTCGTAGTATACGCAAAAATCGATGGCGATAAATTCACTGCATTCATCGTTGACCGCAAATTCGACGGCGTATCAGTAGGAGCAGAAGAGAAGAAAATGGGCATTAAATCATCTTCTACTCGTACTTTAATTTTACAAGACGCACAAGTGCCAGTTGAAAACTTACTTGGTGAAATCGGTCGCGGTCATATTATCGCATTCAACATTTTAAACATAGGTCGGTATAAGTTAGGAATAGGTACTGTCGGTGCATCTAAACGTGCATTCGAGCTAGCGGTTAAATATACAAAGCAACGTCAGCAGTTCAAAACGCCACTTTCGGGATTCAACTTAACGAAAGAAAAGTTAGCGACAATGGCATCACATATTTATGCTTCAGAGTCTTTAAACTATCGTACTGTCGGTTACTTCGAGGACCGCTTAAGCCAGTTGTCTCTTGAGGAGCAAAAAGACGGCCAAAAAATTGCGGGTGCTATTGCTGAATATGCGATTGAATGTTCAATTGCAAAAGTAGTCGGTTCTGAAACATTAGACTATGTGGCAGACGAAGCAGTACAATTGCATGGTGGTTACGGCTTCATGGCAGAGTACGAAGTAGAGCGTATTTACCGCGACTCTCGTATTAACCGTATTTTCGAAGGCACAAATGAAATTAACCGTATGATTGTTCCTGGTACATTTATGAAGAAAGCTCTAAAAGGCGAGTTACCACTTCTACAAGTAGCACACCAATTACAAGCAGAGCTCCTAATGTTAATGCCTGAAGAAATTGGTGATGAGCCATTAGCGCAAGAATTATACCTTGTGAAAAATGCGAAGAAAATTGCTGTATTAGCTGCTGGTGCTGCTGCACAGGCGTTCGGAGCAAAACTAGATGCAGAGCAAGAAGTACTTGTGAACATCGCGAACATTGCGAACCAATTATACGCAATGGAATCAGCTGTAATTCGTACGCAAAAAGCGATTGCTCGCGATGGTGTTGAAAAATCACAACAAAAAATTCTTTACACTCAAATCTTCACACAAGAAGCATTTTCAGAAATCGAAAAAGAAGCGAAAGATACATTACTAGCTTCAGTTGAAGGTGATGCTGGCCGTATGATCTTATCAGCACTACGTAAATTAACACGTAACAACCCATACAACTTAATTCCGAAAAAACGTGAAGCAGCTGCGAAACTTATTGAAGCAGAGAAGTTTGTGGTTTAAGATTTAATTACTACAAAAGAAAGATCTGTATATGAAGACAGTGTATTTCTGCACCGAAAGAGAAGCGACAGGTGCAAAACTAATTAAAGCAGAGAAGTTTGTGGTGTAATAAGAACGATCAACCTAAGTGCGGGGCGCCGCGCTTAGGTTTTATTTTAGGTCGGCAGCAGCATCTTTTTGCATTGGATATTCGTTTTCGATTACAATGAAAAGAAACGATTCGTATAAAAGGGGGACATTTTATGACATTACAATTTATTCAATATCCAAAATGTACGACATGCAAAAAAGCACAAAAATGGTTAGATGCTAATGGCATTGTTTATGAGGCGGTTCACATAGTAGAACAAACGCCATCTAAAGAACAACTAAAATCATATTATGAAGCAAGTGGCTTGCCGCTGAAAAAGTTTTTTAATACTTCTGGTAACAAGTATAAAGAATTAGGGTTAAAGGACAAACTAATACATATGTCTGAAGAAGAGCAAATTTCTCTACTAGCATCGGATGGTATGCTAATTAAGCGTCCAATTGTAACAGATGGAAAAAAAGTAACATTAGGATTTAAGGAGTCTGACTTCTTAGAATCATGGAAATAAACAACGTATTGTATTGAATTTCCGAACGAAATATGGCACACTGAACATGAATGTACTACATATGATATGGAGGGGTTTTGATGAACACACCTAAAGAATTACGCTACTCAGAAGAACATGAGTGGGTAAAAGTTGAAGATGGCAAAGCACGTATAGGAATTACAGATTTCGCACAACATGAACTTGGCGATATCGTTTTCGTTGAACTACCAGCAGTAGGCGACGAAATTCAATTAAACCAACCATTTGGTAGTGTTGAATCTGTTAAAACAGTTTCAGAATTATACGCACCAATATCAGGTAAAGTCGTTGAAGTAAACGAAGAACTTTCTGATAACCCTGAGTTTGTTAATGAATCTCCGTATGGACAAGCATGGATGGTTGTAGTTGAACTTACTAACCCTTCTGAAATCGAAGAGTTAATGACTGCTGAGAAATACGAAGAGTTAATCGCAGAATAATTTCTTGAAACGCCAAAGTCCGTCACAGGAGTTTGGCGTTTTTTTTTATTGTTAAGGAAATTATAAAATTTCGCCATATGGATAACAATTAAATAAGTAAATGTAACGTCTAGGCGAAAGCGCCAGCCCCTCGAGGTCGCGGTCTGTCCTCAGGCGAAGGCTAAGAGCGCTTTCACTTCGGACTCTCCGATGCTTGTGTTCGTGGTTGAGCAACTATAGCTTTCTTAATCACATAATAAACGACATCATCTTACCTTATTTTGGGTCAAGATTTGTCTTTCTATAGGAGGAAGATGAATGTGGAAAAGTGTATAATCGTAGAAGGTCGTTCGGACAAATTGAAAATAATCCCTCTATTAGCCGAAAACGCTACGATTTTATGTACAAATGGTACGATTAGTGAAGAAGACTTAATCACGCTTATCGAGCCTTATGAGCATTGCGATCTGTATACAATGTTTGATGCCGATAAAAACGGAGAGAAATTACGTAAGCTCATGAAGCGTTGCTATTCTGATGCGATACAGCTCGTCATCCCGAAGCAATATATAGAAGTAGCCGAAACTCCAAGTGCTATTTTACTTCAGCTATTAGAGGTAGCAAAATTTGCCGTTCACAAATAAAAGTATAGGATGAAGCAGATGAACGAATGGACTAGACAAAAGTGGGAACAACAAATGCAAGAGCAGCCGTTAACTGCCTTTTATTTATATACACCGATGTGTGGTACGTGTGCAGTTGCATCAAAAATGATGGATGTTGTGGAACAATTACTCCCAAATCTCCCATTAGGGAAAGCCAATTTAAATTATATGGAGCAGCTCGCTTATGATATTGAAATAGAAAGTGTGCCCTGCCTAGTTATATCGCAAAGAGGTGAAATCGTAGATAAAATCTATGCATTTCAATCCGTACCATTTTTGTATGAAATATTAAAAAAACATTTGACGCATAATTGATAGCGTGATAAAGTAACATTCATAATAAAAAATTTAATAGCGTTACTCTTATAAAGAGAGGCGGAGGGAAGTGCCCTATGAAGCCCGGCAACCAGCATGTATGATGAAAAGGTGCCAAGTCACACAAAGTTAAGCTTTGAGAGATGAGAGAACGGTTGAACGTATAAAAATGCGAAAACCTTTCTACTATGTCTTCAAGTAGAAAGGTTTTTTCGTTTACGTCTAGGTTTAATCGCCACGCCCTCGAGTTCGATGCCAACATGATGTTGGTCAGTTCGCCAGTTCGGGTGTAAACCGGCGCATTAACACTCTTGGTTTACAAAATAAAGCAGCGCAGAGGATGCTGTTTTTAGAAGGAGTACAGTAATGATTGAATTAAAAAATATTACGAAAGTTTATAAAACGAAAAATGGCGACTTAACAGCTGTTGAAAATGTAAACTTATCGATTAAGCAAGGAGAAATCTATGGCATTATCGGTTATAGTGGTGCCGGTAAAAGTACAATGATTCGCCTGTTAAATGGTTTAGAAAAGCCAACAAAGGGCTTAGTTACAGTTAGTGGCAATGAGCTATCATCTGCTTCAGGACGAAAACTACGCGAGGCTCGTCAAAAAATTAGTATGATCTTCCAACACTTCAACCTTTTATGGTCACGCACTGTGGCGGAAAACATCGCCTTCCCGCTTGAAATTGCAGGTGTTCCCAAAGCAGAACGTGTAAAACGTGTAGAAGAGTTAATTGAACTTGTTGGTCTTACTGGTCGCGGCAAAGCGTATCCTTCAGAGCTTTCGGGAGGACAAAAGCAGCGTGTCGGTATTGCGCGCGCCTTAGCGAATAACCCAGAAGTACTTTTATGTGATGAAGCAACATCTGCACTTGACCCGGAAACGACGGATTCAATTTTAGAGCTTCTTTTAGATATTAATAAAAGACTTGGCTTAACGATTGTACTAATCACACACGAAATGCACGTTATTCGTAAAATTTGTCACCGCGTCGCTGTTATGGAAGCTGGACAAGTAGTGGAGCAAGGTGAGGTGCTACAAGTATTCCAACACCCGCAAGCACCAATTACGAAAAAATTCGTTTCACAAGTATCAGGTGCAACACAAGAAACGCAAGAATCTTTAGAGCAAATTTTAGCGAAATATAAATCTGGGAACATCATTAAGCTATCATTCGTTGGACAAACGACAGAGCAACCAGTCATTTCGCAAATTATTAAGCAGTTTGATATTGCCATTAATATCGTTCAAGGTGATATTTCTCATACAACTAGTGGTCCGTACGGTACATTGTTCGTGCATATTGATGGACAGCAAGCGGATATAGATGCTGCACTAGCAATACTTGAGCAGCATGAAATTAAAACGGAGGTGATTGAGCATGCTTAGTCAATTATTTCCGAACGTCGTGTGGGACAAAATGTGGGAAGCGACGTATGAAACACTTTATATGACTGTAATTTCAACAGGTGTAACCTTTGTGCTCGGTCTAGCAATCGGGATTTTACTATTTTTAACGAGTCCCAATCAAATAGGGGCAAATAAAGTAGCGCATTTTTTAACAGGATCTGTCGTAAATATTTTCCGTTCCATTCCGTTTATCGTGCTTATAATTTTATTAATTCCATTTACAAATTTTTTACTTGGCACGATTCGTGGTGTAAATGCGGCATTACCTGCGCTTATTATCGGTGCGGCGCCGTTCTATGCACGTATGGTCCTCATCGCACTTCGTGAAATTGATAAAGGTGTTATTGAAGCAGCTCGCTCAATGGGTGCAAAAACATCAACAATTATTTGGAAAGTACTAATACCAGAATCATTGCCAGCGCTTATTTCTGGTATTACAGTAACATCGGTTGCACTTGTAGGCTATACAGCAATGGCTGGTATTATTGGTGCAGGTGGACTAGGGAATACAGCATTTATTGATGGATTCCAACGTAGCCGATCTGACGTAACCGTAATGGCGACAATTATTATATTAGCTATCGTTTTCGTTCTTCAGTTTATTGGCGATGCGATTACATCAAAAACAGACAAGCGTTAGTTTAGGTGACGGCGGCATAGGTCGTTCACATAGAGAAAGCATATAGAGAAGGGGAGAAATTTAATGAAGAAATTATTATCATTTTTACTTTTATCAGTGCTTGTATTAGCTTTAGCAGCTTGTGGAAGCGATGATGAAGGAACAACTGAAACAGCTGATACAAACGATACAGCTGCAACAGAAGGTACAACTGAACCAACAAAATTAGTTGTAGGTGCTTCTTATGGTTTACATGATATTATTTTAGAGCAAGCGAAACCACTTTTAGCTGAACAAGGGATCGAATTAGTAATCGAGCCTTATCAAGATTATATAATGCCAAACCAAGATTTAGAGTCTGGCGAATTAGATGCTAACTATTTCCAACATATTCCGTACTTAGAGCTTGAAAACGCTGAAAAAGGCTACGGTTTTGTTAATGCTGGTGGAATTCACATCGAGCCAATCGGGATATACTCTCAAGAATATGCTTCTTTAGATGAACTTCCAGACGGCGCAACAATTATCATTTCTAACTCAGTTTCTGACCAAGGTCGTATTTTGTCGTTACTTGAAAATTTAGGCTTAATTAAATTAGCAGATGGTATTGATAAAACAGCTGCTGAATTAAAAGATATTGTAGAAAACCCTAAAAACTTAAACATTGATGCAAGCTCTGCACCAGAAATTTTAGTTCAATACTATAAAAATGGTGAAGGTGATGCAGTTGTAATTAACTCAAACTTCGCAATCGATGCAGGTATTAACCCAATTACAGATTCTATTGCCATTGAAGGATCTGAATCTCCATACGTAAACGTAATTGCTACACGTGCTGGTGAAGAAAACAACGAAACAATCGTGAAGTTAATTGAAGTACTACATTCTAAAGAAATCCAAGACTTCATCGTTGAAGAATGGGGCGGGGCAGTAGTTCCTGTAAGCAAATAATTATTACTAAAAATGGACGCTTCTCAATGAGAGGCGTCCTTTGTTTTGTCTATTAATGCGAAGAGAGTGTCTATAAACAAGAAGCGCAGTGTCTGTCTATTAGCAACGCAAGAGTGTCTATAACCGGAAGTGGAGCGTCTATTAACAACGCAAGAGTGTCTTTAACCGGAAGTGGAGCGTCTATTAACAACGCAAAAGTGTCTATAACCAGAAGCGCAGACTCTATTAGCAACACGAGAGTGTCGATAACCGGAAGCGAAGTGTCTATTAGCAACGCAAGAGTGTCTATAACCGGAAGCGAACTGTCTATTAGCAACGCAAGAGTGTCTATAACCAGGAGCCCACGGTCTATTAACCAAATAAAACTGTCGATTAACTAAAACGCCCTACTGAAACTGTGTTAGTCTCGAGAAGAAATTATTAACAAACTCAATAAATACTTTTTCAGATGGAGCGAGCTCGCGATTTGTTGGAGAGATGACGCCGACTGTGCGACGAATGCTTGGCATAGCAATCGGAACCTTCACTGTTAAACGTGGTGTCGAATCATATAGTGAACTCTCTGGCAATAGAGTGACTCCAATTCCTGCAGCAACAAGCCCCTTCAGTGCATCCATATCCTCACCCTCAGAAGTAACTTTGGCGATGAAGCCTGCTGATTTACATGCTTCAACGGCTACTTTATGCAAAATATAGCCTTCCGGAAACAAAACGAAATTATCGTTGCGTAAATCAATTAAATTAATCGACGAATTTTTTGCTAATGGATGTGTTGCAGGTAGTAGCGCATGAATGTTTTCACTAAACAGTACGGTTGCATCGATTAATTCATCCTTAGGAGGTAGTGGGCCTAAAAAAGCTAAATTTAATTCGCGACTTTTTACCGCTTCAATTAAAAATTTGTAGGATCCTTGACGTAAGTGGAATGACACATCTGGGTATTCCTTTTTGAATGCAGATATAACAGTTGGTAAAACATAGCTAGCTAAACTTGTTGGGAAGCCGACCTTGATTGTCCCTTTTGCCGGGTCTATAAATTCTTCCACCTGCTTGGCAGCGAAATCAATTGCCTTCAAGGCAGTAACGGTATGTTCAAGAAAGATTTTCCCTACTGGCGTTAGCTTGACATTGCGGCCGATGCGCTCAAAAAGTGGTGTACCTAGTTCTTCTTCTAAATTGGCAATTTGGCGACTAATTGCGGATTGAGCGACATGCAAATGTTCAGCTGCTTCAGAAATATGTTCGCGTTCTGCCACTTCTACAAAGTAACGTAATTGGCGTAGTTCCAACGTTCTCACCCCATTTATCTATTTTTTAGATTAATTCCATCCAAACTATATATTGTTTATATTATTTCGAAAACTTTAAAATGTAAATAAGCAATTGAAAGATTTTGGGGGGATTTTAATGACTTTTCATCAATTACCGAAAGCGCAAGGCCTTTATTCACCGGAGTTCGAGCACGATGCTTGTGGAATCGGAATGTACGCCAATATTAAAGGTCGTGCTTCACATGAAATTGTAAAAAACGGATTAGAAATGTTATGTCGCTTAGAGCACCGTGCTGGCCGTGGAGGAGATGGTAAAACGGGCGATGGAGCCGGCTTAATGGTCCAGATTCCGGATGCATTTTTCAAGTTAAACTGTAGGGAGTTAAATTTACCAGTAAAAGGCGAGTATGGTGTAGGGCAGCTATTCTTCACAGAAAATGAACAACAGCGTCATGCAATCGAAGCAAAAATAAACGAATTAATTGAGCAAGAAGGCCAGGTACTGATTGGCTGGAGAACTGCTCCAACGAATAAAGAAAACCTGAGTGATATTGCAAAAGCGACAGCACCTGTTGTACGCCAAGTATTTATTCAAGCAACGAACACAAAAGACACATTAGCATTTGAACGTAAACTGTATTTAATCCGCAAACAAACAGAACACTGGACAGATGCTAAAGGCTATGAATTCTACTGCCCAAGCATGTCGAGCCAAACAATGGTATTCAAAGGTTTACTTTCTCCAGAGGAAGTAAGTGACTTCTACATGGACCTACAAGACGCAAGCTTCATTTCCGCACTAGCACTCGTGCACTCACGCTATTCAACAAACACGTTCCCGTCATGGAAACGTGCCCATCCTAATCGTTACATCATTCATAATGGAGAAATTAATACACTGCGCGGCAATATTAACTGGATGCGCGCACGTGAGCAGCAAATTGTATCCGAAGCATTTGGTGATGATTTAGAAAAGCTATTACCGATCATTGATACAACAGGTTCGGACTCATCTATGCTCGATAATGCCTTCGAATTTTTCGTTTTAGCAGGTCGTACACCGGCCCATGCAGCAATGATGATGATTCCAAAGCCGTGGACAGAAAACCCGCGAATTGCAGAAGACCGTAAAGCATTTTATCAATATCATTCAAGCTTAATGGAGCCGTGGGATGGTCCTACAGCAATTTGCTTCACTGACGGTAAACAAATTGGTGCGATTTTGGACAGAAATGGCTTACGTCCTGGTCGAATTTATGTGACAAAGGATGACCATATAATCTTCTCATCTGAAACAGGTGTAGTAGATGTGGCAGAGGAAGATGTATTGTACAAAGATCGTTTAAGTCCAGGCCGCATGCTACTTGTTGATTTGGAACAAGGGAAAATCATTTCAGACGAAGAGCTAAAAGAAGAAATAGCAAGCGCACATCCTTATGCACAGTGGCTTGAAGACAATATGTTAAAAGTCCAAGTGGATGAAGAACAAGCAGTGGAAGTAACGAACTTAACGCTACGCCAAAAAATTAACGGCTACACATTTGAAGATGTGCAGAAATATATCGTACCGCTTGCTAAAGAAGGGAAGGATCCACTTGGCTCCATGGGGAATGATTCACCACTTGCGGTGTTATCCGAGCGCCCACAGTCACTGTTCAATTACTTTAAGCAGTTATTTGCCCAAGTAACGAATCCACCGATTGATTCTATCCGCGAGCATGTCGTAACTTCTACGATGACCTTACTTGGTGCAGAAGGTGATCTACTTCATCCAACGGCAGAAAATGCACGCCGTATTATGTTAGATACACCGGTACTAACAAACGCAGAGTACAATAACTTAATTAATAATAATGAAGAACATTTCCAGGTAGCTGAAATCCGCCTTTCATTTACTGAAGATTTAGAAAAAGAGTTGAATCGTATTAAAGCAGAAGCAGAGGCTGCGGTCATTGGTGGCAAAACTTTAGTAGTGCTGACGGATTACGAAGAAGATGCGAACCAACTAACGGTGCCCATATTACTTGCAGCAAGTGCACTGCATCAATATTTAATCCGTGTTGGGTTACGTACGAAAGTGAGCATCCTCGTCAATAGCGGTGAAGTGCGTGAAGTACATCATTTTGCAGCGCTAATTGGCTTCGGTGTCGATGCGATTAATCCGTACTTAGCATACGCAACAATTCAAGAAGCGATTGACAATGGCCACTTAGCAATTTCTTATAAAGATGCAGTGAAAAAATTCCGTAAAGGTGCTGCAGATGGCGTTGTGAAAGTAATGTCGAAAATGGGGATTTCAACAGTGCAATCATACCGTGGCGCTCAAGTATTTGAAGCGGTCGGTATTTCAAAAGCAGTAATTGATGAGCACTTTACAGGAACTGCATCTCAAATTGACGGTATTAGCTTAGAAACAATTGGCGAGGAAGCAAAACGTCGTCATGATAGCGCCGTTGAATCACTGCGTGCGGAACTTGAATCCGGAAGTAATTTTCAGTGGCGTGCGGACGGCGAGCATCATGCGTTCAATCCGAAAACAATTCATACATTGCAGTGGGCAACACGGAAAAATGATTACGGCCTCTACCGCATGTACGCAGAAATGGCGAATGAAGAACGCATCGGCTTCCTACGTAATTTATTTGATTTTAAAAAAGCAGAGCGTCGTCTTCCATTAGAAGAAGTGGAGTCTGTTGATTTAATTGTGAAACGCTTTAAATCAGGTGCGATGTCATTTGGTTCATTATCAAAAGAAGCGCATGAAACATTAGCCATTGCAATGAACCGCTTAGGCGCACGTTCAAATTCTGGTGAGGGTGGGGAAGATCCAGCGCGCTTCACAGTAGATGTAAATGGCGATAACCGCCGCAGTGCCATCAAGCAAATTGCATCGGGTCGTTTCGGTGTGAAGTCGCATTACTTAGTCAACGCCGATGAGCTGCAAATTAAAATGGCGCAAGGTGCAAAACCTGGTGAAGGCGGTCAGCTACCGGGAAATAAAGTCTATCCGTGGGTAGCAGAAGTTCGCGGCTCTACGCCTGGTGTAGGTTTAATTTCACCACCTCCACATCATGATATTTACTCAATCGAGGATATGGCAGAGCTGATTCATGACCTGAAAAATGCTAACCGTCACGCTCGTATTTCTGTAAAGCTTGTAGCAAAAGCAGGTGTTGGGACCATTGCGGCTGGTGTAGCAAAAGGTGCGGCGGATGTCATCGTGATTTCTGGTTATGACGGCGGGACGGGTGCTTCTCCAAAAACGTCGATCAAGCATACAGGTCTTCCGTGGGAGCTAGGTCTTGCAGAAGCACACCAAACATTAATGCTTAATGGCCTGCGTGACCGCGTTATTTTAGAAACAGATGGTAAATTAATGACAGGTAAAGACGTTGTGATGGCCGCATTACTTGGCGCGGAGGAGTATGCATTTGCAACAGCACCGCTCATCGTTTTAGGTTGTGTTATGATGCGCGCTTGTCATTTAGATACGTGCCCAGTTGGTGTCGCAACGCAAAATCCAGAGCTTCGTGCAAAATTTATGGGGAATGCGGATCATGTAGTCAACTATATGCGTTTTATCGCAGAGGAAATGCGTGAGTACATGTCGATTTTAGGCTTCCGCACAGTAGAGGAAATGGTTGGACGTACAGATGTCCTTGAAATTTCAGAGCGTACAAAACAGCACTGGAAAGCAAATCAGCTTGATTTATCTGCCCTTCTACATCAGGTGCAAGGTACACGTACTAAGCAAATTCAGCAAGATCATCATATCGATGAAAGCTTCGATATCCGTGTGTTGCTTCCAAAAGTGTCACAAGCAATCGTAGAAAAAAAGAAAATCGAGCTGGAATACAACATTAAAAATACAAACCGCGTAATGGGAACAATAATCGGAAGTGAAATTTCGAAAAAATACGGAGAACCGGGCTTAGAAGAAAATACAATTACATTGAAATTTACAGGTCATGCAGGTCAAAGTTTTGGTGCCTTCATTCCACGTGGGATGTCAATGAGCTGTGTTGGCGATGTAAATGATTACTTCGGTAAGGGTTTATCAGGTGGTAAGGTAGTGGCGATTGCTCCGATTAAAGGGGCGCAAGAGAAAAATGTAATTGCTGGTAACGTATGTCTTTACGGTGCAACAAGTGGTTCAGCATTTATTAACGGACGCGCAGGGCATCGATTCGGCGTTCGGAACTCAGGTGCCAACATTGTCGTTGAAGGCATTGGTGACCACGGTTGTGAGTATATGACAGGTGGCAGCATTGTTGTTCTTGGCGATGTGGGTCAAAACTTCGGTGCTGGTATGTCAGGTGGGATTGCATATATACTCCCAACAGACGAGGCAGCATTTAAAGCGCAATGTAATATGGAAATGATTGAGTTCGAACGCTTACAACATAAAGGTGAAATCGAATCTGTACGCCAGTTTATTATTAAGCATTTAGAAGAAACCGATAGCTCTCTTGCGCTGGATGTATTAGCGAAATGGAATGACTTGGTACCGAAATTTGTGAAGGTAGTGCCAACCGATTATAAGGTGATTATCGGAAAAATCGAGCGTCATAAACTTAAAGGGCTAACGGATGAATTAGCAGCGATGCTAGCATTTGAAGAAACGACTGGCGGCAATAAAGAGCAAGCGATTTCCAAATAAGCTGAGCAATAACTACTTTATTTCGAGTAATGTCTAGGCATTTGCGCCACCCGTTCGAGGTCGCTTCGCCTTCATCATGCGAGTGCAAGCACACTTTGCCGAATGCTCTAGCCCTTGTTACTGCTAAGCTGGCGCTAATAACTGTTCTAAATAAGAGGAGGGTTCTAGAATGGGTAAACCAACTGGATTTATGGAATATAAACGAGAAAAAATGAAAGAACAACCGCCACTAGAGCGCGTCTCAAGTTGGAATGAGTATGCGACAAGGCTGACAGATGAATCTTTGCAAAAGCAAGGCGCACGCTGTATGGATTGCGGCACACCATTCTGTCATATGGGTATCGAAATCCGCGGTACAGCAGCGGGTTGTCCAATTAATAACGTCATCCCGGAATGGAATGATTTAGTGTATAAAGGGCAGTGGAAGGAAGCACTTGATCGTCTACATATGACGAATAACTTTCCGGAATTCACAGGGCGCGTTTGTCCAGCGCCTTGTGAGGGCTCTTGTATACTAGCAATTACCGATCCAGCAGTAGCGATTAAATCAATTGAGCGCACAATTATTGATAAAGGCTTTGAAAATGGCTGGGTAACGCCACGAATTCCAGCAAAGCGCACTGGTCGTACAGTCGCAATCGTTGGTTCAGGTCCAGCAGGTTTAGCAGCTGCCGATCAACTAAATCAACTAGGACATAGTGTTACAGTATATGAACGCTCGGATCGTTTAGGCGGTTTACTAATGTACGGTATTCCAAATATGAAGCTAGAAAAGGACCTTATCGAGCGTCGTGTAAACTTGCTACGCTTAGAAGGAATTAATTTTGTTGTCAATACCGAAATCGGTAAAGCTATTACAGCTGAAGAGTTACGTTCTCAGTATGATGCAGTTATTTTATGTGTCGGCGCGCAAAAGCAACGTACGCTTCGTATGGAGGGGGCTGAATCAGGGAATATCCATTTAGCGATGGACTATTTAACAGCAACAACAAAAAGCTTACTCGATTCAAACTTTAAAGACGGTAAAGCTTTAGATGTCAAAGGCCAAGATGTGATTGTGATTGGTGGTGGGGATACAGGTGCGGACTGTGTGGCAACCGCACTACGTCAAAAATGCAAATCAGTGTATCAATTCGGGAAGCATCCACAGCAAGAATTAACACGTACGGATGAAACAATGTGGCCGAAAGATCCAAACATTTACAAATTAGATTATGCCTATGCGGAAGCGGACGCACAATACGGCCGTGATCCACGTGAGTATTGCATCCAAACACAAAAAATCGTGGCGGATAAAAATGGGGATGTGAAAGAACTACACACAATTCAAATGGCAAAAATCATGGGCGATGATGGCTTCCATTACTTTAAAGAGCTTCCAGGGACAGAAAAAGTGTGGCCAGCACAGCATGTCTTTGTTGCAATTGGCTTTGAAGGAACGGAAAGAACATTACCGGAGCATTTCGGTGTCAACGTTACTAACAACCGTATTCAGGCATCGATGAAGGATTTTGAAACAAACGTACCAGGCGTCTTTGCAGCAGGTGATGCGCGCCGCGGCCAAAGCTTAATTGTTTGGGCGATTAAAGAAGGTCGTGCGGTGGCGGTGTGTGTTGATTACCATTTAACTCGTGTTAAAGTAAACGCATAATTCATCAAAATAAAAGTGCTGTTTGAGGAAAACTCGAGCAGCATTTTTTTATGGTTAAGAAAGGACATCATCTCGCCCAATTTTTGGGCGAGATGTGTCTTGCTAACACTTATAGTAAAAGGGTTGAATTGACACTTGTTAGTATTTTGAGAGTTTTGTACTGTATGATGAAAAAGAGGTGAATGAACTTGTGGAAAAAGATAACGAGTTGGATACTTATATTCCTATCAATGACGATACTTTTATTTATGTTATTTAATGATCAAGATACCCGGAAAACGAAGATTAAAGCAGAGAATGGGGTGCTAGATTTAACGTCTATTACTTTAGATGAGGAAATTGTCTCGCTTTCAGGTGCGTGGAAATTCATACCTGAACAATTTAGCTCACCTCAAGTTTTTCAAGAAGATGCTTCTACACAAGTGGTACCAGGAGCCTGGAAGGATGATGTGCAATTTGGTACGTATCAGCTCAAAATTGAATTACCGGAACACTTCGAAGAAATTGGTTTACGGGTCCGAAATATTTGGTCTGCACATCGACTATATGTGAATGGAGAGGAGCTAGCCTCTCATGGAACATTAGGAACTAGTAAAGCAGATGTAGAGCCAAGTAATCCAACGTATGAGCTATATTTTACACCCCAAAAAAAAACAATTATCGTTACAATCCAAGTAGCAGATTTTTATAATGCAAGACAGGGGATCGTTTTCCCCATTGATATCGGTATAGCAGAAACAATTAAAAAAGATGTCAATAAAGATGTGAATTTAGAATGTACTGTTATATTTATTTTTCTCATTTTTGCTATCTATCACTTTAGTTTATTTTTACTTAGAACGAAAGATAAAGCGTTTTTTTATAGTGCACTTTACTTTATCTCATTGGCTTTTCTTGTGTTAACTCGTGGAGAGCGTACACTGTTAAGACTTTTTACAAATTTACCTTTTGAGTTTTATTTCCGATTCCAGGATTTTATCACATTTATTAATGGCTTTATGCTCATTTGTTTTGTTTATTATACAGTCCAAGAAGTGCTTAAGCGTAGGACTGTTTTCCTTTTATCGATGCCTTTAATCGTGTATAGTATTGCGGTTTTGTTATTTCCTGCACGATCATTATCAAGTCAGCAATATGTTTTTTTCGGCTATATGAGTTTACTCACGGTTATTTTAATCGTGCGCTTTTTCTACATATTTATTACGAAAAAAACAAAGGCTCCTAAAAATGAGTTAATCACGTTGATTTTTATCTTTTCTTCGTTATTTATGTTTGCACTTAGTGGTACTTTTGATCAGTTATTTTTCTCTGGACGGAACATTTTTAATCGTATTGGAATGCTTTTCTTTATTTTAAGCATGAACGTTTTTCTCGCAATGCGATTAATTAATCGAACAACGGATGCGGAGCGATTCAGTGAGCGACTCGAAAAAGCAACGATAGGAAAGGACTCTTTTTTAGAAGTAACAACCAAGGAGTTAGAGCAGCCTCTTTATCATGCACTAAATGTATCGAGGACAATAGCGGCCAAAACACCGTCCGATGAGCAACGTTTACTTGAACAGCAATTAGAACGCTTACTTTATTTAGTAAGTGACTTGAAGGATTTCACACGTATTCGTTTTGAGGAATTTCAAATTGATGTGGCATCGATTAATCTTCAAATGATACTCCAGCATGTCATTACCCTACACTCACTCACGATAGAAAAGGAAAAAATACGTTTATTCGTGCAAGCAGATGTTTCTTTAGAAGTGATAGCGAATGAACAAAAACTAAGCCAAATTATGTACCGAATACTTGAAACGGCCATTCACCATGCAGTCAATGGGAATGTGATCATATCCGTTATTCAACTTGACACAGATGTTCGTATTACTGTAGAAGGAAATGGACCAGAAGATACAAGGCAAATAGCAGCAGATGAAACAGGACAATCAATTGGGCAAGCCATTATTGAACAGATGGGTGGTTCTTATGGTGTTCATTTTGTCGACAATGGCATCTGTTACACGATTACATTACCGTTTTCCAAATATGTAGAACAGCATAATATTCAGCTTGCTTCTAATGTCCAAATACCAAGCTTAGAAAGTGACGTTCTTTTGCCTAAACTGCTAATTGTAGAGGATGATTATGCACACGCAGAGGTTCTACAAACGTTGCTGAGTAGTGATTATTCAATTCAGTTAGCACATAATGCAGAAACTGCTTTGGCAAAATTAGAAGAATATAAGCCTAATTTTCTATTAGTAGATGAAGTAATGCCATATAAAGATGGTTTATCTTTAACAAGGATTATACGAGAAAAGTATAGTTATTTTGATTTACCTATTATTATGCTTGTTGCTGATGAATATCCGACGAATATTTCATTCGTTTTCGATGCAGGAGCAAATGATTATGTTCGGAAGCCAGCGACAAAAGAAACAATTATGGCTAGGCTATCTGCAATTTCTTTAACAAAAGAGGCAATGAACAACGCGTTGGCGCATGAAATGGCATTTTTACAGGCACAAATAAAACCACATTTTTTATATAATGCCCTTAGTAGTATTATTTATTTTTGTTATACAGATGGTGAAAAGGCCGGACACTTATTAACAATGCTTTCAACTTATTTGCGATATATATTAAATTCGAGTAAAGAAAATACACTAGCTACATTGGAAAAAGAGCTGGAAATTATTCAAGCTTATGTGGAAATCGAGCAAGCACGTTTTGGAGAACGACTAATTGTACAAATCGATATTGATCGTGCGATAGATACGAAGAAGGTAGAGTTGCCAAGCTTACTTTTACAGCCTTTTGTCGAAAATGCTGTCCGACATGGGATTTTTGAAAAAGAGGGGGATGGCCATGTTACACTTCGCATTCAACAATTGCCTCAGATGTTACAGATTGAAGTAATTGATGACGGTGTTGGGATGACTGATGAGCAGATAGGGATGCTTATGGAAGGGAAAATTATGAGTAACAGCGGCATTGGCTTTAGTAATGTACTTCGCCGTGTACGAGAAATCCCAAATGCACAATTGACAGTGAAGTCTAAAGCAAATGAAGGAACAACTATTACATTAAAATTACCGAATGAAGGAGAATAGCGATGTGGAAAATTGCAATGGTGGAGGATGAACAACCGATTTTAGATTTGCACAAACGAATTCTTGAAAAAGATCATCGCTTTCAAGTGATTGCTAGCTATTCATCTCCTACAATAGCAGCCTTAGAGCTAACAAAAATTCAGGCAGATGCGTTTTTATTAGATATCGAGATGCCTAAAATGACTGGAATTGAGCTTGCAAAAAAACTTGTAGATGAGGGAATTGATGTACCGATTATTTTTTCCACAGCGTACTCACAATACGCAGTAGATGCATTTCGTGTACAAGCGTTAGATTACGTACTAAAACCAATGACTCCAAATATGGTTCGCCAACTTGACGAAAGACTTTCTAAATATTATGGAGTAAATAAACAACAAGATGAGGCAAGGTTAGAAGTTAAATTGTATGGAGAGGCTGAAGTACGTATAAATGGTCAAACAGTGAAATGGCCTACGAAAATAACGGAAGAACTATTTTATTATTTACTTGTCCAAGAAGGGAAGGTTGTATCAAAATACAGTATTTTAGATGATATTTGGCCGAATCATGAGGAAAAGAGGGCACTAGCGAACTTGTATAATACGATTTATCGAATGCGGCAGCTTTTTATAGAGCTTCATCTGCCTATTCAAATTGAACGGATCAATGATGGTTATGAGCTAATAGCAAATAATGCAATTTTACGACTGCCTCCATTAAATGTTAAAGTGCCCCTTTTAGAAACAAAAGGCTATTTATGGGCTTATACAAGATGATGCAATGGCTGACATACAGTGGGACTACGTATGTCGCCTTAATTGGTAGCGTAAATAGTCTTAATGAAAAAATGCAACTAGAATAGTGAAATTAATTCTCATTTATCTATTTCGAATTGAAAATGAAAAATTAATTCAAACTCCTATTAATATCGTATAAATAAACTTCTTGTTAGCATTTCCAAAATGTGCGAAAGATTTTTTAATTAAAATCATTCTAAACTGTTTGCAACCTATACCCTTTTCAGTTAAGATTGTAATGACAATAAATTAGCAATGGTTTTGCCCATGCAATGAACTTATGGAGGTAATCTAATGGCAACTTTAGAAATTAAAGATCTTCACGTTGAAATCGACGGTAAAGAGATTTTAAAAGGTGTAAACCTAACAATTAACACAAATGAAATCCACGCAATTATGGGTCCTAACGGTACTGGTAAATCGACGTTAGCATCTGCAATTATGGGGCATCCTAAATACGTAGTAACGCAAGGTGAAGTTTTAATGGATGGCGAAAACGTATTAGATATGGAAGTTGACGAGCGTGCTCTAGCAGGACTTTTCTTAGCTATGCAATATCCATCAGAAATTGCTGGTGTTACAAATGCGGACTTCTTACGTTCTGCTATCAACGCACGTCGTGAAGAAGGTCAAGAAATTTCTCTAATGAAATTCATCCGTGAATTAGACAAAACAATGGACTTCTTAGAAATGCCAGAAGAAATGGCTCAACGTTACCTTAATGAAGGCTTCTCTGGCGGGGAAAAGAAACGTAACGAAATCCTTCAATTAATGATGATCAAACCAACATTCGCTATCCTTGATGAGATTGACTCAGGACTTGATATCGATGCACTTAAAGTTGTATCGAAAGGAATCAATGAAATGCGCGGCGAAGGATTCGGTTGCCTAATGATCACTCACTACCAACGTTTACTTAACTACATCACGCCTGACCATGTACACGTTATGATGCAAGGTAAAGTTGTTAAATCGGGTGGTCAAGAATTAGCTCAAAAACTTGAAGCTGAAGGATATGACTGGATCAAACAAGAGCTAGGCATTGAAGACGAGACTGTTGGAACAGAAGCATAACTAAGGAGGACGAATGAGATGACGGTTGAAACAAAATTGGCGTTATCAGCACAAGAAGTACGCTCGTTCTCGCAAAGCCACAACGAACCAACTTGGTTTGCTGATTTCCGTGAAGCAGCTCTTACTAAAGCGGCTGAGCTACCCATGCCAACGCCTGATAAAACAAATATTACGAAATGGAACTTCTTAGATTTCCCTATTCACACAGTGGAAAGCAAAGGATTTACTTCATTAGAGGAACTTCCTGAAGAAGTACAAGCATTAATCGATACAGAAGGCCAAGAAAACCTTTATATCCAACGCAACAATACACCGGCGTTTAGTAAAGTTTCTGAAGTACTTAAAGCAAAAGGTGTTATTTTCACTGACATTCAAACTGCGATTCGCGAACATAGCGATCTAGTTCAAAAATACTTCATGACAACTGCTGTAAAAGTAGATGAGCACAAATTAACGTCTTACCATGCGGCACTTGTTAATGGTGGTGTATTTGTATACGTACCACGTAACGTAATCGTAGAAAAACCGCTTCAAGTTGTGTTTGTAAACGATAACGCAGAAGCTTCACTATTCAACCATGTATTAGTTGTTGCTGAACAATCTTCAGTTGTAACTTATGTAGAGACTTATGTTTCAACTGTGGAAGAATCAAAAGGTCAAGCAAACATCATTGCGGAAGTAGTAGCGTTAGATAATGCCCAAGTTACATACGGTGCAGTAGATGTTCTTGCAAAAGGCTTCACAACATACGTAAACCGTCGTGCTAACATGGCTCGTGATGCAAAAATTAACTGGGCTCTTGGTTTAATGAACGATTCAGATACAATTTCAGAAAACATTACACATTTAATTGGGGATGGTTCATTCGCTGATACAAAAACAGTAGTTGTTGGACGCGGAAACCAAAAACAAAACTTCACAACTGAAGTTCGCCACTGGGGTAAAAACTCTGAAGGTCTTATTCTGAAGCATGGCGTTATGAAAGACGCAGCACAAACAATCTTTAACGGAATTGGTAAAATCGAACACGGTGCTACAAAAGCGAACGCAGAACAAGAATCTCGCGTATTAATGCTTTCTGAAAAAGCACGTGGCGATGCAAACCCAATCCTTTTAATCGATGAAGATGATGTAACAGCAGGACACGCAGCATCTGTAGGACGTGTTGACCCGATTCAACTTTACTACCTAATGAGCCGTGGTATCTCGAAAACAGAAGCAGAGCGCCTTGTAATTCACGGATTCCTTGCGCCAGTTGTAAACAACCTGCCAATCGAAGGTGTTAAAAAACAACTGACGGAGGTTATCGAAAGGAAAGTTCGATAATGATACTAAAAGACATTAAACGCTATTTCCCAATTTTGAATCAAGAAGTAAATGGGCATCCGCTCGTATACCTTGATAGCGCAGCGACGTCACAAAAGCCGGTTCAAGTAATCGAGGCATTAACAAACTACTATAACTTGGACAATTCGAACGTGCATCGCGGAGTTCATACTTTAGGTAACCGTGCAACAGATTTATATGAAGGCGCACGCGAAAAAGTACGTAAATTCATTAATGCTTCTTCTACTGAGGAAGTCATCTTTACACGCGGTACTACAACGTCTCTTAACACAGTTGCTGCTGGCTATGGCCGTCAAAACTTGTGCGAGGGTGATGAAATTGTTATTTCTTACATGGAACATCACTCAAACATTATTCCTTGGCAGCAGCTGGCAAAAGAAAAAGGCGCTGTCCTAAAATATATCGACCTCGAAGCAGACGGGACAATCTCTCTTGAGACAGTACGTGAGACGATTACGCCAAAAACAAAAATTGTTTCTGTTATGTATGTTTCAAATGTACTAGGTTCAATTAATCCAGTAAAAGAAATTGCGAAAATTGCACACGAAAACGGTGCCATCATGGTAGTGGACGGAGCACAAGCTGCACCACACTTAAAAGTGGATGTACAGGACTTAGACTGTGATTTCTTTGCAATGTCAGGACATAAAATGTGTGCTCCTACTGGAATTGGTGTACTATATGGTAAAAAAACGCTTCTTGAAAACATGGAACCAGTTGAATTTGGCGGAGAAATGATTGATTTCGTAGGTTTAAACGAGTCAACATGGAAAGAGCTTCCGTGGAAATTTGAAGGCGGCACACCAATCATTGCAGGTGCAGTTGGTTTAGGTGCAGCAATCGATTTCTTAAACGAAATTGGACTAGATAATATCGCAGCTCATGAGCATCAGCTTGCAGGTTATGCGATGGACCAGCTAGAAACGATTAGTGGTCTTACAATCTTTGGTCCACGTGATCCAATGAAACGATGCGGTCTCGTAACATTCAATTTAGATGATGTGCATCCTCATGATGTCGCAACTGTTCTAGATATGAGTGGGATTGCCGTACGTGCAGGGCATCACTGTGCTCAACCTCTTATGAAATGGTTATCTGTGTCAGCAACAGCACGTGCAAGCTTCTATATGTATAATGACGAAGCGGATATCGATGCTTTAGTTGCAGGATTGCGTTCGGCGAAGGAGTATTTTAACGATGTCTTTTAATAATTTAGATCAACTATACCGCTCAGTTATTATGGATCATTATAAAAACCCGCGTAACAAAGGGGCTTTAGAAGAAAACAGTGTCACAATCGATATGAATAACCCAACTTGTGGTGACCGTATCCATTTAACACTACAAATTAACGATGGTCTTGTGCAGAATGCGAAATTTGACGGCGAAGGCTGTTCGATTTCTATGTCTTCTGCATCAATGATGACGCAAATCGTTAAAGGTAAAAAATTAGACGAAGCGCTTGAGCTAGCGGAACTTTTCTCGAAAATGATGCTTGGTGAAGAGATTGATACAGATAAATATGATTTAGGGGATGTAGAAGCACTTCAAGGTGTAGCTAAATTCCCAGCACGAATTAAATGCGCAACATTGGCTTGGAAAGCAATGGAAAAAGGCGTGCAAAACGAAGTGAAATAAACCTGAACGGAGGAGAAAAAATGGCTAAAAAAATGCCTGATATCGGCGATTACAAGTATGGCTTCCATGACAAGGACGTATCAATTTTCCGTTCAAAACGTGGACTTACTGAAGACATCGTTCGTGAAATCTCAAATATGAAAAAAGAACCACAGTGGATGTTAGACTACCGCTTAAAGGCTCTTGAAATTTTCTATGCAAAACCAATGCCACAATGGGGTGGAGAACTAGCTTCTTTAAACTTCGATGAAATTACGTATTACGTAAAACCATCAGAAGCAACTCAAAAATCTTGGGATGAAGTACCTGAAGAAATCAAAGCTACATTTGATAAATTAGGTATTCCTGAGGCAGAACAAAAATATCTAGCAGGTGTATCTGCTCAGTACGAATCTGAAGTAGTTTACCATAACATGAAAAAAGATCTTGAAGATTTGGGGATCGTATTTAAAGATACAGACTCAGCACTTCGTGAAAACGAAGACATCTTCAAAAAATACTGGGGTACAGTAATTCCAGCTTCAGATAATAAGTTCTCAGCACTTAACTCAGCAGTATGGTCAGGCGGTTCATTCATTTACGTACCACCAGGCGTAAAAGTGGAAACACCGTTACAAGCATACTTCCGTATTAACTCTGAAAACATGGGTCAATTCGAACGTACATTAATCATTATTGATGAAGGTGCTTCTGTACACTATGTAGAAGGTTGTACAGCCCCTGTTTATACAACAAACTCTCTACACTCAGCTGTAGTAGAAATCATCGTTAAAAAAGATGCATATTGCCGTTACACTACAATTCAAAACTGGGCGAATAACGTGTACAACTTAGTAACGAAACGTACAGTTGTTGAAGAAAACGGTACAATGGAATGGATTGATGGTAACATCGGTTCTAAACTTACGATGAAATACCCAGCTTGTATCCTTAAAGGTGAAGGCGCTCGTGGTATGACATTATCAATCGCAATCGCAGGTAAAGGCCAACACCAACATGCTGGTGCGAAAATGATTCACTTAGCACCAAACACATCTTCAACAATCGTATCGAAATCAATCGCTAAACAAGGCGGTAAAGTTTCTTACATGGGTCAAGTACGTTTCGGCCCTAAAGCTACTGGTGCTCGTGCAAACATCGAATGCGATACATTAATTATGGATAACGAATCCACATCAGATACAATTCCATACAACGAGATCTTAAATGATAATGTATCTTTAGAGCACGAAGCGAAAGTTTCAAAAGTATCTGAAGAACAATTATTCTATCTAATGTCTCGTGGTATTTCTGAACAAGAAGCAACTGAAATGATCGTAATGGGCTTCATTGAACCATTCACGAAAGAACTTCCAATGGAATACGCAGTAGAAATGAACCGTCTTATCAAGTTTGAGATGGAAGGTTCTATCGGGTAATCCAAACCTTACAACAAAATTAACAGTGACTAATGCCAACTTTGGTGTTAGTCGCTTTTTTATTGTAAAGGAAATAATATAATTCTAGCCTGGGGATAACTTTGGTGTAAAATAACATTAATGATGGAGGTGTTGGAAATGCAATTTGATCATCGAGGAATTATCAAACGAATGTTAAACGATCATTTTGATGGATTTTGGCGGATGAACCAAGAGGCATTTCCTGCAGCTTATCGTCAAGATATTTTAGAAACAGTTCAAAAAACCATTCGATGCGGTTCAAAAGATATGGGGCACATACGTTATGAATGTCTTGGTTGTCCTGGTGGTTCAAAACCCGTTTTTGTTTACTTCTCTTGTAAAAGCCGTTTTTGTAATAAATGCGAAAAAAATATACGGATGATTGGTCAGATAAACAACAGGAGCCTGTTTTCAATGTGCCACATCGTCATATGGTGTTTACGATTCCAGAAGAAATACGAAATGTATTTTTTCTAGATCGAAAAAAGTTAAACGAATTCAGTTAATTAGTTGCGCAAGTGTTTGATTATTACTATGAGCGTAGAAATAAACAGCTTCAAATCAAGCCTGGTATTATTACAATCATTCACACATTCGGACGAGATTTAAAGTTCAATCCACATATTCATGTACTTGTGACAGAAGGTGGAATGGATTCTTCAAATGATTGGAAACCACTAACATTTATTTCTTATGAATATTTACAGAAGTCTTGGCAGAAAATTGTGATGGACTCGATGAAAAGGTGGTTTCCCAATAACACGGCTGTTCAAAAATTAATTAATGATTTATATAGACGCTATACGAAAGTTTTTTTATGTGAATGCTGAAAAAAAGATGCAGAATGCGAAGAAGGCAGCGAAATATATTGGTCGTTATTTAGCGCGTCCAGCGATTGCGGAATATCGCATTCAAGGATACGACAAGACACATGTGACATTTTGGTATGAAGATCATCGAACGGGAAAGAAAGTGGTAACGAAACAACCGAATTATCGTTTTCTATTCAATTTACTTCAGTACATCCCGCCCAAGCATTTTCGAATGGTTGGGCGTTTTGGGTTATAAAGTAGGAGAAGCTATGAAAAACGAATCAAGCTATGGTTTTGTATGAATTTGTGCGTACAAAACAACTATCACTTTTATTTGGGAAAGTACCGAAGAAAAAATCATACCGCCAACGAATGATTGAAGCATTTGAGAAGGATCCATTTGGTTTAAATGAACCAATCGAGCTGGTTTCTTTCGTATGCACAAAATGTCATGAAATCGATGAGGTACCTGCTTATTTAATTGGTAAATTTATGGTGGATAAAAAACAGGGAGAAGAAGTATCTCTGGAATGCCCGAAATGTAACGGTGAAATGTTTCAAACGAGAAATAACCCAAGCGAATAAGTCCACTTGGGTCGTGTATAAAGAGGTGCTAGCGTTTTTGTTCTTCAACTAAAAGGGCCAAATACTTGAAAGAAAATGTTGTAAATTTTTTCGCAATTTGAAATAATTGTTATTGAACTAAAGAGTCAGGTTAGTGTAAGAAGGAACAACACTTCATTAATGTGCATTTGACAAATATTGCGCACTAAGTTAGGCGAATGTGTGAAAATAAAGGCTTTCCCGAATTGAAAAAAATCAAGAATAGCCAAATGATTGTTGGGTAAGCAGGGTACTTATTTTATTTAAAAAGAACTTTTATTTTTACAAGATCTTGGATACTTCCATCTTTAGCGCTTCTAGTAAAAACGTGAAGTTCCCCTGTTGTTGATGTAGGTTTTCTGTCAAAGGGCAACGTGCTGCTGAAATTTCCATACACAGGGGCTCCTGCATCGGCTGTTATAAAGCCCTCATTTGAAACAATAACTCCATTTGCATCTCTTAGTTCATGATTAAGAGCCGCTTCGAATGCTCTTGCTTGTCCTTTTACGCGTTGCCCGCTAGCAATCTTTGTCCCAGGAAGAGGAGTCCATACAACAATATTTTTGGATGTCGGCAGGGGGATAATCAAATGAAACTTCGGCCAAATAAGGTCTTTCTGAAAACCCGGGCGCCCCTGATTTGCTTTAATGATTCTTGAAAGTGGAATTCCAAATCTGCTCGAAATAGCAGATAGCGTATCCCCCAATTTAATTTCATAGATAAAAACAGGAACCAGTAACTGTTGATCAGGAATAATTAGGTTAGGGTTAGTCAAGTTATTGATACCTGAAACTAAATCAGTAAATGTGCTAAATCTCAAAGCAATTCCACTGACAGTGTCACCAGATTTTACAACATAGGATGCTTTTCCTGAAACTGAAAGGCTGGGAACTACAAGTACATTCCCTGGAAAGATAAGGTTAGGGTCTGTAACGGGTGGCATTAAGTGGTTGGCTTGTGCGATTGCATCTCCAGAGCTTCCAAATCTCTTTGCAATCGAAGTAAGAGTATCCCCTTTACGAATTGTATAAATAAATTCTTTTTTTGTTATTATTGTCATAGTCATATTCCTCCATTTTTTTGGTTACTTAAATAGGTTATGATTTTCAACGAAAAAAGTATGGGCAAACACACCATGAAGAACATGGAAAAATGGTTGTCTTTAGCCTTTTTTACCGATAGGAAGAATAAAAACACTACTATGGCTTTAATAGTTTATAGAGTGATTCGGGAAATTCAAAGGAATTAGAATAGATAATGAACAATACGATTCAATTGTACAATTAATAGGATAGTCCTTGTGCAACTAACGGGGTGCGTTAATTTAATAAGACACACAAAAGTACCTGAAAATTTATGAGTAAAATGAAAAGAACTCACAGTTCCCATTCAGTGAATTCATGTTTTTCAAAACCCTTATTTCATGCGAATTCAGCACGTGCCAAATTCGTTTGATTTTGTATGATGGATTTTGACGAATATATTATTAAAAACATTGATTTAAAGCCTTTTTCCATGTGATTTAATCTATTATTATTTTCAAAATTATTCAAATTCGAGATGGAAGGGTCTATCGGGTAATCCGAGCCTTCCTGCAAAATTAACAGCGACTAATGCCAACTTTGGTGTTAGTCGCTTTTTTTAGTGAATAAGAAAGTATAACTTTCTCATCCACATAAGTAAGGACACGGTGTTTGTCAATATAGTTGTCGCATGTAGTAGATATAGTGCTCTTATTTTTTATCCTGCTCTTGCCACATATCTTTTCAAGCTAAGCGCACTGCGTTTGCCCGCCTGGTGATGTGGATCAAAAGGGAAAAGCGTTCTTTTGATCCATACCACCAGGATAAATGGACATCAAGTTTTCCGTAATGAAGCCTTCTGTTCTTCCTCACGTACCTGATTTAACGCCACTTGTTCGCGTACCGCCCAATCTCTTGTATTACGTGCCCAACGCTTGGGATGCTGGCTTCATACAAACCTTCGAACGCTTGGCTAAAATTGCTTTATAATACCGGGAGGCGCTGCATGTTTATTTGTGTTATTTGAATACGGGATTACCTTCCTTCGGTGGATTAGAAAATCAAATTGTCTACAAGTAATTTATCGAAGGCATGACGCTCGAGTATGCAGAAAGTTTTATTGGGTAATTTATAGATATTGTTCAGTAAAGGGAGAAAAAGGATCACTTCCTATACAAAATGACCCAAAATAATAACCCAAGAGGTGTGGGGATAAATTAGCTTTACACTACAATTACAATGGGGTTATAGCTTACGAAAGAGATTTTGGAGGCTATTTGATTTTAGAAACATCTAGGACAATGGTGAAAACTTTATCCATATCCATTAACATACAATCTAAATAGAAGATATAGCCTAATTTTTTACACTAAAACAATAGAAACGTTAATACCCTTTATGCATGAAAGTAGCGCCGACAATAATTAGAAGAATGAATAGGACAACGATTAGGACGAATGTTGAACCATAGCCATAATTATTGTCTCCGTAATTACAATTATAACTGCCTACATTTCCAGAGTACCCCATAAAAACACCTCCTTTCCTCATTATTCTATTCATCAAAGGGGAGGAAGGGTAGGGCAAAAGAACATGAACAGGTCTTTGTTGCTGTAACATCCAAAGAATTTATGATGCAGCTAATCTGCAAAATGGAAGTTGCGCATTAAAAAAGTTAACTGAAGTTTGTCTGAAATCTTGACGTAGATCTATATTTAAGTACTTACATTGCAAGTTTCATTTAGACTTGCAAAATATTCTATAGTTACAATGAAACTTTTGATAGAAGTTTTAAGGTCTATTTTGTTCAATTTTCTTACTTTTATTTAAATCTAACTCGGTCTGCTGCTTATACCGTATACGTAATAAAAATATAGACAATAATAATGGTGAATAAAATTTCCTTAGAATGAGGTGAATACATGAAAAAAAGGATATTAGGTACGTTTACAGCAATACTATCTATTGGATTATTGTTCGGATGTGGTACACCTAATGATGAACAGGAGCCAGATCCAACTGAAGAACCTTCTGAACAACAAGAAGATCAAAATCAAAATGATAATCAAAATGATCAACAAGATGATAACCAATAGTTAAGATTTTGCATTTTTAAAATAACGAGTGCTCCAGTTAAATATCTCAGAAAAAGACCACTCCGTAATGGGTGGTCTTTGATGTATAACGTGCCGATAGCGTTTGAAAAAGAATAAATTTATTTGAAAAGAGTAATTCGCAATGCGTTGATTTTACTGACTTTCTACTATGGGCAATGTGTAAAAACTTCTGCAGAAAAATCGTTTATCTTTTAATGTTTTATTTAATATACTGTTCCTTCAATCAAACGGTGTAGCACATCCGGCCGATTCGTAAAAATTCCATCTACTTCAGCTTCTATTAGTTCTCTCATTCGCTCAGCATCATCCACCGTATATACATGAACTTTCAACTGCGTTCGGTGAATTTTCTCCACGTCTTCAAGCTTAAATACTGCATCGTTTACCCCAACGCCATCTGCATAGCGTTTAATAAAAAACAAGTCTAATCGGCTCAATCTAGCAGTCTCTATTTTAGATAGTAGTTGAATAAGCGGAATGGAATCATTGTTCTTTCGAAACCACTTAAGACTACCTTTATGAAAGGATTGAATAATAGTAGAATCTTCTAAATGATATTGCTCGATTAAACGTAGTAGCTTTTCGTTGAGGTCTTTGCTATTGGATTTAGTTTCAATATAAAATTTTGCAAATGGAAATGTCTGAAATGCATCCTCTACCGTTAATAATGGAACACCGTAATCCGCTCTATGGGCCTGTTGCAGTTCGCTAAATAAATAGTGTTCAACGCGCCGTCCATCCCCAAAGGTAGGAACATCATCATGAACTACAACTAACTGTCCATCCTTGGTTAGCTGAACATCCACCTCTAAGTAATCAGTCCCTTGAGCAAGAGCTAACTCATAAGCGGCTAGCGAATGTTCTAATTCATAAGCAGAGGCTCCTCGATGCGAAATTTGTAAAAATTGTTGTGGAAGCTGGTTTTGATTGTTCATGAATAAAAATAGCGATAGACCAACTATGACGACAACTAAAATAATAGCTATCCGTTTCATTTGGATAATCTCCTTTAATAAATAAGGCGCTACGCAAAAATCTGTACTTAACTGCACATTGCACTCCAGGCGGACGCTTTCCGCGGGCAAGCACCGAGCCGCTTCAGTGGAACAAAGGAACAAAGGCTAAGTACGCCACGTCCTGTGGCAACGCCTTTGTGACCAACATCGTGTTGGCCTCAGTCCAGGGTCTCGGTTCGCTTGCTTTTCCCGCAGGAAGCTATGCTCTGTAGCGAAAGGCGAATGCCGTCAGCTACACTCGCCGCCTTCCGTTCCATGTGCTTATAAAGTAGTACACTTTCTTTTAAAGTAAAGCAACTGTTTGGGTAGAGACCCATAAATTACTTTAGAAATTCTCTACAACTGATGCATTTTATTATTCGAGTCTTTCGTTTATTACCCCATGCGTAAAACGATTAATTAGAGTCACTTTTAACTACATAAGCAAATTCAATAACGGTGGGAAGGCACGTTTTTATTAACAACTATTAGTATGCTATGATAGGGAAAAGGAGTGAAGACGTTGATTTATATAGGTTTAACAGGCTGGGGCGATCATCCAACATTATATAGTCAGGTAACGTCTGCACGGGACAAATTATTTGATTACAGTGGCCATTTTCCGACTGTCGAAGTAGATACATCTTTTTATGCCATTCCGTCGTCCGCTAATATAGAGAAATGGTGCAAGGATACACCAGATAATTTTCGTTTTGTTGTGAAAGCTTTTCAAGGGATGACTGGGCACTTACGCGATGATTTGCCTTACGAAACGCGCAATGATATGTTCAATGCATTTAAAGAATGTGCCGTAGTGTTTCAAAAGTATGGCAAGCTAGCGATGATTCTTGTTCAGTTTCCTCCTTGGTTTGATTGTACGAGTAAAAATGTACAATATATTCGCTATGTGAAACAACAATTACAGGGTTTTCCAATAGCGATCGAATTTCGTAATCAAACATGGTACGCTAATACTATGAAGGATAAAACGCTTGCTTTTCTTAAAACGCATGAATTGATTCACACGGTTTGTGATTTATATTAGGGGATATTGGTACAATATAAACATGGTTATATATATATATATTAATAACCATATATATCAATGTATTTTGGGAGGACTATTTCACACGAATAGTCCTTTTTTTGTGGTAAATATTTCTTTATTAAGATAATATTAGATGAATAATGTGTTGAGAATATTTACTTATGGGTGCTAGGGGAATAAAGTCCTCTAAAGAGTAGAGGTGTAGTTATTTTCTGAGGAGGGCATTATGGGAGATTTTGAATTTGTAGTAAAACAAATGAAAATAAATGAAATTAGGAATGGCGAACTAATTTCAAATGTGAAAGTATTTTTGTGTACTAAAGACAAGGAAACGGGTTTATTATACCCACATCCATTAACAAATTTTATAAAAAGCGAATTGGATAGAAAATCGTTATCTATTAACACTCAGCAAAATTATGCAGAAGAGATAAAAAAGTTTCTACATTTTATTTTAGAGTGTATTGAGAACGAAGATGAAATGTTTTTACATTTGGAGAAGGAAGGTATTTATGGATTAGAACTACAACATGGAGCAAGGTATATTTCGTTCTTAACTAATAGGGTAAAATTAGAACAGATTCAACCTTCACAAGTTTTTCGTTCTGAGCGTATTCTTGTAAGATTCTTTCGTTGGTTAAAGGAACAACAAATTATTAAAGAAAATGTACAATATAGGGAAGAAATAAGAAACTTTAAAGGTGACAGGAAAATAATAACCATCTCACCTTTTGATAATTTTGAACTTGGTACAGAGTATCCCAATAAAAAAATAAATAAACAGCAAATAAAAGAAAGAAAGTTACATGATTTTGGTATGGGTAGATTAGATCTTGTAAATCTATTTTTAAGAGTTGCAGAATTAGAAGCCCCTGATATCGCGTTAGGAATTGCTTTTCAATTCTATGGAGGGTTAAGGAGAGGAGAAGTTGTAAATCTGTTACGAAGGAGCATTAAAGAACCTCAGAAGAACGGTTCGGGAGAGTTTACAATTAATATACAAGACAATTGGAGAATACTTTTTTCTGATAAGGAACTTACTGTTTTTGAACAAGTGAAAAAAGTAAGGACTCAAGCAATATTTAAAGTACCAATTGTATTAGAGTTGTATGAAAAGCATAAAGAGATTTTACTAAGGTTAGAAAGAGCAGGAAAAATAAAAAATAACAAAGCGATGTTTTGTTCTATTCACACTGGAAAGCCAATTACAGGAATGGCATATTGGGAACGTTATACAAAGATAAAAGATAAATTCTTGGAGTATGTTTTAGAAGCAAGTGAAAAGGATTATTTGCTTTTAACCTCAAAACCTTGGTCTACGCATATTGGAAGAGGGATTTACACTAATATGCTTGTGTTTTTACTCAGATGGTCTGCAAGTGAAGTTGCTATTGCGAGAGGAGATTCAAATATAGAATCAGCACAAAGTTATATTGAAGAGCAGAATGTTAAAAAGAAAACTGAAGATGCAATTGAAATTTTAGCAAGAGCAACTGTTCAGGCTAATAATAAAATATACACTAAAATCGAAGATTTGAGGAACTTATAAATGGAAGGATACGCATTCTTTTACCAGTTAAATGAAATTTATAAATTAAAAAATTATAGATTAGCAAGTCAATCAAAAGTACAAGAGCTTATAAAACAAGGTGAAATTGAAGCAAAAGAAGAAAATGGACTTACTTATATTTCTATAAAATCTTTTGAAACATTTCTAAAAAAGATAGAATTGTTTCGTGAAGATCATATTTCAATACGTGAATTTGTTTGCAGCCTTACAGGGAATGAGAATCCTAGAGTGAATATTTCCAGTGTAAAAAATTTAGTTGAACAAACATGTCTTGAAATGATAAATTTCGATAATCATATTTACGGAAAACAAAAAAATTGGATTAAGAAAAGTAGTTATTTTCAATTTCAGCAGGAGTTTATTTCAATTTCTGAAGCCTTTAACGAACTCAATATATATTCAGATATTAGTCACTTTAAAGATAGTTTAATAAAAAGAAAGATTAGGATTTTTTTATTCCAAAAAAAATATGAACATATGTATGTTAAAAAAGTAGACTTAATTGTGCTTAAAAACAAAATAGGAGTAAAAGATGCTATGAGAGATTTGAAATTATCTCCTCATAATTTTTATGCGGCAATTAAAGAATATAACATTGAAATTTTTAAAGGAAGAAATCAGAAAACATACATACAAAAAGAAGATTTTCAATTTTTAAAAGACTCGCAAATTAAGGCTTGTAATGAGTTATTACAAAAAACTTACACCTATGATGAAGTAACTAAATTGTATAACGATTATGGTGCAACAAAAGGGAATCATGAAGTTTTAAAAAAATATACCTTTTCAGCTGAGATTCCACATTTAGCACGAATAGATAAATATAAAGGTAGAACTACTCTTTATTACAAAGCAGAAATGGATAACTACCTTTATGAACTTACGAAAGAAAAAGAAATAGTAAAATTATGTGATGTAACAACAAATGATTTTCATCTTTTATTCCGAGAAATTTTAAAGATTAAAAATGTTGTCTTTAAGGCTCCTATAACTAAAAAACTTTGGTTTCAATATGTTGATTGGAAACTGAAAAAAATGAACGGAAATAGAACAAGTTGTATTAGAAGAGTGGTAGATTTATCTAAAATCACAAAAATCTTTGTTGATTTTATAGGTAGTAAAGAAATTAGTGAGTTCTCTGAGAAAGAACTTAATTTAGGGTTGTTTAATAACCATGTCTCGTTTAAGCATAGAAAAGAACTACGTTCTTTCCTGTTTAACATCACACAAAATAGTGAACAGAGATTTGGGAAAAGAATTTTTGACTTGTCAAAAATAAATTTTAAACATAGCAATAATAGCAAAGGCATAAAAGAAAAAGAAATTTACTCTGTTGAGGAATATTTGAGTTTGAATAATTATGTTAGTGACTATGATACCCATAAAAGATTAGCGATAGAAGATATTAAAAAAGGATTAACAAATAGTAAGGAATATAAAAAATATGATTCTATGTGGTTATATGTTTTGCTACACATGAACAATGGTTGGAGAAATGGCACTGTTTTAGACTTTCCACGCTTTCATAGTTCCTCGTTTGATGAATTGAATATAAATACTATTGAATCATTAGAAAACCTTAAATTAACTTACAGTGATGCATTAAAAATCGTAAGTTTTTATCAGGTACAATGGTTTGAACATAATAAGACTAAAGAAAAGGCAACATTTTATTGTTCCAGTTTACTAACCTTGCCAATGGCTTATGCAATTTTAATATGTGAGTTTAGGTGTAGAAAATTACATCTTGATGATGAATCGAATCTAATTCATTTTTATACTAAGGAGAATAGAGTTAGCTCCAGTTCTCATGATTCATTTTTTAAAAATCATTCAGATGATTTTAGATTTGAATCCAGAAAAATGAATAGAACTGTTTTAACTTATACAAGTTCAGTAATTGAATCTACTTTAGATAGCGATCCGGTAACGATTGCTCAACATTTACGGGGTCATGTAAGCAGGGAAACTTCTAACATTTACATTCAACTTCCTCCAGAGCATTTAGATTTTATCATGGGGCAGCTATTTGATACAGGCTACTTTGGATTTATATATTCTCAATTAAATCATTTCTTAATTGGAGAGAGTCCTGTCAGTAGAATAGAGCAAACAAAAAAGTCAATCGAACTAAGGGCTTTATTTGGTGACGTTGTTAAATTGGAAGATACAACAGCTTATTTGAATTATTTATCACAAGAACGAGAAGATTTAGGTAAATTATTTGAAGAAATGCCTAAAGAAGAGTTAAAGAAAAAATTAAATTTAATTAATCTTGGTCTTTCACCAGCAAAAGAACAAACATACCAATGTTTATTTTCTAAATGCATCTCTAATGAAATTGAATGTAGTAATTGTCCGTTTTCTATCCCACATTTTTATACAATTAGCGTTATTGCTAAGAGGATAAAGCGAACTCTTATTAAGTATAAGGACATAGCAAGAAAAGCAGATATTCCATTAGGAGAGAAAAATAAACTTTATAACTTATTGCTTAGAGATTATACAAGTATTATGGAAGCCAAAAGAAAGTTTGGGGAAGAAATAATAGTGATGTTGATTAATAATGAATTAAATAATGTAATAAATGAATTAGAAGAACAGCCAGACCCAGAGAACTTACAATTTATAGATTGAAAGAGGGATTCTATGGAAACTACGATAACGGATATTATGGAGGAATTAATAGATAAAGTTCAGGAATATTCGGATAGTAGTTATGATTTAAACAGCTCTATTGAGGAATCGAAAATAATCCTTGAGGATGAAATGAGGATACATCAACTAAGTAAATGTGAATTTAAAGAAAACAAATGGTACATTGAGTTACCTTTGGAGTCTAAAAGAGCTTCTGTTGATTTCAATACAGTGAAAAAATCTATACAATTTAACAAAAAAATAAACACTACAGAGTTTATCAATATAGTTAAATGTTGGACTGCTTCATTAATTAACCAAGGCTATAATTCTACTGTTATTGTACAAATGGTACACGAAGGATTGAGATCATTTCTTAATTTAACAAATGGATTTACAAGTAATAATTATGAAGAGATAGCCGAAGAATTCGCTGCTTTCTCAAATAGAAGGAAAAATACTATTCGTAATAGTATATTGAACTTTTTTGATTATTATAATGATTATCCAATTGAAATTGAAGAATATATATCGATGATATATTCATTTAAAGTAATAAATAAAGTTGAGGCAAGACTTCTTCCTCCCTCTAAAGATATCCTTTTTTTTTCAAAGCTTTTAGAAGATTACTTTTCTAATGAGATGTCCGATTTAGAATATAGAAAATGGTTCCCAGTATGGTTATGGTGGAACTTAACTACTCTGATTCCTATAAGACCAAGTGAATACTGCAATATAGACAGAGACTGTATTTTTAAAAAAGGTGATAATTATTATATAAAACTTCCAAGACATAAACAAAAGCTGAATAACAAAAGAAATATACAAATTTTAAATGAAGTTAGGATTTCTGAAAAATTATATAGTGAGATAGAAAAATATAAACATAGAACAGCATCATATGGAAGAACAGAAACATTAATTTCTTATCTTTCAATGCCCAATATCGTTAATGGCGAGTATGTTGAAAATGTTTATTACCATACACTTAGACTTAAACCATACAAATTTTCTTTGACACTTTTTAGAAATAATTTATCTTCTTTTTACAAACATATAGTTTTTTTGAAGTATAAGGTTAGATTAGATAAAAACGAATCCAGTAAAAATACTTTATCCTGTATTTCTCAACAACTTAGAGTGGGTGATACAAGGCACTTGGCGTTCATCAATCTAAAAAGACAGGGCTATCATCCTACCGAGATTGCAAGGCTGGGCGGACATGTTACATTACAAACACAGAATCATTACTTTAACCATATTCAGAGTTTTGTAGACCTTGAAGTATTAGAGTTAATTACCAACAGTGATTTGGATAGCTACAAACATAAAATTGATTCGGATTTCAACCATGAGCAACAAATAAGCATGTCCTTCATTGAGAAATATGTATTAAGACCGTCGCAAACAAATTTCAAAATGAAAATGATAGATGGTTATTGTACTGACCCGCACCAACGGTGCAAAGTTGAGGATTGTTGGCAATGTACTTCATGGAGGATTTCAGAAGAAGAATTTATTGAAAAGAGGTGTATTTTAGAGAGGAAATTATCAGACAGTGAATCTGAGTTAAATAATGTGATAGAGAATCTTAAAGACTTATATAAAGGGATCTACGCTAATATTGGAAAAGATGAATTTTATTCAAATGATAACAATGATATTCGTAAAGAATTAATTAATAAATCTAAACGAATAGACAATGCAGTGAGAAAATATGTGAATCTCGCAAAAGTAAAAGAAAGGATTGAATTAATTGGAAACAAGGGGTAGAAAGCCTTCCATATATCCTCAAGCAGAGATTGAAAATATTATTTACCTATTTACTCAAAAGGAAAAAGTTACAGGGTGGATTAAGTATTCAGAAGTCTATCGTTTCGCTAACAAACTATATGAGGAGAGGGTTATAAACTATAAATTAAGTGAAGATTATTGGAGAAGAGATGGTAGACAAGGAAAAGAAATAATTGATAAGACAAATAAGTTATACGAAAACACAATAATTAATAAAAATGATAAATCTCATGGTGTTTATGTGGATACCGAAGAATGTGTTAATAAGTTCTTTTCGGGGAAACCATCTGATAAAAAAAGATTAATAGAAGCCTTAAAAATAAATGAGAAAAAGGCTAAAGAATCGAATAATCTATTAGTAAAAATAGATACTATGAAAGAGGAATTGTCTGTACACCATGAAAAAAATAAGGAATTACAGGCATTAGTTAAACAACAACAAATGATATTATTCTCTTGGTTCAACGCAAGTCTTAAAACCGATGTTCCTTTGACAAATTTAATTACAACAGGAAAATCGAGACAACCTATCGTTGATTTGTTTTTTGAAACTGCATTTTCTAATCCAATGGAGGGTTATGAAAAGTTTGAAGAGTATAGAAAGAAAAATACAATTGACGAGAATTCAAAAAAAGATACCATAGTTACTCCGATTAGAAAAAGCAGACTACAACAAATAACAGATAATTTTCGTGATGATAAATAGATATATATAAGGGGCGAGTGGCAATAAGCAGAAATACTTGGAAAAGGAGATTGGAGAGCTTTATACAAGAATTAAATACTCCAATTGTTCGTGAAATTAATAATGTAGATGGCGATGAAATGTACTTTCCAAATATTGAAAGTATTTTTTAGCTGTATGGAAATAACACTGATAAAATTATTAACGAACTTCAGGATTTCGAAATATTATTTCAACATTTATTTAAAGAGAGAAATGAATTGAAGGCTAAGTTTAAAGCGGTCCAGAAGGTCACAGAAAGAGCTAAAGAACAAGAAGAGTATATTGGTAAGCTGAAGTTAGAAAAAGAGCACTACAGGCAATTGTACGAACAAATTACTGTAGCCAGTGTAGATGCAACTTTAAGAAATCAAATGGGGCTGAAAAATAACTTAATCAATTTTAATGAATCAGTTAATAGAAATTTAGGTTTAAATAATTTACATGATTATTCCCTGCACCACAGCAAACGAAGGAGGAACAAAATTCGATAAATATGGAGAAACTTAAAGATAAATTTGAAAATTTATTTTAATTTAGTTAGGGGAAGTTTGCTTTGAAATCAAGTGAATAAGCTCTCAAATGGTTAACTAATAGAGACAGTTATAACGATTGGTAAATTATTTTTTGTTCAAAAATGGAAAATTGTATATTATTGTAGGTGTGATCGATTTTTTTATATAGTTAATTAAGGGGGATGGTTTAATGAAGACGATTTTTTGGGGAAATTATAAAGGTGGAGTAGGGAAAACTACAAGTGTATATCAGGTAGCTGGACACTTTGCATTAAATGGAAAAAAAGTGTTGGTAATTGATTTGGACCCACAATGTTCATTAAGTAATATATGTGCTTCAAATCAATCGAATAATGTACAAGTTGAAAAGACATTTAATTATATTGTAGAGCTATATATTCGATATATTAAAAATACACCATTATTTGATTTTATGTTATTAACAGGGAATTTTGATGAGGGCATCGTCGAATTTAATGTACATATAGAAAACGCCATCCAAAAGTGTAGTTTGGAAACACAATCTAACTTGTATTATATTCCCTCAAGTTTAAGCTATGAGAATAGCCGATTAAATGAGTTAGCACAACGGATGAATGATAATATAAATAATGTGTTTTTGATGAAATTATTTATCGAAAATATAAGGAGAATGGATAAATTTGATTATATTTTCTTTGACTGTCCACCTACAAGCAATTTGTTAATACAAAGTGTATTTTTATCCTCAGACTATTATATTGTACCAACTATTTGTGATGAGGTAAGTACTAAGGGTGTACCTGATTATATCACTGAAATTGAAAAAACTTATAATAAGTTTAGTATGCATGAACAGGTTGGTGGCATAATGGTAACTAAGATCTTTAAATCAAAGCCGAAATTTTTGGGGGTGTTTGAAACTATTTATAAAGAAAGGAGAGGTAATGCAGATAATAGCCATCAAATTGAAAGTTTAGATAGGAATATTACACAGATAAATATTCAATCGGTTCTATCAAGTAAAAATTATGATAAATATAGATATAATAAAAGTGAAGATAGTTTTGAGACAAAACATATATTTAAAGACTATATAGCTAATAAAGATAATCGTTCGGGTGGAGAAAGTATTCCTCAAAATACAGCTAGGGGAAAAATTACTCCATCCTATAAGAAAATATCGAATGTATTAATTGAAATATTAGGAGGCTAGACATGGATAAGGAAGCCATAGAAAAGGATTTATTTGAAATTTACAAAGCTTTATATCCTATAATTAATAGTTCTAAACCACAAACATTTTTTAATTCTAAGTTTATAAAAAACTTCAAATATACTCCAGAAGAGGTTCATGAAATACTTTTCGCATCAGAGAGTAAAGAATTAAAAATAGAAAAAAAAGAAGTACTTCGTGATGAAATTGCAAATATTACACAAATAGATGAATTGAGGAGCTATTACTATAATTCGCTGTCTAATTTATTTTCTGATATAGAGGATAGCCAATTTATAAATATGATTACTCTTCCAGAGCTAAAGTATTTATATTCTATTATTTCTAATATTCCTATTCAGAAGCGAAAAACAAAATTAGATATTTATTATATGATTAAAAATTATTTTGATAACGAGGCAAGAACACAGGATATGATTAAAAATTTGTGAGTTATGAAATAAACAATTATGTAATTTCTGGTATGATCTTCGAAAATTCAAATGATACTTTTTAAATTTAATCAGCGATTCTTCTAATGTACAGAAAGAAGAATCGCTGTTTTTTAGGGATTTTTTTGAATAAATAATTTTGATTATAAGTAATGGGATGTTTTAGTAATAATCGTAGTATGATTGCATTTCAGCCCTATACTCTGCTTCCATGTCAGCCAATAATTCATTTTGTGAAGACATCATTGAAGATGCACCTCCGAAGAAATTGTTGACCTCTGTGAAAAACTCATAAATATTCTCAATATCAAAATTAGTTTTTTTATTAAAATAAAAATTAAGATATTTATTAGTTGGGTAGCGAAATTTATCAGATGCTCCATCAAAATCATGAACTTGACATATGTACTTTTCAACATAATCCAAAGTATGATTATCTTCTGAATGAAGAGAGTGTTTAATAATTTCTGGTTTTATATTCTTCCAGAGTTTATTTACATTATGGCTGCAATCTTTCAAAAGTTTCGCTGAAGTTTGAAAGTCTAAATTACATTCTTCAAAAAGAATTTCCTTCATTGATAATTCTAACCCGTTTCTAAATAAATATGTCATCGGGAAAAAGATAGTATAGCCTAAATATTTATTATTTTTATACTCTAAAAATAACAGCTGTGCACATTCAGTATAAGCCCTGATTAGTGGATAAAATCGCTGTCTTTGATAATTGTATCCTATAACGCTTTGAAGGCGATAATTGCCTCCTTCATCTAAAAAAGTAGGTGAGTAATCTTTATATAATTCATCATAAGTAGCAGATTCTTTATAGAAACTATTTAAAATTGAAAATGCCGCTTCTATTTTATTTACAAATGATACTAAATCTATATGGGTTTGTTTAGCAAAGAAAGGTTCAATAAAATATGTTTTAGGGTTCCCTTCGTCTTTTTTGAACTTAATGCTAAATGGATAACGAAAAGAATCCGATTCTTTATCCATGGAATTAATGCTATTAAAATATTCTCTTAACCATTCTACCCTATCTAAATCAATACAATTAATAAATGGAATTATAGATTCAAATAAACCCGATAGATTGTGAAATGTATCTTTAATAAATAATTTTCCTTCTTCAGCATTTTGAATGGATTTAAACCCAATAGCTTTTAAAAGCAATTCGAGAGAATGCCTATATAAGAAAGCTACTGAGAAAAAATAACTGTCCAATTCGCTAATATTTTGATTATTAACCAATTTATCGACAACAATTCTAGCAGATTTTTTGAAATTGCATGCATATTCATAGAAGACTTTATCCATAGTATTATTGTTATGAATCGTGATCTTGTTTTCTAAAGATTTAATAAGTTTCATATTTGGATTCGCATGAGGCCATTTGTATTCAAAAATCATCAGATACTCCTTTATTTTCTATAAGTGTATTAAGGTTTATTAATTTTTGATTCTTATTTGCATCCTCTTTAAAAATTAATAATATTTTATCTTTGTAACTAATACTATCATTGATTTCTTTCAAAAATTCATTGTTATTTAGAAGTGCTTTCAGTCTTTTTTCAGAAAGATTAATAGCTAAGAAAATTCCCTTTTGATAGTTATACTTATTGATAAATTCATCAATTTTTTTAATATCTCTTACCATATCGTTAATATTTAATTCAGGATTTGCCTTTACTTCTATAATTAAATATTGATCATCAAAAGATAATGGATTATGTATTAAAAAGTCGGGATAATATGGTCCGTTAATATTTTTAATTTCGAATAATTCTTCAATTTCTGATGTTACTTGATTTTTTCGAAGCTCTGCTTGAAGAAATACTTGGTTAGTAAGTTGCTTAGTTTCCATTATTTTTCTTGCTTGATGATAAAGTTCGTAACAAAAAACTCTTTCATGGTGCTTACTGAGAAGAGGGATTAACTTTTCTCTTCGAGGATCTTTTTCAAAGACATTATTACCGTTTAACATAGAATCTACCCAATCCTTATTACCATAATAAACATTATTTACTTTATTCAATGCTTGAGTAAAAATCTTTATATAATCAGCAACCTTCATAGAGATTCCTCATTTCGTAATTTTGTATATAAATAATTATATAACATAAATATGGAAAAAAATTATATTTAAGTTATTATTTATAGTGATATACAAAATTCTTTTTTATGTATTTAGATATCATTCCAGAAATTCTTCCTCAATTAAATGTAAAAAGTGAATAGAGGTGTTAATAAAATGGCCTTAGATAATGGTGGAGCATATGCAATAAGAGGATTTAATTTTCAAAAAGCTAGCATTATTAATGTGATAATAGATAATTTTTTAAAAGAAAATTTTACTGTAGTTGTAGAGGGGGAAGATGATTTTGTAATTGAATATATTAATTATAAAGCTTTTGTGCAATGTAAAAATCAAAAATTAAGTGTTTCAAATTTAATTAAATCACAAACGAAAAAGAAAAAAGTCTTCCCATCTATTCTTCAAAAAAACTTAGAGACAGGTACTCCTAACAATCATCATAAAATATTTTTACGAGATTTTATTGAAAAAGAAAAGAAGTTACTAGAAACCAAGACTCCTGGGGATATATGTGAAAGAGTATATATATTAAGTGTTGATCAAAAAAATACTGTAATTCAAACTTTAAAAGGTGATTTGAATGATGTAGAAGCTAGGCTAGATAATTTTAAAATTTATTTTCCACCGTTTCCCAATGAACTTACAGATGTGATTATTTATTTGACTGGAAAATTAAATATTAAAGGGATAAAAATAGATAACAATAAAGGGCGAGAAATTATTGCAGAGCTGTCTTTAATGATTGATCAAAAAAGTGAAATTGTTATAGAAGATGAGGGGCAATTAATATTAAAAGAGCTTTCTCAGGAGTATTTTAAGAAAACCTTGATACAAACAATAGAACTTATAACTTTTGATGATATATTGAATCGATTAACGTTTCCAACAGCATTTATGGCAAAGGTTAAAGGTGAACAATTAAAAATTGAGTTAATGTATAAGAGTTTAAAGAGGGATATTGAAATTTGGTTAGAAGGAATTGATTTTGAATTAAAACCAGATAGAGAAATTATCGATGAAGTTTTGAATCGATTTAAGGGAAAAGCTGAAAATAGTGTTTTAGTAGCTATAACAATAGAAATTATTAGTTCGAAAGGGAGTGAAATGTTTGGAAATACAGCATCTAGTAATTTATGATTTTGTAGATAAAAAAATCAATAAATTTGAATTCACATCTCAGGTGAACTTGTTTGTTAGTAAAGGAAATATTGTTGGTAAATCTAGTTTAATGAAAACTTTGTATTATAGTTTAGGTTATTCAATTAAAATATTTCCAAAAGGTTGGGAAATAGATAATAAAGTAGTCCAAGTCTGTATTTTATTTAATGGAACTGAGTATAAAATTACTAGATTAAAAAATTTATTTTACATTGATGAAGAGAAATCTCCATTAACAGAAATGGAATATTCAGTATGGTTACAAAATAAGATAGGAATTAATATTCTTTCAAAAGAAAAAATGAGCGAAGAATTAAAAAGCGTATATGCAAGTGAGGTTTTGTTACCGTTTTATGTAGATCAAGATAAATCATGGAGTGGTTATATTTTTAAGAATTCATCTGATTCTTATGGTAGATACAGTAATATAGTTAAAGATGTTTTAGAGTATTACATAGGTTTATCTAATGCCGATATTATCGAATTAGAAGTTAAAAAAGCAAATTTGTCGAAAGAAATTTTAACTGCTAATCGGAAATTGAGTTCTTTAATTTTATTAGAATCCCAGCAAAAATATATAGCCACAAATCAAAATAAAGAAATTGATATAAAGTATTATCAAAAACAAATAGAGGAACATCTAAATAAATTTAATGAGATTGGAATAGTAATTGCTGAAAATAATAATAAAGTTTTTACAATCCAAAAGAAGATTGACACTTTGAAATACGATATAAACGAATTGGAAAAATTAGCAGCTAGTTATAAGGAAATACAGACGGAAATAAAATATGAGTGTAAGCATTGTAATTCAAAACTAACATATGAACAGTCTCTAACACGATTAAAAATAAGAAACAATTTATTTGAAATTAATCATCAAGTAGATATAAAACAGAATGAATTAAATAAATTTGAAAATAAATTAGAGTTTCTTATAAACATAAAAGTAGAAAATACTAATTTATATACAAGGCTTAAAGAATCGCTAATTGAATTAGAAAAATCAGCAAATGTAAATCATTATATCGAGTTAGAAACTAATAAAAGATTGGCTCAAAATTATTTATTTACAGAACGAATAATAAAAAATGAAATTTTAACTAAGACAGAAAGAAAAAATGAAATAGCTAAGTCAATTAGTGATAGAAAAAAAACAATCAAAGAAAAATCCATAAAAAGTAAAACTTTGTTTCAGCAATTGAAAAATAAAGCTAATCTTCAGTTGAAAGAAATTAATCTAAATGCGATTGAATATTTCGATTTTAGAGAAATTAAATCGAGTGGTAATGATGCCAATCAAAATATTTTAGCACTATATATTATCTATTTTAATATTATTGTTAGTCATTCTAATTATATATTGCCATTTGGTATGGACTCTTTTATTAAAAATGAAACTTCACAAGAATTTAAATCAGCAATGTTTAAATATGTTGAAAATAACCTTTTTAGTCTTAATAGACAAATATTTTTCTCTATAATAGAAGAGAATTTAAATTACTTAGACTCAGCAATAGAATATAACATTATATTTTTAGAAAAACCAATTTTAGAAGATGTTTCACATAATAATAGAGACTTAGTGAAATGGTTTGATTTTTTATTGTAAGATAGCGAATAAAATTTATATAAGTATACAATATTTCCACTAAATAAAAGGAGTATATTATGAAGGGAATTTCACAAATAGGATCTACTTTAAGTCAACATATTTCTAGAAAAAATTTAATTAAAGTCTACGCTGCATGTCAATGGTGGCTGGGGAAAGAATGGCTTAATCAAGAAAAAGGAACACACCCTATTCAAATAATGTGGCAAAACCCTAATTGGGCTTCAGACACAGAACTATATTTAATTGGCTACTCAATTTTATACTTAAGAAAACAAGGTCATAAGAGAACGGATTTTGATGGAAAAAAAACTGAAATATTAGGAAAACAAATTTCAAATCAAAATGGGTATATTTTCGAACTTTTAGTCAGTACCCTTTTTTCTGAAAATAAATATAAAGTTCAACTACTACCACCTTCAGCTCAAGGTTATGATCTAGATATTACAACTTTAAAAGGCACAGAATTGCAAGTTTCCTGTAAAGTCTGTCTTCCTTCCGACAATTACTACGAATTCGAAACATATTCAAAAGATACCGAGAATAAATTTATTCAGGCTCAAAAAGATTATAATGTTACTGGTTGGACGTTAACCTCACAAGTAAATAGGATAGATTCTTTTCCTACACTGGAACAAATTAAATTTATGTTTGGTGCAAATATAGAAAGATATTTTAAACAACAAGAACCTACTGAATTTATTTGTTCTGATAATTATTATTCTTTCAAACATAGATTACCTACAATACCTGGTACCCAAGGCTACTCACTTAATAATATAAGTTATGATTACACTTCTTTTTTTGATTTTAGTTTGGAAAATGAGCTATCAAGAATTGACCGAATCATAAAAAAAGCGAATGCCAAATTTAAAGATGTCACTAAACTCAATAAGAAAAATATTACTGTTATTAAAATCCCTAGATATCTCGATATAACAAACGTGTGTGAACATTTTTTAAAGCGATTTAAAAATAATTATTCTTCAACTTCAGGAATTATATTTTTACAAAGTCATATTTTATATGATCCAACTAAGGACACATTAATATTAAATACTACTGTGGAAGCTATTTATAATTTAAATGGACAATTCCCTTGGAATTCCAACGAAACTCTAGATTTCGTTATCCCTATTGGAAGTTCCAGTAAGATCTCACCAAAACTTGTGGTTGGAAACAAGAACGAAAAAATAAAAATGACGATGCAAAATAAATATATTTACCAAAATACAGTTGAATCCTATTTAATTAAAAACGCCAATAACATAAGTCCTTCATATGCACCTGGTTTAACTCGGATTTTTGAACTTAATGATGGTGATATAATAAATACGCAAAAAATACCTTTCGATTTAACTTTAATCTAAAAGGGTCCGGTCAGATTTATATGTATTTACAACGTTAAGCGAAAGAAATTTCCCAAACAAAAGTTTGGGAATACACGAAAAAAGCACGAATGTTGTCACATCAACGTTTCGTGCTTTTCTTATCAACAATATTTATGCAGCGTGTTTAAAACGTTGAAACGATTGAATTTGTGCTTACAAAACGTATTCCTCATTCTGTATAAAATCCTGTATATTCTTAGCGTTACAAATCCGCATTTTTCTGAAGAGCTTCTCCTCTTGATCCAAGCCACTTTTAATTTCCCTTAAATCGACCAAAAATCTCATTAGATACATTCAATAACATGCGAATATCATCTTCATCTTTATCTTCCAGTGTATTTATTAAAAGGCTTAAAATCTCATTTCTACTGTTCGGTGAATCAGGTTGTGCTCTTGCTTCGGGTATGAGCACATTCGCTGCATCGACCTGTAGAGCGTCTAATATTTTCGTTAATGTTTGTAACGTAATATTTCTTTCGCCACGTTCAACGTCTGATAAGTAGGGAGCTTGAAAATCGCACATCTCTGCTAATTCATCGATTGTTAGTTTTTGAGCCTTTCTTATTGCCCTAATGTTCATACCTACTCTTTTTGTTAAATTCATTTGAATCACCTCAATTAAAGCCTAATTGAGCTAGAAGAAACATAAAATACTACTTAAATATAAAATATTTAACTTATAAGGTAATTTCGTTTGCTTTATAATATCTTTTAGTATTAAGATGTGAATACCTAATTTAAATGTGCAAATAGCATGAGGTGACCATGTAAGGAGAGAAGTGAAGAGATGGTTAATACAGATAATTTTAATAAGAAGTTCTCAGAGCTTTGTTCTGTAATGAGCAATGATGTATATAAGTATTACTTTTACGGATCAGATGAAGAAATGGATATTGTAATTGATTTTTTAAATCATGGGGATATTGAATATGACATTAAGAGTGGGGAAGTTTCAATTCGCCTAGTGAAGCATTACCAAAAATATGATAGTGATCGATATGATTGGGATGAAAAATTAGACAACTTAAGAAAAGGTGCAATAATAGAAGTTCTAACATACAGTGAAACTTCGAAAATGACCTCGATAATAAAAGATCGGCTAGTAGTAATTGAATGTAACGGTGAAGAAATAGATGCTAAAGTCACTTTATACATCAAGTTCGAAAAATTCTTCAGTGATCTATTAATGTTCTTTTGTAAAACAGGGATGTTGAAGTTAGGTTAAATGCGGCTATTAAAAATATAAATTACTTTGAAAGTTCACTTGCATTAACTTAATGCAAGTGAACTTTTTTTTAATAAATTTAGATGCTAGAATCAAAACTGTACATATTAAATGATTAATATGTACATCGATTTTTTATGTACATATTGATTTAATTGATGATATATTTGGGATTAAAGGGTTTTAATAAAAAAATTGATTATGTACACTTAAAATTATGTTGATATGATGGCATTACAACAATAAAGGCATGTATTGCCCTTTGTTTATCTGCTGGTTATGATACTGGTGATTTTTCTAAGAGCAATAATACACCTGTTCCTTTAAAGTTAGAAAATGTGGAAATATCTAATGATTTTGTAACTGTCCCTAATTACTCAAAAAAATCAACAATTCCAAGAATTATAATAAGAGGAAAATGTGCAGAGTATATAAGAAAATATTATGAGCGTAGAATAAATGCATCTGTTAGTGAAGATGACTTTATCTATGTAATATGGGATAACCGTAATCTTAAATATGACAAAAACCTTTGGAGGCAAAAGCCGAAGCAACCTCACGAATTGTTAAATTATTCACTTAAACATATTTCAGTTCAAATGAATTTAAATAATATCTTAAAAGCAAAACATTTAAAAACGAATATGGTTTACCATTCACTATTAAATTCATCAGGTGCATCACTGCATGGGATTATTGAGGTATTTGGTTTTCCAGAGTTCATCCAAAAAGCTTTTGGAAATTATTGTGAATCAACAAACCATACGATATATTACGGTTTTAACGATTTTTTTAATCAAACTTCATCATTTGAAAATGATAACGAAGAAACCTCCAGTGATGAAGAAGAAAAATTGGAGGATGAACAAGATAAGCTACTACTCCACATTCTTATGAAGCGGCATAGAGACTCCAAAAAGGTGAAAGAAATAAAAAAATGTACAATAATACTTGTCAAATATGTGGAACAAGTTTTACTTTAATAGATTCGATTTCTTATTCGGAAGTCCATCATATACAGCCTCATGGAACAGAGCATAATGGAATGGATGATTTGCCTAATATGATTGCATTATGCCCGAATCATCACACTTTGTTTGACCTTGGTATAATAGCTTTAGACCCAATGAATCCTAAGAGGATTATTCATATTGACGAAAAAAGTGAAATACACAATACAGAATTAAAAGTTCTAGAACATGAATTCTCAAGTGTATGTGTTCGATTTAATTATGAAAACATATTTATTCCATTAAAGCAGAGTTTAAATGTTTAATTTGACTCATTAGAATTTTTTCAATGGGATATTTATTTAAGAAGAATGACCACTCTTAATTTGTGGTCTTCTTTTATTCATCAGAGCAGGAGGGTCTATGGTGAAAAAGTTTGAAAGAAAAGCCAGGGTTTATTCTCGTATTTCAACTATATCGGAAAAGAGTTGAACAGAAGAGCAAACACAGAGGAGGTTCTACAGTTATTGAAGAAATTAAATCGTAAAAGAATTTTATTCTTTTAGCTTAGAAAAGAGCGATACCTTGGTGAATAAATATGTATTAGATACAATGAAATAAACAAAAAATGTGTTTTTTAATTTATTCCACCCAAGTCTTATTGTGTGGAAATTGATATAACATATGATAATAAAGGAAAAGGTTAATTTCACCCAACGGGTTATCTAATATAATGCGTTGAACCGCAAGCAGGTGTAGGATCGGTTCCGTTTGTTGCAATTGCGACAGCGAGTACAGCGCTCGTACGTATTCATGGACGCAATATACATGGCTGGCGCAATATCGGCAATAACGAAAATTGGCGCAAGGTTCGATTTTTATACGATTATAATGAGTCAGAGCTACAAGGTCTTAGCACACAAATTCAGTTTTTACAAAAGCAAGCAAAGGAAGTTTTCGTGCTATTCAATAATAACTCTGGGGGACATGCAACTGCGAATGCGAAAAGCTTACAGCAGATGTTACAGCTAGATTATGAAGGATTATCACCAAAGCAATTAAACATGTTTGAAGGAGAATAGTTGTGGAGTTCATATTTTTATTTGTCATTGCACTATGTTCAGGCGCTGTTGGTGCGCTTGTTGGACTAGGTGGTGGCGTAATTTTAGTGCCAGCAACAATATTTGTAGGCATTAATTTAGGTTATATTCAGGATATGACCCCGCAGAAGGTAGTTGGCTTATCGGTTATTATGATGATTTTTACGGGGCTCGCATCAACTATTTCCTATGTAAAATCAAAAATGGTTGATTTTAAATCAGGCTTTATTTTCTTTGCGGGTAGTGTGCCAGGTACAATAATTGGTGCTTATATTAATAAAGGGCTTGATTTGCCATCATTTAATTTATATTTTGGTCTTTTGTTAATTGTATTAGCAACAATTTTACTCGTGAGGGACCGTTTAAAACCTGTTCAGTGGTTTGTTAAACATGGAACGAAGCGTTTATACGTGGACTCGGCAGGAAAAGAGTTTGTTTACGGCTATCCGATTTGGTTTGCCCTGATGTTAACTTTTTTTGTGGGCATACTTTCAGGACTTTTTGGTATTGGTGGCGGCTCGATGCTTGTACCGGCTATGCTTATTTTATTTTTATTCCCACCACATGTGGCGATTGCGACGTCGATGTTTTTAGTGTTTTTAACAGCACTTGTCAATTCAGCTAGTCATATCTACTTCGGGCATGTGCAGTGGATTTATACGCTACCGGTTATTCCTGCTGCCTATATGGGGGCAAAAATAGGGGCAGAATTGAATAAAAAATTAAATTCTAATACGCTCGTTGTTGTGTTGCGTATTATTTTATTAATAGTAGGAATTCGTTCGATTTTAGATGGATTACTTTAACTTTTGAAAGAGGTGGCCATAGTGCGCGAGAGGATTCATTTTTTTCATACAAATGATTTGCATAGTCATTTTGGGTTTTGGCCACGGATGCAGTCGTTTATAAAAGCGCAGCGAAAAGTTTATGCAACACGAAATGAGCCAAGCTTTTTATTCGATATCGGTGATCATATGGATCGTTCGAATATTTATACAGAGGCGACGCTTGGGCGGGGTAATGTCGAAATCCTAAATGCTGCCCAATATGATGTTGTCACAATTGGCAATAACGAAGGCATTACACTGTCTTACGAAGAGCTACGAACACTTTATGCAGAGGCGGAATTTGAGGTGGTCGTTGCTAATTTACAAGCTTTAGACGGCGAAAATCCTCAGTGGCTCAAGCCTTATACGATCTTAACGACAAAGTTTGGCACGAAAATAGCGGTCATTGGTGCCACAGCTCAATTTGATGCATTTTACCGGGCGCTAAATTGGGAAGTGAGCGAGCCGCGTGCAAAGTTAATCGAACTGGCAATAAGCTTGCGTGACCAAGTAGATATTATTTTATGCTTATCGCATTTAGGTATTACAGAAGATGAGTTACTTGCAAAGGAATGTGCAGCTATAGACGTAATTTTCGGCTCTCATACACATCATATTTTACCTGAAGGCAAGCTAGTGAACGACGTATTACTTACAGGTGGAGGGAAATTTGGCCAATTTATAGGGCATTTGACAATTGAATTTGATCATGATAGCAAGTGCATTGTGGACAAGCTGGATACACTTTACGAAAATGCATTATTGCCTGAAGTAGACGGAGAAACGGCGTGGCTAAATACGCTACATGAACACGCCAAAACATTGCTCGAGCAACCATACTTTACGACGACGAAAACGTATTTTAAAGAATGGTTTCACCGCTCACAGCTATCCAATCTATTCGCCCATGCACTATTAGATTATACGCAGGCTGACTGTGCCATGTTTAATGCGGGTATTTTTGTGGAAGATATGAATAAAGGAGATATTTCCGCTTATGATATTCACAAAATTTTACCACATCCGATAAATACTTGTGTCTTACATTTAACTGGTAGTGAATTAAAAGAAGTATTTTTACAGACGAAAAATGAAGAATGGCCATTGCTTGAAATTAAAGGACTTGGTTTCCGTGGAGTCATCTTCGGTAAGCTATTAACGTACAGCTTCAAGATGAATGACAAACGAGAACTCATTGTAAATGGTCAAGTAGCAGACCCAGAAAAAATATACAAATTGGCAACACTTGATTTATTTACATTTGGTTATTTCTTTCCAAATTTTAAATATGCGAAAAAAGAGTATTTTCTACCATTATTTTTACGTGATATTTTTCGAGAATCGTGTAAAATGAAATTTAAATAACAAATTTTTGGCATTACTTTCATATTTTTAAATTTGTCTTTATAATAATACGTAATGTAGTAGATGGAATGGGGAAAAGTATATAGATGCGACTAATATCAATTAATGTTCTTAAAGCAGGCATGGTAGTTGGTAGGACTATTTGGAATGAAGCTGGTCATCCTTTGTTGCAAAAAGATGCTGTAGTCAGTGAACGTATTATCGATCGATTAAGGCAGTTGAATATACGTTATTTATACATTGAAGATAAAATTTCAACAGGTATTGAAGTAGAGGAAACGGTTTCTCCTGCCAAGCGTATTAAAGCTGTAAAAAATATTACAGATTCATTTATTGCCGTGAAACAAGTGAAGTCGGGTCAAGCATCGTATGTACTTGATCAACAATCAAAGGTAATTGGATCAATCGTTGAAGATTTATTAAATTCGATTTTAGATAGTAAAGAAATTCTAACTGTATTAACGGATGCGTATCTATATGATGAATATTTGTATCAACATTCATTTCAAGTAACGCTTTATTCAATCGCGATTGCAAAAGAAATGGGTTATTCATACGAAGATTTACGGTTAATTGGCATTGGCGCCATGCTGCATGATGTTGGTAAATTACTCATTCCATCAGAGATTTTATTTAAGCCTGGACGTTTAACAACAGAGGAATTTGAGGTCATGAAGCAGCATACACGTTACGGCTTTGATCTACTCAGAAATTTACATTCAGTGTCACTCTTAGTGGCACATTGTGCGTTCCAGCATCACGAACGAATTGATGGTAGTGGTTACCCACGAGGCATTGTTGATTTTGAAATCCATCCTTTTGCCAAAGTTATTGGTGTAGCAGATGTGTTTGATGCAGTTACTTCAAACCGTGTATACCGTGAAAAAATGCTTCCTTCTCAAGGAATTGCTATCATTGAGGGTGGGAGTGGAAAAATTTATGATGCACGTGTTGTCGAGGCTTTAAAACGAAGCATTGTCCATTATCCAAATGGCTGTATTGTTGTTCTATCAGATCTACGCCGCGGAATTGTTTCAAAGCAAAATATGGACAACCCTGCTCGCCCTTGGGTACGTGTTTTTCAAGAAGACGAAACTATGTTAACCGCTACATATGAAATGAGTTTAGCAGAATATCCCGACGTCCAAGTCGAAAAAGTGGAAACAGATTATGTTACATATGTCGAATAGTTAACTCCTTCTTTTCATAAAATATGAAGAGGAGGAGTTTTTTTTGTTTTCTCGTCGAAAAAAGGGGATGCGTTTTAACCGCGTCAAACGTCGGAAATCAAACTGGGCTGTTCTACTTTTTGTGAGCTTGTTAATAATGGTTGTTGCTAGTTTATATATTATTAATATACGACTGATGCCAACGTATTTACAATATGCCGAGGTACAAACATATAAGGTAGCCTCATCTGTAGTAAGTAAGGCCATAGATTCAAGAACATCTCGTGTACTCAACGTGAATGATATTATTGTGGACCTTCCATCCCAATCAACCGATATGATTACGACTAAGTTTAACACTGAAATAATAAACCAAGTGCGTGCGGAAACACAAACACTCGTAAAAGAATATTTAGAGCAGGCAGAAAACGGCGATTTAACCCATTTACCGAACTTGGAAAATGTTGAATATGATGTAGGCAGAATGGAAGCTGGAGATGGAATTGTATTTTTTGTCCCGCTTGGTCAGGCAGCCAATATACCTATTATCGGTAATTTAGGACCGAAAATTCCGATTCGCTTTCATATTATAGGGAATGTTACTAGTAATGTTGAATCTTCCGTTACGGAATTTGGTATAAATAACGCCAAAGTAGAGGTTAATATCCTTCTTAAAGTAAATGTCCAAATTATTGTTCCTTTTGCAAGCAGTTCGGCGACAGTAGAGCAACGTATCCCAGTGGCAATCGGATTAATACGAGGAACTGTCCCACATATTTATACTAATGGTGGTGAAGGCGTGCAACCTTCGTTAGAAGTACCAGTTCCATATGAATAGTTGCCAGTATAGTAAGAATTATTAGTGTGAATTGAAAAGTTTGTTGTTGCGAGTGGTGGAATATGTTACATTGACATCAGTAATGTACCTATTAATGGTCAAATCGAAAGGGCGTAAATTCATGACATCTTGTAAACCGACGAGCAACAAAGGAGAACATGTAAGAAAACCTGATTGGTTAAAAATTAAGTTAAATACGAATGATGAATATAAAGGTTTAAAGAAGCTAATGCGTGAGAAAAATTTGCATACTGTTTGTGAAGAAGCACGCTGTCCAAATATTCATGAATGCTGGGGCGAGCGCCGTACAGCAACGATGATGATTTTAGGTTCGATCTGTACTCGTGCATGTCGTTTTTGTGCGGTTAAAACAGGGTTACCTAATGAATTAGATTTAGCAGAGCCAGAACGTGTAGCAGATTCTGTTGCATTAATGAATTTAAAACATGTCGTAATTACGATGGTTGCACGCGATGATTTGAAAGATGGTGGAGCTGCTGTACTTGCTGAAACTGTCCGTGCAATTCGCCGTAAAAGCCCGTTAACATCGGTGGAAGTATTACCTTCAGATCTAGGTGGTCATGAAGAAAACTTACAAATGTTAATGGATTCAAAGCCGGATATTTTAAACCATAATATTGAAACGGTGCGTCGCTTAACGCCAAGAGTTCGTGCACGTGCAACATATGAGCGTTCACTAGAGTTTTTACGTCGTGCGAAAGAAATGCAACCAACGATTCCAACAAAATCTTCGCTTATGATTGGTCTTGGTGAAACACTGGAAGACATTTATGAAGTAATGGATGATCTGCGTGCAAATAACGTCGACATTATGACGATTGGCCAGTATTTACAGCCATCTAAGAAGCATTTAGCTGTGCAAAAATACTATTCACCGTTAGAGTTTGGCAAGCTGCGTAAAATCGCCATGGAAAAGGGCTTCAGCCATTGTGAGGCAGGCCCGCTTGTACGTAGTAGCTATCATGCTGATGAACAAGTAAATGCAGCTGCGAAGGAAAGACAGGCAAAGGCAGAAGTTTAAAAAATTTTTTCAGTAGATAAGAAAGCATGTCTTTCGTATCTACATAAGTAAGGACATTATCTCGCCCTATATTGGGGGAGATGTGTCTTTCAAAATAATTTATGCAAAATACAAGTGAACAATATTGATTTCATGCGCAATATTGCTTAACATGATGGATAGAAGATAGGTGGTGTCCAGGTGATTATTGCTGAAGGCTATGCATATGAAATCCTTAAAGATGTTCGTGAAGGGTTTAACGAGGAAAGCTTTATCGTCCGTTATTCAGATATTTTAGGGAAATACGATTATATAGTTGGAGACTGGGGCTACGGTCAGCTCCGACTAAAAGGCTTTTTTGACGATAAAAATCAAAAATCGACATTTGATACAAAGATTAGCACACTTGAAGATTATTTATATGAGTATTGTAATTTTGGCTGTGCGTATTTTATTTTACGTAAAACGGGTCGCGCACCAAAAGAGATAGAGGTTCATGTTCCAGAGTTAAGCGAACTGCCGCAACAGGTGGAATAAAAATACCGAACGAAAGTAGCATATTCTACTTCGTTCGGTATTTTTCGTTGTTAAGGAAATTATAAAATTTCGCCATGTGGACAACATTCAAAAAAGTAAATTCAACGTCTAGGCTAAAGCGCCAGCCCCTCGAGGTCGCGGTCTGCCCTCTACCGAAAGTGGTGGAGCGTTTACTTTCGCTTCGGGCTCGCAATCAGTTGTCGGGGCTAAGCAGGCGCTTTAGAGCTTTTGTTCTTCTACGATTAACTTAGTAGTTCGTTTAAGTATTCGCGTAAATCGGCTGCTTCCTCTTCTGTGCGATTGTACACATGTTCAAGATAGCCTGGCTCCTCGACATCGTCTGGGCCAATGATTGCAAAGCGTCCAAACTGAATATCTAATACAAGCACTTTACCAAAAAATCGGCTGCTTTGTAAAATGGCTAAATCATAGCGTTGCGTCTTACCTGCAAAGCTGACAAAGCGTGTTTTTGTGTCTTCTACATCATCATATAAGAAAAATCGTTCCATTTTGCAATGTGCTCCTTCCAGTTCTCTAGAATATGGTACTATATATTAGAAATGACTATCAACTTTTATCAATTGAATGGGGGCTTTATCTATGTATTTCGTAGATAGAAACAAGATTACACTGAATTTATCGCATTTAGATGAACTTTTAGCAATTTTTGAATCAGAGAAAAATTGGTTAAAAGATGATATTTCGAAATTAGCATTACAGCGCATTGGTCATAATGTGATGGAAGCGATGATGGACGTTGGGAATTTAGTCATCGATGGCTTTATTATGCGTGATCCAGGTAGTTATGAAGACATTATCGATATTTTTGTGGATGAAAAAGTAATTACACCTGAAATGGATGCACCGTTAAAAGCGGTTGTTGGCTTACGTAAAATGCTAGTACGTGAATTTTTAGCAGTAGATAATGCGGAGGTTGTAGAGGTGATAACAGCAAATTTACCGGTCTTAAAACAATTCTCAGGCAAAGTATATAATTTTTTAACACATGAATTAGGTCCTGTGTCTGCCTTTTTACCAGAGGAAGCGTAATGAAACGATATAAGGCTTATTGTTTTGATTTAGACGGCACAGTGTATCGCGGCAAGTCTGGTATTGACTCGGCAATACGATTTATTCATAAATTACAAACGCAAGGGATAGAGCCTTTTTATGTGACAAATAATTCTTCAAAAACACGCGAGCAGCTTCAGCAGGCATTAAAAGAAATTAGTATTGATGCACCACTTAAGCATATTTATTCAAGTGCACTGACGACGGCGAAATATATTGTACAACATCATCCGCAGGCTAGTGTTCAAGTGATCGGTTCAGACGGACTACGTGTAGCATTAGCGGCAGAAGGAATAACGGTTACTGAAGATCAACCAGGTGTATTTGTTATGGGCATTGACCGAGCAGTTGATTATTCAAAGCTCGCGCATGCTTGTGTAGCGGTGCAAAATGGGGCTCAGTTAATTGGAACAAATGGAGATGTGAAATTCCCGACAGAAATCGGCTTCCTGCCAGGGAACGGTTCGTTTGTACGATTAGTAGCAAATGTAACGGGTGTGGAACCAGTGTTTATAGGCAAGCCATCCCCGGTTATGCTACAAACAATCGCAGAAGATCACGGTTTTAGTAAAAAAGAAATGGTCATGGTAGGCGATAATTATGACACGGATATTTTGTGCGGCATCAATTTCGGCTGTGATACGATTCATGTCAATACCGGCGTGACCCCAACAGAGCAGGTTCGTTTAAAGGAACAGCAACCGACTTATGTAGTGAACTCTTTAGACGAATATTAATTAGAAAGCGAATCGATGTGAAACTCGGTTCGCTTTCTATTTGTTATGGGAATTATAAAATTTCGCCTTTTGGCTAACAATGAAATAAGTAAATGCAACGTCTAGGCAAAAGCACTGTTGTGGTAGAATTCTTATAACAAAATAAAAACGCCAACATATGTTAGCGTTTATCTTTACCATAAAGGGTTATCTTCAATATATTCATAGATTCTTTTTGTTAACTCAGCAGGTGAATCTGCTTCCACAATATCACCATTCACTAGCGCATAAAAAGACTCTTCACATTTTGTACAATAGCTTAAGCAACCATATTCAAGTACATCAATATTGGGGTCCTTGTCAAGCACCTCATATGTCTCCTGTGCACCGTTTGCAAGATTAATAATACAAAATTCTACCATTGGATTCACGACCGTCACCTCACTCATTGTCATGCTACTCGGTTTTATTGAATTCGTCAATAATACGCTTCTTGTGAAAATATTCACAAAAAGTTTATTGCTATATTGTGAAACATCTCACAATGGGATATACTCGTTTATGGATACTTTGTGAACATAACTTATCAATTTTTTATAGAGGGAGAAACTTATGCAGAAATTAGTATTATTAGGCGGCGGCTATGGCAATATGCGCATTTTATTACGCCTACTACCGAATTTTCCATCAGATGTTGAAATTACATTAGTTGATCGTACACCATTTCATAGCTTGAAAACGGAATTTTATGCATTAGCAGCGGGTACGTCCACTGATAAAGAGATCCGCGTTGCATTTCCAGAAAATGACCGTTTAAATCGAGTGTTTGGAGAAATTACTCGCATTGACCGTGAAGAAAAGAAAGTGTTTTTAGAAGATGGACAAGAAGTTGAATATGATGATTTAGTTGTAGGTTTAGGCTGTGAAGATAAATACCACGATGTACCGGGTGCAGAGGAGTTTACGTATAGTATTCAGACAATTGCTAAATCACGTACGACATTTGAAAAACTTTGCGGTCTTCCACCAGGCTCAACTGTAGGTATTGTTGGCGCTGGATTATCAGGTATCGAACTGGCAAGTGAGCTACGCGAAAGTCGTTCGGATTTAAAAATTAAATTATTCGACCGTTCACCACGTATTTTACGCGATTTCCCCGAGAAGTTAAGCGATTACGTAAAATCTTGGTTTGAAAAACATAACGTAGAAGTGATTGCTGAATCCAATATTACGTGTGTAGAAGAAACACGTTTATATAATCATGATCAAGTGATCGATGTAGATGCCATTGTATGGACTGCTGGTGTGCAACCAGTAAAAATCGTACGTGATATGGAGGCGGAAAAGGACAATTTTGGTCGTCCTGTAATTACGCAATACTTCCATTTACCAGATGACGAGAGCATTTTCGTAATCGGGGACTGTGCATCATCACCATTACCACCAACTGCACAGCTAGCAGAGGAACAGGCCGAGCGCGTTGTTCGTGTGTTACGCCATCGTTGGAATGGTGAGAATTTACCAGATGTTATGCCTGAAATTAAACTTAAAGGCTTTATGGGTTCACTAGGTAAGAAACAAGGCTTTGTACACCTAGCGGATACAACAGTAACAGGTCGTATCGCGCGGTTAATGAAGTCTGGTTTACTGTGGATGTATAAACGTCAAAACGATAATTAATAGACTTAATGGAGACAGTGCTACGGTGCTGTCTTTTTTGAGGTTAGAGGGAGCTAGCCTAAAGTCGCCAGTAAATAAAGATTATCGCCAGTAAATCCCTTGAAGTCGCCAGTAAATAAAGATTATCGCCAGTAAATTCCTTGAAGTCGCCAGTAAATAAAGATTATCGCCAGTAAATCCCTTGAAGTCGCCAGTAAACAAAAAATATCGCCAGTAAACTACTCAAAGTCGCCAGTAAACTAAAAATCCACCTGCACACAATACAATGCAAGTGGATTCGTCTTATTATTCAGCTGAAATAAAGCCTAGTTTTTCAAGAGCGGCGAAGACTGGTTTAATTTGTACATAGCCCTCTCCAACAACCTCATCATTAATTAGAACAAGCGGGTAGAAAAATTCATCGTCCTGGATACGTGCAGCATAATCTGCATCACGAGCATCTTCAAGAGGCGCTTCAATATCGATAAAACGAATTGTGTACGATAGATTTGGATACTTACGGTCAATTGCAGCCTGTAACCATTCATATGTATCTTTTGAGGATGGTGCGTTCACGCAACTGGCACACATAATATCTGCACCATAAACTTCAATTACTGGATTCATTTGTTTCACTTAATTCCGACCTCCCGTTATTCAACATTGGATTTTTTTACTTCTTCACATTATAATAATTTTAGTGAAGGGAGTCGAGTAAAATGACAGAAACAGAACAAAGAGACCAAGTACTAGAAGTTTTAGATAAATTACGCCCGTTCCTATTACGTGACGGCGGAGACTGCGAATTAGTAGATATTGAAGACGGTATCGTAAAGTTACGTTTATTAGGTGCATGCGGAAGCTGCCCAAGTTCTACGATCACACTAAAAGCAGGTATCGAACGAGCGTTACTAGAAGAGGTTCCGGGTATTATTGAAGTAGAGCAAGTATTTTAATTAGCGCCGAGCTAAATAAAATACTCTGCTCCGAAATTAGCGTGCATTGAGCGAAGCCGAATGCACGCGATGCAGGAGCAAATTTTCCTTTGCGACGAGTAATCGTAGGAGCAACTAATAAAGGGATAGCGACGTGTTAATTTGTCGCTATCCCTTTTATGTTCAATTACTCAGCCCCTATAGCTTGACCACGAGCTTGGCGCACTAGTTCCCATTGTTCCTTCGCCATATCAACAAGTTTGGCTTCACCACCAACGCGTTGGCTTTCTATAACGCGTGAGAAGAAACGTGTCGCATTTTCATAGTCCTCTAAACGACGAGATAATTCTGCAATCATATACATAACACGAACACCAGACATTTGTGTGCTAGCATAATCTTCATTTGAGAACGTTTCCATATAATGATCACGTGCAATTTTCAAGAAACGCATTTCCTGACCTTCATTTTTTAATGAACGGTAAAGCCAAGCTATCCTAAGAGCTAACCCCGATGTAATGACGAACTTTTCTTTTTTTAGTGTGGCACATAAAAAGGCAAGCTTATATGCCTGAATCGAATCAAATACAGTTCGTTCACCTTTAAAGCTATGTGGTACCCAGTTATTCGAAATTTGATTGTTAATTTCTTCCATAATACCAGGTGCAAAATATTTTGTAAAATCTTCCGTGAAGGAGAAGCCACAATGTTGGCAAACGAATACATTATAATAAAGGGCATTTACATTTTCGTCCGCATAAATAGGCTGGAAGTCACTTTCTGAATGCGCAACTTTAATAGCTTTTGTTCGTACTTTTAGAGTAGGAAAACTTTTCTTACAGTGAAGACAGTCAATGTTTTTCTCATAAAAAGGGGATATTTCCATTTATTTTCATACCTTTCGTAAAATATATTAGTTCTATTATAACAATATCAGTACATAAAGTAGTGATTTTAATCTATTTTTTTTTTATGTGCTTAAGAAAGTATACCTTTCTCAACCATATAAAAAGAACATCTTCCTACCTATTTTGGGCGTGATGTGTCTTTCTAAAAAGCAGTTTTGTTGTCACATAGTAAAAACAATTGATATGATGAAGGAAGAAGGTAGGTGACTGGGATGACAAGTAAAAAACAAGTGATTATCCTAACAGAAGCAGCTTCGTTTCAGGTGAAGGAAATGATGCTACAAAACGAAGAACAAAATACAAGCTTACGCATTGCTGTAAAAGGTGGTGGCTGTAGCGGACTTTCATATGGAATGGCTTTTGATCAAGAAATTACGGATAAAGATTTCACAGATGAACAACACGGTATTCAAATTCTTGTTTCCCGTGAAGATGCCCCAATTTTAGCTGGTACAAAAATTGACTTTAAACAATCATTAATGGGTGGCGGCTTTACCATCGATAATCCGAACGCCATTGCATCTTGTGGCTGTGGGACTTCCTTTAGAGCGCCACAACGAACGGGTACGCCAGGAAACTGTGAATAAATATTAAGGAGAGGAATGACTAGGAGGTAGTTATTTCTCTTTTTTTATGTGGTTAAGAGAGTATAAACTTCTTATCCATATAATCTCGCTTTTATTGGCCAAATGTGTTTTTCTAAGGAACACTCTTCAGCCGTCTATTCGTCTCTATTTATAGTAAAGTATATTATTCCTAGAATGTAACTGAGGAATGGCGACTGCCTTTGAATTCACTAAAAAGATGCTTTATTATAGGAATAACAGATTTGCTTTAGGAGGTTTTACTGTGGATGTACTAGATATGTTAGATAGGCTTGATCAAATAGAAATATTATTTGAACCCATTTATAGTGCCGATGAGCATCGAATTGTTGCTTATGAAGTAATTGGGCAAATTCGAGATGAAGAGAAAACAGTGAATATTAAACAGTTTACATATAGATCGGATGCGCCTGGAGATATTTGCGCCGAAATTGAACAGCTAGTCGTTCGTCAATCAATCGAGGCCGTCAAACAGTCATTACATGAAATTGATTTATATATCCCATGTAACCCCAATTTACTAATGCTAGATTTTGGAGAGAGTTATTTTGCCATGTTAAAGGAAACGCTGCCAGAAGAGTTACTTGGGAAAATCATACTTGTAATGGCAGAGCATCAATACGTCGGTGATATTCAACAATTACATCACGTTGTCCGTTATTTAAAAACGTACGGTATTAAAGTTGCACTACAAGATGTAGGCTCTCAAAGCCAGTTAGACCATATTCTCTTATTAGAGCCAACTGTATTAAAGATAAATGTAGGCCAGTTAAATTATAATTTATGGGGTGCACAAAATCACGTCTTTGCGACATTGCGCGCATTAGCATTGAAAATAGGTGCCTCGCTTATGATTGAAGAAGTTGAAACAGTCTACCAACTTCAACACGGATGGAAAAACGGCGCGCGTTACTATAAGGGTGAATATTTAGAACGTCCGCAAAAAGGGTTTATACCGCGTGACAGCTTAAAGGAGCGTTTCCGAGATGAATGCGAGCAGTTCATCGTCACTGAAAAGAAATTACTTGAACAAAAATATGAGGAAATGAAACGTTTAGAAAAAACGATTTGTACAATTGTGGAGCAACTTAATCCATCAAGTACAGATGAAGGTAAGCTATTACAGCTTGCTCAGGCTTTAGAAAAATATGCTTTCCGTATTTATATTTGTAATGGCAGAGGATTCCAAACTGCTCCAAATATTATGTGGAAAGATCACCAGTGGGAAATTCAAAAAGAAGCGAAAGGGAAAAACTGGAGTTGGCGTCCATATTTTTTATTAAATATTATAAAAATGCGTAATGATCTAAAAGGCGAGTTTTCTGCTATTTATAGTGATATTGAAACGGGAGAGCTCACACGAACGTTTTCGATGGCCCTTCACAACAATGAATTTCTATTTGTAGATATTTCATATGACTATTTATATGAGCACAATATTGTGAACTGAAAATAGTCAGAATTCCGGAAAATATATTTCGTATACAAAATAATCTGGTGAAAATTAGCTTTTTGGATCTTTTTGTTTTGGTAGTTTTTCACTAGTTATATCCGATATGACTTAATTAAAACTAGTAATGTTTGTTTTTGTTTTAACGTGTACTAATGTATTGAAATTGTATAGGAAAAGGGCTAATATAGTATTTAGGAAATTTTGTCGAAAATATGTCGACCTAGCGTAACAAACGTGTGAAGTATCTATTTACTTTTTTGTTTGACTTGCGCTAGTACAATAAAATTAAAGGGGTTTTGATTTAAGTGAAAAGACCGACAATTTTAGTATTAGGCGCGGGTTACGGTGGCTTAACAACTGTAGTTAATTTACAGAAATTGGTTAGTGGCGAAGAAGCGGAAATCATTTTAGTAAATAAAAATGATTACCATTATGAATCAACTTGGTTACATGAAGTTGGAGCAGGAACAATTGCTCCAGAAGCAGCTCGTTACCCAGTTTCAAGCGTTATTAACAGCAATGTGAAATTTGTACAAGCCACAGTAGAAAATGTTGATGTAAACGCACGTAAAGTAGAAACATCTGCTGGTGAATTTACGTATGATTATTTAGTATTTGGTCTTGGATTCGAGGGTGAAACTTTCGGAATTGAAGGTTTAGATAAATACGCATTATCTTTAGCAAACTTAAATTCAGCTCGTCAAATTCGCGAGCATATTGAATATCAATTCGCTTCTTGGTCATTAGATGAAGTGAAAGATGATAGCAAGCTTACAATTATTGTAGGTGGAGCTGGATTCACAGGTATCGAATTATTAGGGGAGCTTGGCAACCGTGTTCCTGAACTGTGCAAAGAGTTTGATGTTCCTCAAGAAAAAGTACGCGTACTATGTGTCGAAGCAGCTCCAATGGTATTACCAGGCTTTGACCCACAATTAGTAGAGTATGCAAAAACTCAATTAGCGAAAAAAGGTATCGAATTCTCAATCGGTACTCCAGTTGTACAAGCAACTGAAGAAGGCGTTAAAATCAAAAAAGGCGAAGATGAGTTCGAGTTCATCAAAGCTGGTACTGTTATCTGGGCAGCTGGTGTCCGTGGAAATAAGTTAGTAGAAACTTCTGGTATCGCATCTAACCGTGCGCGTATCGCTGTACGTAAAGATATGCGTGCACCAGAATTTGATGATGTATTCGTAGTAGGTGACTGTGCATTCCTTCTAAATGAAGAAGCGGGCCGTCCTTACCCACCAACAGCTCAAATCGCTATGCAACAAGCTGTAAACATTGCGAAAAATATCAAACACCTTATTAAAGGTGAAGATACTGAAGAATTTGTTTACGACGATAAAGGTGCAGTATGTTCATTAGGACATGACGATGCAATCGGTAACGCAATGGGCCGTAAATTCTTAGGTAAATCTGCTTCTGCTCTTAAGAAAGTAGTAGATAACCGTGCACTTTACTTAGTAGGTGGCGTTAGTCTTACAGTTAAAAAAGGTAAATTTAAATTGCTATAATCAATAATTCCTTACACTGTCTTCTTTTATAGAAGACGGTGTTTTTCTTATGTGGATAAGAAAGTATAGCTTTCCCATTCACATTTGTAAGGTCATCAACTCGCCTTATTTTGGGCGAGTTGTGTCTTTCTAATCTAGAGAAACTATTATAATAGAAATAGTTAAGAGAAAAAGGGTGATTTAGATGAAAAAAGATCGTGGGAAAGTGTGGTTAGGTGTTGCCTCAGTAGTAGAAAATGAAAACGGTGAATGGCTCGTCGTGAAAAAAGCGTATAGTGGTTTAAAGGGGCGTTGGTCATTGCCTGCGGGGTTTGTTAATGAAGGTGAGACTGTCAATTCGGCTGCAATACGCGAAGTAAAAGAAGAAACCGGCATTGATTGTGTTGTACAAGGTATTATTGGATTTCGTACAGGCGTCATTCGCAATGAGATAAGTGATAATATGGCTATTTTTTATTGTAAACCTGTACCGGGAAGCTGCAACATTATTGTGCAGGAACATGAAATTTTAGAGGCAAAATGGATTCATCCAACGCTCCTTGCACAAGATGAAATTGCGTCTGTCATGCTTGTCGAAATGGCAAAACATAATGTGCAACGTCATATGCTCGATAAAATCGATGGTATTAATCCTGGCGATATTTTTGGTTATACAGAATATAATCTATTTTTTAAAAAATAATGAATCAGATGATTTTGTGGTGGATTCAATTGAAAGCATCCTCTGAATAATGTAAACTTATGAGAGGAAAATGGGGGGTCTACATAGCATGAGTGGTTCAGTTTCATTAGTTCAATTAATTATTTCGGTCGTTCTATTCTTCGTTATGTTTTTCGGCATTGGGTTTCTTTTAAACATGCTGTTGCGCATGACTTGGTTAATGGCTGTCTTGTATCCTATTGTTGTCGTATTTATTATTGATGAAGTTAGCTTCCTTGATTATATTTTTAAACCTGGTACTGCATTTCCTGCATTAATGGACAAGCTACAAGTACTGCAAATTGTTGATTTTGTCATTTTAGCGGGGGGCTTTGGTGGTGCTATTGTTGCAGGGATTGTCATGATTTATTTACGAAAAGCAGGATATCGAATGTTTTAATCAGTTGCGTGTGTACCTCCTTGGTGCACGCGTTTTTTTATTTTAGGCTCTGTTTAATGAAACTGTTGTTTTTTTGACTAGAAAGAATGTGCGTTTTATAGTAAAGAATAGATTAATAAAGAGGTAGGGATAATAGTGAAGTCGATTATTGCCGGGTTGTTATCATTTATAGTTGGTATTATGTGTTATGTTTTAACTTTGAAGCTCGTTTGGAACGAATCGCTTGGCGGGGATGCTTATTCTGTTTTGTTTTGGGGAGGTCAAGCTTTCCTCATAATTGCTGTTCCTATATATCTATTAATGATAAATCTAATAGATACTAGATTTAGTAAACATAAGCATTTCTTTTATCCGTTAAGTTGTATGCTTGCCTTTTTCATACCTACCGCATTTATTACACTTAGTTTCGGCGGTGTATTAGCCATATTCTCGGCAGAAGCAATGCTGTTCCATGCATTCTTTCTAAGTTCTGGATTTATCTTTGGTATAACAAGTTGGTTTTTCCGAAGAAAAGAAGTTCAGGATAGTTAAAGTTTAATTGATGTTTCATACATAAATGAAATTAAAGCGTATGTGAATTTACTCATATAGGCCTTTAATATTGCACATAAACAACAATGTAGTTAAACAGAGCCTTATTTTAAGGGGATTTTAAAATTTTCCTTGTGGATAACATTCAAATTTGTAAATGCAACGCCTAGGCGGAAGCGCCAGCCTCTCGAGGTCGCGGTCTGTCTTCGGGGAAGGCAAAGGGCGCCTTCACTTCGAACTCTCCAGTGCTTTTCGGGGTTAAGCAGGCGCTTTAGCACTTTTGTTTTGGAAAGGCGTTAGTTTAAACACCCCTGTTGTTGTATTAGCTAATCCTACCGTGCAAAAGACCAACGCGGGTGTGGTCTTTTGGGCGATTTCGCATGTTTGCTAACCACTGTGCAAGGAACGGTCGTAGTAAGTTTTCAATACTAATCTTTATTATATAAAAACAACAATTTTGTTTAACAGAATCCATAGGAAAAAGCACAGAGGAGAATGTTCTCAATTGTGCGTTTAGGCAATAAAAGCATACACAAAAATGCTTAATAAAATGCCAGACAGTCCTCCGATAAATACTTCGCTTTTTTTATGACCTAGCAATGTTTTCAGCTCTTGAATTTTTTCTTCCTCATTTTTGCCTGGCCAGCGTTTAATTTCACTGAAGAAAATATGGAGATCATGGCGAATTTCATTTAATGCGGCGGCATGTTGACCAGCCTGGAAGCGCACATGACTTGCATCGTACATGACGATTCCCGCTAGCATCGTAGCTACGGCGAAGGTAGGTGATTCAAAGCCCGTTTCAAAACCTACAGCGGTGGCTATGCTCGTCACAGCGGCAGAGTGAGAGCTTGGCATGCCCCCAGTAGAGGTAAGTAGGCCCCAATTAATTTTTTTCGTCATAACAAAGGAAATCGGTACTTTTAGGAATTGAGCAAAGACGATGGCAAATAGCCCGAGCAAGAGAGGTGTATTGTGTAATAGTCCCATATGCAATCCAACCTTCGACACTTTTATCATTAGTATACCATTAAATATTTCAATTATTAGAAAACTTTTTTTGTTTCGATACCTGAACTAATTGTTAAGGTATATAATGGGGGTATCTATTGAGTAGGAGGCTACTATTTTATGAATATCGTAAAAGATGTGAAAACTTTTGAAACGGTTACAACTGAAACATTAATTATCGGGGTACAGAAGCATCGTGGGCAAATGAAAAACTGGGATGCATTTAGTGTGTTTTCAGGCGAGGCAGTAGATGCGTGGCTACGTACAGGTGAAATTTCTGCCGATCGTAAAAAGATCATGAAGCTGCCGTATGCAGGTACAAACAAGCACATTAAACGAATTTTGTTTGTTGGTTTAGGTGAGCGCAAAACATTAACAGAGGATGAGCTGCGTGAAACATTTGGTTTAGTCGGAATGCAACTGAAATCACTTAAAGCAAGCGATGCAACGATTTGGTTAGAATCATTTACAACGGATGCTATTAAAGAATCTGATGTAGCCTTTTTAGCTGCAGAGGGCACTGGACTAGGGTTTTATACAGTACCTAACTATAAAACTACCTCAAATGATGTAGATACTTACTTTGAAACAATTCATTTTGTAACGGAGGCAGATATTGATGAAGTGGCTGCAAGCTTTGAAGTGGGGCGTATTTATGCGGATGCAGTAAATGAGGCACGTAGCTTAGTTAACTTACCACCAAATATGCTGACAGCGACCGATATTGCGGATTATGCAACAGCCCTGGCAAAGCAATATGATTTTGACATTGAAGTACTCGATCGAGCTCAATTACAGGAGCTTGGCATGGGTGGTATTTTAAGCGTAAACCTTGGCTCAACACAAGAGCCGCGTCTTATTACAATTAAATATCAAGCGCGCGACAATTGGGAAGATGTTATCGGCTTAGTAGGAAAAGGCGTCACGTATGATACAGGTGGTTATTCTATTAAAACAAAGACAGGCATGGTCGGTATGAAGGGCGATATGGGTGGTGCTGCTGCCATTCTTGGCGCGATGAAAATTATTGGTGAAACACGTCCGAATCAAAATGTTGTCGCGGTCATTGGCTCAACAGATAATATGATTTCAGGCGATGCATTCAAGCCAGATGATGTCATTACAATGTACAATGGCAAAACCGTTGAAGTGTTAAATACGGACGCTGAAGGGCGCTTAGTACTTGCTGATGCAACAACGTATGCGAAGCAGCAGGGTGCTAACTATTTAATTGATGTCGCAACACTAACAGGTGGTGTTATTACGGCGCTAGGCTTTGATAAAACAGGTGCGCTAACAAATAATGAAGCGTTCTTTGATAGCTTTATGGAAGCAACAATCGAAACAGGCGAATTCGTTTGGCGTCTGCCGTTAACAGAAAATGATAAAAAGCGTATTCGAAAATCAACTGTAGCTGATTTAAATAATTCACCAGGAAGTGATGGTCATATGATTTTTGCAGGTGGTTTTGTTGGCGAATTTGCTGAAGAAACACCGTGGATCCATTTAGATATTGCGGGTACTTCTGATGCACAAGGCCCGCATGATTTAGGACCAAAAGGCGGCACAGGCGTGATGGTACGATCAATTGCAACATTTATAGAACAATTAGGTGAAGAAAACTAAAAATAGAAGGGCTGTGTCAAAAAGTGGGGATTTTCACTTTTGGCACAGCCCTTGTTCGTGGATAAAGTATTGCAATCACAGTTTTCTTAAACATAGGCAAGTCGTTTAAATTAGGCCAATCACTATGCCTACTAGGCTTTCTCACATACACTAGCTGAAAAGGGAGGCATTTGATGGTGAGAAATAACAGCTTTTATGGGTCACCAGGTTTCGGGAATTTTTATCCTTTTGGTGCGCCGTTTATTGGTGGATTTTTAGGTAGTTTTTTAGGGGGGGCGTTTAATCGTTATCCTCCTTACTACCGGTATCCACCACCGCCAAGATACTATCAACCATACCCACCATATCCAACGTATCAACCATACCCACCATATCCAACGTATCAACCATACCCACCATACCCACCATATCGTCCATATTGATAGAAAGGTGTCTCATAAGATCACTGAGACACCTTTTTTATGCGTTGAAAGGTATTGCCGAAAGCCGTAAAAAAACTTCAATGGCAGAACTGTTTCCAGTAGTAAGGGCTGTGTCATATGTGAGGTACTCACGTTTGACACAGCCCATTTTTCATCGTTAAGGAAATTATAAAATTTCGCCATATGGATAACATTCAAAAAAGTAAATGCAACGTCTAGGCTAAAGCGCCAGCCCCCCGAGGGATCGAAAGCAGCTTGTCGGGGATAAGCAGGCGCTTTAGCGCTTTTGTTCTTTATTCAATTCCTTGTTCTTTCTTCATACGAGCAATTTCATCATGTAAATCATCATGAACTGTCCCAGACCAAGGTTTTACACCGGCAATATAAGAGGAGCGCGTCATAATATGCCCCCCTACTGGCCCAGTTATGAATAAGAATAAAATCCCCAATAAAATGCGCGGATTAAAATGCCCATCGAGTAACCAGAAATAAAAGAAAACCCCGATTAAAAGACACATGACACCAAGCGTTGCACTTTTTGAAGCCGCATGTGCACGCGTATAAAGATCCGGCAAGCGGAAAACCCCGATTGCTGCTACGACGATAAATAGTACACCAATTGAAATAAAAATAACGACTAAACTATTTGCTAGAATTGTCACGGTCGATAATATCTCCTTTCTCAATAAATTTTGAGAAAGCTACTGTACCGATAAATGATAAAATCGCCAGCAGTAAAATAATTTCGAGGAAATAGCTCGTGTCTACCATAATCGAGAAAAGGGCGATTAATGAAATCAGTGAAATGCCAAGTGCATCGAGTGCTACAACACGATCTGATGCACTTGGTCCAACGACAAGACGGTAAATAACTGCAATCATTGACAGTGTAATAATTACGATGGAGCCCCCAATAAAGTAGATCATGCGCGGCTCACCTCCAAAATTGCTTTTTCAAATGAATCACGGATGGAATGAATAGTACCTTCTACATCCGCAGCATCAATTGCATGGACAAATAAGTATTTTGAGTCATCGGAAATATGCACAACAACCGTTCCTGGTGTTAAGGTAATTAAGCTTGAAAGTAGCGTAATTTCCCATTCTCTCGTTAATGTTGTTTCATATTTGAAGAAGGCAGGTGCCATATCAAGCTTTGGTTTTAAAACAACCTTAAGCACCGCGACATTCGCTAACACTAATTCCTTCAAAAATAAGATTGTAAGTTTAATCATCGCCCAAATACGCCCTGTATAAAGACGTCCTGGGAAGAAGCGACGCATCGAGATAACACTTAGCATCCCGAGTAAAAAGCCGATAATGAAGCCGCTAGCTGTATAATTATCGGACAAGAACATCCAAAGAAAGGCGAGGGAGAAGTTTAATATTAGTTGTAACGCCATATTATTCTCCTCCTTTCATAACAGCATCCACATAGACAGATGGGTTGCTAAGTACATTTGCTGCATTATCCATAAAGGGTGTAATCCATTCAGATCCGACACCATAAGCGATTGAAATAACGACTAAAATCGCTGTTGGATAAAATAAACGGTTATACGATTGTTTATTAACGTTCGGCTCAAGCTGACCGCCCTCACCCCAAAAGGCATAGACGAAAATGCGAATGACCGAAAGTAATACGAGTAAGCTAGAAGCTAAAATGAATAAGCTGCTCCAAATATTACCGGCAGCAAAACCACCTTGAACAATAAGAAGCTTACCAACGAAGCCGCTAAGCGGTGGAATACCAGCTAAACCGAATGCTGCAATTAAATAAAACCAACCGAGTGCGGGGTAGTGCTTCATAAGCCCGCCCATTTTACGCAAATTGGTTGTACCCGTTACGTAAATGACAATGCCAACTAGCATAAACAAGGCCGCTTTAATAATCATGTCGTGTATTAAATAGAACATAGCACCTTGTAGAGCAACTGTATTCATTTGTGCTACTCCGAATAAAATAACGCCAACTGCAATGACGATGTTGTAAATAATAATTTGCTTCACATCGAATGTTGCGAGTGCACCAATACAGCCCGCTCCAATCGTAATTACCGCTAAAATAAGGAGTAATTCATGCGTATATGATGCTTCATGTACGAAAAATAACGTATATGTACGTGTAATCGCATAAATACCGACCTTTGTTAACAGTGCCCCGAATAGTGCAAGTACGGGAATTGGTGGTGCTGCGTATGAGCTAGGTAGCCAGAAGTAGAGCGGGAAAATCGCCGCCTTAAGTCCGAATACCATTAGGAATAGTACAGCAATCGTCGTAATAATTCCAGGCTGATTAATATCCGCAATCTTAACTGAAATATCCGCCATATTCAATGTACCTACGACTGAATATAAGTAAGCAACAGCAATAACAAATAATGCTGAAGAAATAACATTTACTAAAATATACTTAATGGACTCTTGAAGCTGTGCCTTTTCGCCACCTAAAACAATGAGCAAGTAAGAAGACATTAATAATACTTCGAAGAATACAAAAAGGTTAAAAATATCGCCCGTTGTGAAGGCGCCGTTTACCCCAGTAATAATAAGCATGATACCCGGATAGAAGAAAAATTTCTCGCGCTCTTTGCCAATGGATTCAAACGCATACCAAACAACGAAGAAGGCGATTACTAATGTTGTAAAAACAAGCAGTGTTGAAACGCCGTCCGCCACCATCGTAATTCCAAATGGAACAGGCCAGTTACCGAACGTTAACACTTTAATACCCGTATTATACACATCGACGATTAGTATAAACGCGCAAAAAGTTGCAACGAGTAAGCCAAGTAATGTGAGTTTACGCTGAAAATGAATGTTTTTTTGGAAAAACATTAAGATCATACCGAAGAAAAATGGAATAATAATCGGTAGTAGCAGGAAGTTACTCATCCTCGTCACTTCCTTTCATTAATGTTGTATCATCCGTATTTAATTCCTGATACGCGCGATAAGCTAGTACTAGGAAGAAGGCTGTAACACCAAAGGATATAACAATCGCTGTTAAAATAAGTGCTTGCGGGAGAGGGTCTGCAAAATCTGTTACCCCTTCAGATAAAACGGGTGGCGCAGTACCACCAAGTCCACCCATTGTTAAAATGAGCAAATGAGCGCCATGACTCAGAAGACCTGTCCCAATAATAATACGCAGCAAACTACGCGATAAAATTAAATAAATGGCAGCCATAAATAAAAAGCCACACACAAATGCCATCACTATTTCCATTATTCATCTTCTCCAATCGTTTGAATAATGGTCATCGTAACTCCGACAACAACCAAGAATACGCCTAAATCAAAAAGTGCAGCTGTATGAAGTGATGTTTTTCCGATAATTGGCAATGTGAAATAATCAAAGAAATGTGTGAAAAATGGCTTGCCTACAAACATCGGAAACGCTGCAGTTGATAACGCTAAGATTAACCCTGTAGCAGTTACGAACATAAAGTTAAACGGTAAAATTGAACGCACTGTTTTTAAATCAAAGGAAATTACTAAAAGCACAACGGCACTAGATGCCAATAATCCTCCGACAAATCCTCCGCCAGGCGTGTAGTGACCAGCGAAGAAAATATGAATCGAGAAGAAGAAAATGATGAAAAAGACGATTTTCGCAGTGAACTGCAAAATAACATTATTCGTTTTCATTTGTTTTCTCCTTTCTACTTAAACGAAGCTTAATCATTCCGTAAATGCCCATTCCAGCAATGCCAAGTACCGTAATTTCGAATAATGTATCGAAGCCACGATAGTCTACTAAAATAACGTTTACGATATTTCCGCCACCTGCAAGAGAGTACACCGTTTCCTCGTAGTACGTCTTAATGGACGGAATCATCTTTTGTGAATGTGCAGACAAAGCAAGAAGTGTTACCATCGCACCGACTGCAATTGATACAGCTGCACGTCCAAGTTGGAAGCGAACACGTTCCTCTACTTTGCCAAGCTTCGGTAAATGATAGAAAGCGAGTAAAAATAATGCGACAGAAATCGTTTCAATAACGAGTTGTGTTAGAGCTAAGTCTGGTGCGTTGAAAATAACGAAAAACAATGCGACAGTATAGCCCACTGCACCTAAGCCAATAATCGCCGTTAAGCGTGATTTAGCTAGTAATGTGGTTAATGTACCAATTATTAAAACAATGAGTAATGTAAGTTCGTACAGTTGAATCGGTGTACCGCCATCAAATGTTAGCTTAAACGCATCTTTAATAAATAGCGTTCCGATTACAATGACTGCAATGGAGCCAAGCATATACGTTAAGTATTGACGAATAGAGCCCGTCATATAAAGCTTCGAGAAGCGGTTCATGCCGCGGTCTAATACAGAATCCATTATGAAATCATAAAGTGCATTTAGTGATAATTTTGCTGGAATAACAAGGTACGCCTTTTGCCATTTTGCAAGTGTCAAGAACAGTACCAAGCCAAGCACTATAATACCAATTGTCATTAATAGCTCTGTTTTTACCCCATGCCAAGCTGCGATATGCACATCAACTTCGTTTGGTGCGTTATAAAGAAATGGCTGAATCGCAGCAACGGCTGGTTTCACGAATGTATCACCAATCACGTTTGGAATAAAGAAAATCGTAATAACAAATACCGCAAGTATGATCGGTGAAATGAGCATGCCAATCGGTGCCTCATGTGGTTTTTTCGGCAATTGCTCTGCCTGAAGCTTACCTGTAAATGTTTTAAATACGAAATAGAAGCTATACACAAACGTGAATACGCTAGCGATCCAAGCGATTATAGGGAATATAATGCCATAAGTACCATATTCGAATAATTCGAACTCTTTAATCGACAGCATTGCAGTTAAAAACATCTCTTTACTTAAGAAACCATTAAACGGTGGTAAACCAGCCATAGAGAAGCTACCAATTAGAGCGACAGTAAAGCTAAGTGGCATAACGCTCATTAAGCCGCCAAGCTTACGAATATCACGCGTCCCTGTTTCATGATCGACAATTCCAGCAATCATAAAGAGACTGCCTTTAAAAGTAGCGTGATTAATAAGATGGAAAATCGCTGCAAAAGCGGCATATTTAAATACCGTATTTTCCGCGCCGTCTACATGATAGGCGATAGCACCAGCGCCAAGCATGGACATAATCAAACCGAGTTGACTAACCGTAGAAAACGCTAATATACCTTTCAAATCAGTTTGTTTTACAGCAAAGAAAGAACCCCAGAATAAAGTCAGTAAACCAATGCCCGTTACGAGCCAGATCCAAACTTCGTTAGCCGCAAAAATCGGCGTAAAGCGAGCAACTAAATAAATACCAGCTTTAACCATTGTGGCAGAGTGCAAATACGCACTGACAGGTGTAGGTGCTTCCATAGCATCGGGTAACCAAATGTAGAAAGGAAACTGTGCAGATTTTGTAAATGCGCCGAGTAACACTAATACTAGTGCAAATACAAAATAATCTAGTTCTACTAGTAGTGGCGCATTTTGGACAAGCTCACGAATCGAATATGTACCACCCATAATGGCTAGTAACACGAAGCCTCCAAGCATCATTAAACCGCCCGCAACGGTAATCATCATGGACTTCAACGCGCCAAAACGAGATTTGTCACGATTAAACCAATAACCAATAAGCAAAAATGACGAAATCGATGTTAACTCCCAAAATAAATAAAGGGTCATCATATTATCTGACTGCACAACGCCAAGCATTGCCGTCATGAACATCAGTAAATAAATGTAAAAATTATGTAGCTGTTCCTTCGTTTTGTCTAAATAAAAGATGGAATATAAAACTACGAGTGCGCCGATTCCTGTAATGAGAAGAGAGAACAGTAAGCTTAGTCCATCTAGATACGAAACGAATGCGATATTCAGTGATGGTATCCAATCAAATTGTTGAATAAACGTATCACCATTTGCAATGCTTGCTACAAAAGTTGCATAATATGTGGCCAACAGTATTGGTACAATTAACACAAACCAACCGGTATGAATACTACGTACAGTTTTAAATAATAAAGGAATTAAAATTGCCGCAATAACCGGAATGAAAATAGTTAAAACTTGAATCAAGATAATCCTCCTTCCGTAATGCAAGTTAATACAGTGAATAATAATAATTATACCTTATATTTAATTTGAATGCATACCTATGTATGCATTTCTACTATTGCAACCGATGATACAATTTAGCTATTATAAATATGTAGGAAATAAAATGTTTGGAGTAAAAAAAGTTTATGAAAAATCCATATTTATATGGTTATTTACCACTTTTCACAATTGTATTATTTAGTTTAACATTCGGGATTTTTGCTGTAACGGAATCGCTCGAGTTGTTTCGGGCGATTGGTGTCTATGGTGGAATGCGCGAGTTTTTATCAGATATTGAACTACGCTTTGTCTTACTAATTGTCTTTGCGCTATGCTTTTTTATGTTATTTTCTGCACTAAAATTAATTGGAGAAACAATCCACGAACTAGGTATGTTGTTTTTTTCTAAAGACAAGGCAGGGGAGACGATTAGTGTAGCGCGCGGTGGCTATGTGATTTTCTTCTTTGGTGCTTTTGCGTCGGTGATGGGGATTCAGTCGATTATCGTGCTTGTAGTTATTCTTATAGCAACGGTATTTATCTATTTCATTTATATCGTGTATAAAATGAGTCATTTCATGTCTTTTAGTGGCATGATTGGATTAATATTCTTTGAAATTTTAATGTGGTCAATGTTGTTAACGCTAGTCATCTACGCGATCTTTAAATTGTATAACGGTATTTTAGCGAGTTTACCATTCGCTAAATAACAAAAAAAGGTTTGAGCTAGGGGGCTCAAACCTTTTTTTGTGGATAAGAAGGTGAAATTTTTTAGTAACATCTAGGCATTCTCGCCACACGCTCGAGGTCTTCCCTCGGGCGAAAGTGGTGGAGCGTAAACTTTCGCTACGGGCTCGCAAGCTGCTTGCCCGAGTGCAAACGGGCGTGAATACACAGTTAATTCATAATCGCATTGAAGATGGAGAAGTGAATACGTGCCCTTTCAAGCGATTGCATCGAGCGCGGTTTATCATAACCAACCCAAACGGCAGCGGTATAGTCATCGGTTAATCCAGCTAACCAGAAATCTTTATAATCATTCGTTGTTCCCGTTTTCGCACCAATATATGAAGAACTGCTATATAATCCAGCCCCAGTGCCGCTACGAACAACATCATTTAATAAGGAACGCATCGTTTTCACGGTCGAAGGGGACCACATTTCCTCCCGCTCAGTGGGCCAGCTATATAGTGTATTACCAGCTAAATCTGTTATTTTCCGAATGCTATGAGCTGGTGTATACATGCCATCAATAAAACTTGAATAGGCATCCGTCATTTCTAGTGTAGTGACACCGTATGTGAGTCCTCCAAGTGCAGCAGCATATGTACGATCACCTTCTACAAGCGAACGGAAAGTAAAGCGGTCTAAATAGCTGAATGCCGTGTCGTTGCCAACTGTGTCGTATAGACGAAGCGCACTTGTATTGTAGCTATATTTAAACGCTGTTGAAATCGAGACGTTACCATAAACGCCCCCACCATAGTTTTGCGGGCAGAAGTTGCCAACACAGTAATGGCCACCGCTGACAGTCGAATTCGCTGTATTTGTCGTCGTTTCAAAAAAAGGTGCGTAAACAGCTAAAGGCTTAAATGAAGAACCAGGCTGCCGTGGTGTTTGGAATGCGCGATGTAAATCGAATTTCTCGTAATTTTTCCCCCCGTATAAGCTCACAATTTCTCGGGTTGTATTATTAATAACAGTCGCACTTGCTTGCAGATCATTTACGGTTAAAAGCGAATTAATCTGCTCCTCATCCTGTTCTTGCTTTTGGGCATCTAACGCTGTGTAAACAATAATTCCAGTTTGCAATAATTGATTGATTTTATCTTGTAATGTGCTCTGCAATTGTTTTTTTTCCTCTTCTGTTTGGGCATTTGCTAGTTGTTCGTCAAAGCCGTCCTGAGCTGCCACTAACCATTTCATTTCTTGTAACACATAAGTACTATAGGTCGGGTATTTTTGTATTTTATTTTTAATTGACAGCGTAATTGCTTCAGCTTTATGTGTCTCTGCCTCTGCAAGCGAAATGACTTCATGTTCAGCTAGTTTATCAATTAAGCGTTCCTGCCGTTTTTTTGTATTGTCAAAGTTATTAAGTGGATCATATAACGACGGGTTGTTTGGAATGGCTGCAATAAAGGCAGTTTGCGCCAATGTTAAACTAGTAAGCTCTTTATTAAAATAATAACTTGCAGCCCCAGCGATGCCATACACTTGATTGCTGAAATAGATTTCATTCAAGTACATTTCTAAAATCGTTTCTTTCTCATATTTTTTTTCTAGTTCATAGGCATAAAATAACTCCATTAACTTACGTTCGTATGTTTTCTCTTCAGAGAGGTAACGCATACGCACGAGCTGCTGAGTAATTGTACTACCACCTTGCTGAATCGATTGCTCGGAGGAATTAGCTACGACTGCACGCCCGATTGCACTTACATCAAAGCCGATATGCGAATAAAAATCTTCATCCTCACTTAGTAAAAATAACTCCTTAACAAGCTTCGGTATTTTGTTGATCGGCAGTGGCTGTGCCCATTCAACATACTCTTCACTAAATACTTCACCCGCTGAGTCAATGAGTGTAACCGGTAGCTGAGCTTGAACCTCTGGAAGTACAATTGATTGTTCAATTTTCTGTTCATATTTCTTGACTGTTGCGACTTCATTCCAAAGTTCATTGCCAAAATAGAGCAACACCGGAACACAACATATAATCAGTAGGTAGCCTACGATTTGTTTCATTTATATTCCTCCAAAAAAACACTTCATGATGAAAGATTATCACAAACACACATGAACAGATAGCTTTGTTTACACGTGTTCCCTCAATACATCATCCATATATTGTTTCGGTAATTTCCGAATGAAATAGACAACGATAAAAGCAATTAAAAAAAGCAAGCCCGTTGTATAGAAAACAGAATGGATGCCACCGTAGCCGCTAACAATACCGCCGAGTACAGGTCCGATAATATTACCAAAGAATCGGAAGCTTTGGTTGTAGCCCATAATTTCCCCCTGTACTTCAATTGCTGCCTCACGTCGGATGAGGGCCGACGTAACTGGAATTAACCCGCCTGATACAATGCCGAAAATGAAGCGTAAAATGATTAGCTGCCATAAATCGGTGACGAATGCTTGCGGAATAATAAAAATCACGCAGCTAAGCAGTAAATAGGTCAATACCTTTTCGTAGCCGATATTGTCACTAAGCCTGCCCCAAAAGCGCGCAAATGCAATATTACCTAGACCTGCTGCACTAAAGGTAATACCTGCGAGCAAAGCGACTTCCTGAGACGTCGTTAAATGTGAAACATATAATGACAGCAGCGGCTGAATGCTAAAGTTCCCAATTTGAATTAAACTGGTCACAAGCATGACGTTCAAAATAAGGCGATGATGGAAAATCGCCCAAATAACATTCTTGCGTGAATAGACAGCGCTTTTTTTCTTTTGAATAATTTTAGGTTCATGAATACCGATTATAATAATAATGGCGGCAATGGCAATGGCAATAGCTGTACAAATAAACGTATATTGAAAACCAACTGCATCAGCTAACGCACCACCAATAACCGGTCCAAAAAGAGACCCCCCGACGCTGCCCATTTGTAACGTACCAAGTGTCTTCCCAGCAATTTCCTTTGGTGTATGCTTACTAATGAAGGCAATCGATGTTGGAATAAAACCTGTAACAACCCCCATCAATAGGCGCAATACGAAAAACTGCTCCACGGTTTGCACATAGCCCATTAAGAAAATACTCGTTGCAATACCGAAGCAGTTAATAATCATAATCGGTTTAAAGCCATGCTTATCTGCTATGCGCCCCCAAATCGGTGACATAAGAAAGGCTGTAATAAATGTCGCGGCAAAAATTAAGCCTGCCCATTTTTGTACAAATATTTCTGAGAAATCGCCAAGTGTATCAATATATAATGATAAGAAAGGCATTATCATTGTTGCGGATGCAGCAACAATAAAATTTGCGACCAAAATGATGAAAAAGTTATGTCGTTTGTTTTGCAAAAAAATCACATTCTTCCAAGTAGTATTAAAAATTACATCCGTCTAGTATAACTTATTTCGGTATTCGAAGAAAGTATTGGCATGTGTGATTAGCAGATAATAGTCATCATATGGTACACTGTTACGAGGTATAGAAACGACTTAATCTAAGTATATATACCCTCAAAAATCCACTTATTGAACAAAAGGAGAGACAAATATGTTTCCACAGTTAACGACAGAATTAAATCCTGGTGAAGTATTAGTTGAAATGAACACAACAATGGGTTCAGTTAAAATCAAGCTTTTCCCTGAGCAGGCTCCTAAAACAGTTGAGAACTTTTTAGGTCACGCAAAATCAGGTTATTATGATGGTATTATTTTCCACCGTGTAATTACTGATTTCATGATCCAAGGTGGCGACCCAACTGGTACAGGTATGGGCGGCGAATCAATTTGGGGTAGTTCTTTCGAAGATGAGTTCCATTCAGATTTATTTAACTTACGCGGCGCACTTTCAATGGCGAATGCAGGTCCAGGCACAAACGGTTCTCAGTTCTTTATCGTGCAAATGAAAAACATTTCACCTGACATGATCCGTCAAATGGAGAAAGCTGGATACCCAGAAGAAGTAATTAAAGCATATGCTGAAAATGGTGGTACTCCTTGGTTAGATCACAAACATACTGTATTTGGACAAGTTGTTGAAGGTATGGACATTGTTGACAATATTGCGAACGTTGCTAAAGATATGCGCGATAAACCTAAAGAAGATGTTAAAATTGAATCGATCACAGTTTTTGAATAATATTTAAAGGAAGTGTGAGTAGATGAATCAATTTTTAATGAATTTTTCTGGTGGTTTTATGTATTTCCCTGAAGATAAATCAGGCTATATTCCTGCCGCTATTGAATTTGCCATTTTAATATTTATTGTTTTTGCGACATTTAAATGGATTCGTCGTATTGCGAAACGCCAAGCAGAGCAAACGAAAGAATTAGAAGTACGCGTCATTAGAGAACGCGATGCTCGTTTAGCAAAGGAATTACAAGATTAGATTTTCGCCCAGTCTCTTTAGGAGGCTGGTTTTTTTTGTGGATAAGAAAATATCACTTTTTCAATCACATAAGTAAGGACATCATCTCTCCCTTCTTTGGGGCGAGATGTGTCTTTCAAACGTAAAAAAACATCCTTAGAAGTAAAGCTCACTTCTAAGAATGTTCAATTCACCTTTTTAAATTGATAAGTTAAAAAAATCAAATACAGTAATGGTAAGCTTGCGGTAAAACTAGCGAGCACTAGCCAACTTTCGGTGCTCCAAAGCGAACTTAAGAGCGTGCTTCCACAGGCAACACCGAGATAATAGGAAACTAAGTATAGGCTTGAGGCACTTCCTTTTTGATGTGTTGCCGTACGACTAACTGTAGCGGCAGCTAAGGAATGCGACGTAAAGAAGCCAAAGCATAAAATACATAAGCCAAAAATGACGACCCCAAGTGACGTGCTCAGTGTAGCTAAAATGCCCGCAATCATAATAAAGATTGCAATGGCTCTAACCTTTGCGACTCCTAGGTGATTAGATAGCCAGCTTGCAATGGGGGCGCCAAGAATACCAATCCCGTATGCAAAATATAAGAGCGAAATCGAATCGAGCGTCAGGGAAAAGGGAGGATTAATTAAATAGAACGGAATATATGTCCACACCCCTGTGAATGAAACTTGTAAAATGATTCCGAGTCCAAATAATAAGAGTAGTTTAGGATTTTTTAAATGAAATAAAAAACTTTTAAAATCCTCACGTAGCAGGCGCTCGCTACGCACAAAATTTCGTGACTTTGGTAAGGCGAATAATACAATTATCAAAATAACAGTACCAAAAATACATAACAAGATGAACGCAAGCTGCCATGAATACTGTTCAGACACATAGGCAGTAACGATGCGCCCAATCATTCCGCCTAAAGCATTGCATGAAATATAGAGCGAAGTCGCAAGTGCGCTATACTGACTATCAATTTCTTCCCCAATGTAAGCAATTGCCGCAGCAGGCACCCCTGCTAATGTAAACCCTTGTATGAATCGTAAAATTAGTATGATGAAAAATGAATCGGTGTAAGGAATGAGTAAAAATAGTATTAATGAAAGAAAAATGGAGAGTTTAATAAATAAAACACGTCCATTTCGATCAGAAAAAAATCCAAGTACAATTAACCCTGCAATCAGCGAGACGGTGGTTAGTGACATCGACAAGCTTGCAGAAGAGATTGAAATATTGAATTCACTTGTAAACAAGGGGATGAGGGGCTGAAGCGAATACATTGCAGCAAATATAAACATCGATGCAAGACCTAAGCTCAGCACAATAACCCAAAATTGGCGATCCCTAATTGTGTATCCCTTTGTCATAGGCAATCCCTACTTTTTCATGATTTCAGGTAGCCAAAGTGATAGCTGTGGAATGAACACAACAACCGCTAAGAAAAGAATCATAATGACGATAAATGGGATTACCCCTTTTACAACTTCCCCAAGCTTTTCTTTAGCAATACCACTTACTACGAATAAGTTCAGACCAACAGGAGGCGTAATCATACCAAGCTCCATATTGATTGTCATAATGATTGCGAAGTGAATTAAGTTAATATCAAAGTGTGCAAGGATTGGTAATAAGATTGGCAGTGTAATTAAAATGATTGATACTGCCTCTAAGAACATCCCCATGATGAAGAAGAGTACGTTAATAATGAACATGAACAGCCATTTGTTCAGATCACTATCAGAAATCCATTGTCCAACTAGGTGAGGTACTTGTGCATTTGTTAAATAGAGCCCGAATAAAGAAGCCGCTCCGATAATTAAGAAAATCATCGCTGTAATATTAATCGATTCTACGATAATCGGACGCACATCTGCCCACTTTAGTTCACGATAAATAAAGATGGATACGATTAAACCATAAACAACCGCAATAACAGCTGATTCAGTTGGCGTTACTGCACCAGAGTAAATACTACCTAAAATTAAGATTGGTAAGAAACCGCCCCAAATTGCTTTTAGTGATTTTTTACCACGCTCTGCCATTGAAGCAGGTACATCGCCTTTAAAGCCGTTACGTTTCGCATAAATGATGGCCATAACAATTAAAAGTCCTGTTAAAGCAAGGCCAGGAATAACCCCGGCCATAAATAATTCCCCGATTGATTCCTCAGAAGTAATCCCATAAATGATTAACGGAATACTTGGGGGAATTAAAATTCCTAATGTACCACCAGCAGCTACTAGACCCATAGAATAACGCTTTTCATAGCCAGCAGCAAGCATCGCTGGAATCATGATTGAACCGATTGCAGCAGCCGTTGCAGGAGAAGAACCTGAAATGGCAGCAAAGATCGCACAAGCTAAAATAGTAACTACCGCTAATCCACCAGGTAAATGACCTACCCAAGAGCGCAGGGCTTCAATTAGATATTTAGAAATCCCACCACGAGCCATTAAAATCCCCGCAAGTACGAACCCTGGAATGGCCATCATTGGGAATGAATCAAGCGCTGTAAACATACGCTGAGGCATCATGTCCATATTAAAGTCTGCTTGGAATAATACAAAGATTGTCGCCATTGCTAAACTGATTGCAACAGGCACACGTAAAAATACTAAAACAAAGAAACTAATTAAGAGGATTAGCATAGTTTTCATCCTTTCCGATTAGGATATGTACTAATCGCTCAACGAAGCGTAGTAAGAACAGTACACCTGAAATTGGTAAGATTAAATATATGATCCACATCGGAATACCAACGTCTAAAGATACCATACCAGAATTGAAACGCGTTTCTACTAAAATGTAACCGTAGTATGTATAAATGCCACAAAAAGCAATACTAATTAATGTTGCTACGATATCTAGTACACGTTTCATTTTTGGCTTTAATTTATCGTATAAAATATCTACTTGTATATGTTGGTTATGACGAAGTGCTAAACTGAAGCCTAAGAAAACACCCCAAATAATTGTATAACGTGCGACTTCCTCTACCCATGCTTTTGGTTCATTGAATACGTAACGCATGACAACACCGTAGAAAATTAAGGCAATCCCAACAGTAAAAAACGAGCCAGCAGCTACTTCTTCAATGAATGCCCATGCCTTCTTTAACATTTTCATCGTGTACACTCCTTTATGAGTTTATTCTTGGAAAAGAGGGAGTGCCGGCACGTGGCCGACACTCCGGGTAATTATTTAAGTGCATTAATGCCATCGATTAATTCAGCTGTGATTACTTCGCCGAACTCATCGTACACTGGTTGTAATGCCGCTTTTAATGCATCGCGCTCTTCTTGAGACATTTCATAAACTTCTACAGTGCCAGAGTTTTTGATGTTTTCGAATGATTTTTCATTTTCTTCACCAGCAAGCTCCCACGCAAGAGTAGTTGATTCTTCTAATGCTGCTTCTACTTGTGCTAATAAATCAGCAGGGATTTTTTCCCAGAAAGTTTTATTTACGAAGATGGCATAGTCAAGACGACCATGAGCAGTATTAGAGAAGTATTTTTGAACTTCTTGATATTTTTGTGTATCAAAGTTGTTATAAGTATTTTCTTGTCCGTCTACTGTACCTTGTTGAAGGGCAGCGTATGTTTCACCAAATGCAATTGTTGCAGATCCAGCGTTTAAAGCATGGAATTGTGCTTCTAGTACTTTACCAGCTTGTGCACGGAATTTAAGACCTTTATAGTCTTCGATTGTTACTAAAGGATGTTTATTATTAGAGAAGTGTTTGAAACCGTTTTCCCAGAATACTAAACCTTTAATATCATTTGCTGCTAATTGATCAGAGTTCATTAAATCTTTTGCTAAATCTGAGTTAAAGAATGCGTGTACATGCTCTTGGTTTTCAAATAAGAAAGGCATGTCTACGAATTGCCAACGTGGGTCAAGCTTTACCATTTTTGTTACAGATGGAGCGATCATATGAACGTTTCCAGACATTAACGCATCGAGCTCGTCATTGTCTCCGTATAATTGAGAAGAAGGGTAAACTTCAACTTTTACTTTACCTTCTGTTTTCTCACTAACTAACTTCGCAAATTGCTCAGCCGCTTTCCCCTTAACTGATTCAATTGATGTTACGTGAGAAAATTTAATTACAAGTGGTTTCTCAGCCGTGTACTCACTACCACCAGAAGCTGAAGACGCTTTGTCATCGTTGCCACCACATGCTGTCAAAACAAGTGCGAATACACTTATAATTGACACTAATAGCCATTTTTTCATGATTTATCCCCCTATAGATTGTGTTTTTATTGTTAAAAGAAAGTGCATAGGCGCTTTCTTAATAACCAAAGTTAGTTCGAGAATTTTGGTAAAGCGTTTACATATTTATCTGAATAATTTTTACGATAGTAATCGTAAACGGGTATGTACGCTTTTTCCCATTCTGTAATATCTTCCTCGGATAAGTAGTTGACGTCGATACACGAACAGTTCTCGATATCTTGAAGCTTTTCTTCATTCATTTCTTCGGCAAATTGCCATTGCCATTGTTGTACGTCCTGAAGCGTATCAGTTAAAAGTGTTTGTACATCTTTGGGTAACTTGTTCCAAAATTCGAGATTAAATAATAGAAAATAACCTAAATAGCCATGATTACTAATCGTTAAATAGCTCTGCAAGGAGTGTAGTTTTTTACTAGTAATATTGGACAATGTATTTTCCTGCCCATCAACATTGCCTTCTTGGAGCTGGTTGAAAACGGTGTTAAAGTCAATCCGTTTCGGGTTAGCCCCAACCGTTACAAATTGCTGTTCGATAACATCACTCGGCATAATGCGCATACGCAAGCCGCGCAGATCACTATAATGTGAAATAGGGCGGATGCTATTACTTAACTGCTTAAACCCACTATCCCAAATACCGACAGAAATTAAATTATGTTCGTTTAATTTTTCTGTTAGTGTTAGCCCAACTTCACCATTTGCATAAGCGTGCACTTCCTCGTAATTTCGGAAGGCGTAGGGCAAATCGTAAATAGCAAACTCAGGAATTAAATTTGTAAGTTTTGATGTTGCTGGTGCAATTAGTTGAATGTCACCACGCTGGAGTGCATTCATTTCTTCACCGTCTTTATATAGGGTGCCATTGGAAAATACTTGTACTTCGATGTAGCCTTCACTGCGTTCTTTGACAAGTTGGGCAAATTTGCGGGCTGCCATTCCTTTTGGCGTATCTTCCCCGACGACGTGCGAGAAACGAATAACGATGCGTTGGTCTTCACTTAATTGCTCATAATCGACAGGGTACTGCGTGGAAGATTGACAGGAGACGAGTATAAGCGGAATAAAAAGTAGAAAACCAAATGCAATAATTCCGAATAACTGTTTCATTAAAATCATCTCCTCACATGACCGTTGCAACTAGTTGAATTGTAAACTATAGATAAAAAATAACAATATTATGGTGTTAATGAACATTATGGTATTTGTGATATATTACAAAAATTATTCGGTTTTATCTGTTGTAAAACAAAGAAAACGCCTGTAAACATAGTGTTTACAAGCGTTTAATAGCATTATCTTAGAGAGTAATATTTCGTTGGGCGTCCAACTGTGCCATATTTTAAATCAATATGTACTTTTCCTTTATTTGCTAAAAAAGCTAAATATTTTCGGACGGTTACGCGTGCCATTCCGACATTTTGTGCAAGGAGCTCGGAGGTAATGGCAGCATTTGCGGCAATAAGCCCCTCGATTATTTGTTTCATCGTCATGTCATTTAGTCCTTTTGGTAAGCTAATCCCATCTTCCGTATGCCCAAGCCACTGATCAACATCTTCCTGTTTGAGGGTGCTAGAAATAGGCGTGTTTTTAGATGTACGGTAGTATCCCTGAAGTGCTTTTTGGAAGCGTTCGAAACGGAAAGGTTTAATTAAATAATCGACTGCACCAAGGCGAATTGCTTCTCGTACGGTAGGAGCATCACGTGCGGCAGTAATCAAAATTATATCTGCTGGAATACGATCGCTTCGTAATTTTAAAAATAAATCCATTCCGGTCATATCTGGTAAAAACATATCGAGTAAAATTAAGTTTGGTTGAAGAAGATAAATTTGCTGCAGTGCCTCTTTGCCGGAAGAAGCTTCTCCAACGAGTTGAAAGCCAGTCATTTGGTTTAAGAACCCTTTATTTACTTCAAGTACCATTGGATCGTCTTCTACGATAAATACCGATAAATTCGTCATCGTTTAGTTCATCCCCGCTTTAATTGTTATTGTTGTGCCAATATCGACTTCAGATTTTACATGTACAGTGCCTTTGTTGGAGTCGACAAGTTGCTTCACTAATGCTAAGCCAATGCCATGCCCCTCTCTTTTTTTTGTACTATAACCATATTCAAAAATACGTTGGGCTGGTCCTATAATGCCGTGTCCACTATCTTGTACTTCAATCATGAGCGAATGCTTCGTGCCTTGGATAAGTAGACTAACATCTTGTATTTCCTTTTGCAGACACGCCTCCATCGAATTATCTAGTAGATTGCCGATAATCGTTACCATATCCCCACTTGAAAACCCTGTCATATACTCATCTAAATAAGACTCATCATCAATCATCAGTGAAATCCCAAGTTCCTTTGCCCGTGAATATTTCCCGAGTAATAACCCTTGAATGGAGTAGTCATGTATTTTATCACGCAGGTTTTGCGTCAATTCTTCCTCATCAGAAATTTCATCAATAATTAAGCTAAGCGCGTCTTCGTTACGATTGAGCTGAATAAGCCCTGCAATACTATGTAACCTGTTCATATACTCGTGATGCTGAGCACGAAGCGAATCAACAAGCGTTCGAATGCCTGTCAGTTCTTCGGCAAGCATATGCGCTTCTTTACGGTCTGTCATCATAATTAAATAACCAGCATTGCGATCATTAATACTCATCGGGAAGGTACGGACTAAAAACATTTGATCATACATGAGTAGAGGTCGATAATTGTCATGTGTTTCAAGCTGATCGTCTGCTAGCCACGTTTGATCAAATAACTCAGTTAGTCTTGTTGTATTACCGAAGAAGTGTGTATACTGCCTTGCCAGTCGGTTAATAAACGTAACATTGCCATGTGCATCTGTTGCCAAGATCCCAATATCCATCGCCTGCATTATACTGGAACGTTCTTGTACAATTCGAGCAATCTCATAAGGTTCTAAATTAAGTGTTTGACGTTTCAAATGATTCGCAATTAATACAGAGCCAATAAGCCCAATTAAAATACCCCAAAACAATGAAATTAATATATCCGAACGGTAGTATTTAAAAAGCAAATGCCATTTCGGAGATAGAATCCCTACATTAATGACGCCTACTTGCTTTGTTCCTTCAACATTTAAAATCGGTACAAAAGCCCGAATTGAAAACCCCTGTACACCCTGCCCCTTTGAGATATATTCGTGTTGGGATAATGCTTCATTTTGATCGGTGCCTTCAAAAAGGGTTCCGACCTTCGATTGGGAAGGATGGGAATAGCGAACGCCGTCAGTATCGAAAATAACGATGTAGTCGACATCTGTAGCCAGTCTGATACGCTCTGCAATTGGTTGGATAACCTCAAAACCTTTGTTTGTGCCAACTGTTTTCTGGATATCAGAAAGTTGAGCGACAGTTCGTGCAATGGCAATTGCGCGTGCCCCGAATTCCTTCTCGAACGCACCAGAAATATTGTGAATCATCATCACTCCACTTGTCATAATCGAAAACAACACGATGACAAAGGAGAAAATGAACATTTTTAATCGTAGTGATACATTTTTCATAATTAGCTTCACCCGTTGTGAGCGAGATTTAACACCTCTTTTGAAAGACTGTATTAAATAAGGTAACTCCAATTGAAAAGTCTTAATAAGTATTATATTAACATATATGAGTAAAGTATCTATTTTTTTATTGGTTTATGTTTTTTGTGTTATGAAGTAATAAAAAAGGAGTAGTCCAATTTTACATGGAAACCCCATTTTCAATCATGCAAGTGCTTGTTTAAAGCGACTTACCCCTTCTTGGACAGTGGCAAGGGAACAGGCAACGTTCATGCGTAAAAAGCCCTCACCTGCTTGTCCGTATTTTGTTCCAGGTTCAAGTGCTAGCTTGCCCTTCGTTAAAAGGCGCTCCATTATATCATTCTCCGACAAGCCAGTTTGTCGATAATCGATCCATAATAAATATGTTCCGTCCGGCTGCGTCACTGAAATCCCTTCAAGTGCATTTAATTCCTTCAAAACATAAGCCATATTAATTGATAAGTATGAAATCAGCTTATCTAACCAAGCCTCGCCGTGACTATACGCGGCTTGTACAGCAGCAGAGGCAAATGCGTTCAGCGCCATTTGCCCGTGTGCTTGTGCATTAAGCTCAAGTTGTGCGAGTAGTTTACTATTTGGCACGACCATCATTGCTGCTTGAATCCCAGCTAAGTTAAAGGTTTTTGTTGGTGCAATACAACTAATTATTTTCGCCTTCTCTGCATCCTTCACTGTTAAAATAGGTACGTATTTTTTATTATCAAATATTATATCTGCATGAATTTCATCCGATAGTAAGTAAACTTCATACTGAATACATAGCGAAACGAGCTGTTCTAAATCCTCCCGACTCCAAACTACCCCAGCTGGATTATGTGGGTTACATAAAATATACATTCTCACACCGCGTTTAAACGTTTCCTCCAGCGCGGCAAAATCAAATACATAGCTTCCGTTCTTTTCAACTAAATCGCAAGCTTCAACAACACGGCCCTGTGCAGTTGGAATATTAAAGAAGGGTGGGTAAACTGGAGTAGAAATCGCAACCTTATCTCCCGGTGCTGTAAACGTTTCGATAATGCTCGCAATTGCGGGAACAACCCCGTGATGGAATAAAATGCTTTGAAGATCAATCGTCCAGTTGTAACGGCGTTCAAACCACTGAACAATCGCATCCTTACAGCCATCGCATACATAAGAATAACCAAACACGGGATGCTGGAGACGTTTTTCAATTGCCTCAATAACTTCTTTTGGTGCAGCAAAATCCATGTCAGCTACCCACATAGGTAAAATATCAGACGCATCTGGAATGTTATAAATCTTCTCCATTTGATCCCATTTAAAAGATTGAGATTTTCTTCGACTAACGGTTTCATTAAAAATAGACATACAAAATCACTCTTTTCTTTTTGATATTCTACGTAATATGTTATCATACGAAATAACATTATGAGTAGTCAGGTGAGGAAAAATGGAAAATGTGGAAATGAACCAAAAGTCGGTACATATGTTAGCAGCATGGGATCCTTTCAATCTAGGAGTAAACAGCTATGATACAGAAACAGCGGATGTCGTTGCTGCATTACAAGGTATAGATGATCCTACAGAACTCGCTAAAGTTATTCAAACAGTATATGAGCATTCGTTTGAACAATGGATTCCGTTTGAAAACTGTGTGACAATCGCGTATAAACTGATTGCGATAAAGTTTGAGGCGAAGTGTATTATTTAAATTTATTTTATTAACGGCTTTTTTTTTTAAAGAAATACGAAAATAGATGATTTGAATATACGACTTAACTGTAAATAAGTGTCATTGACGCTTAATTTCAAATAAGTTGTAGCTCAATCTCACCAATTGAGACAAATCCCGTTAGAAAATTATGTCTCAGCAAATAATGTGGGATAATTGGATATGAGTGATTTATTTTTGGCTATGTTAAACAACATTTTTGTTTTTATGAAAGGAAACAATACTAGTGAAAACTTACTGGAGCTGATCCTTGCACAGGAGGAGGGCAAACATGCGAGCCCAATGCGACATCGCCTCCACGATCACCATCACGTTGTCCTTTAGCACGGTGGGGTTAGCTAAAAACAACAGTAGCGTGAACCCTCGCCTTATTAGTAATGCACTCGAAAAACTACAATGAATTTCTCAGGACCAATAGAAAAGAGGCAGATCACGTTTTATTGTGATTTGCCTTTTTTCTAATGCTTATAGGCCGTCCATTAAATTTGATGCTGGCACTTCTAAAACCGTTGATAACTTTAAAATTGTTTGAATGGAAGGAGTGAGTTCACCCTTCTCATAAGAAGCAAGTTTATCAACGCCTACTTGAGTTTTTTTAGACAACTCTTCAAGCGACAAATTGCGTTCTTGACGTAAAATTTTTAGTTGTTCGTGAAATTGTATATTCAAGTTTCGAGCACTTCCTCTCCAAATTTGTTAGTAATTTTAATATATATATGAAAAGCGCATAGAGTAAATGAAGTTTTCTTGTCTAAAAATCAAATTAAAAAGAGCATTTATCCAGATGATAAATGCTCTTCTCTTAGCCTAATACGCTATTTAATAAAATGACTAAAATGGCAATTGGTGCAATAAAGCGAACGATGATGAGCCATGTCCAGTAAATAAAGGGAGATGACTGCATTTCTTCGCGTGAGATTTTTTTTGAATAGTGGAAGCCTGCAAATAATGAAATCATCAGTGCACCAATCGGCAATAAAATACCACTCGTTAAATAATCAACGAAATCAAAAATCGATTTATCTAAAATCTTTAGATCCGATAGTAAGCCAAATGATAAAGCACTTGGAATCCCAATTACAAAAATAATAATGGCAAAAATCCATGTTGCTTTTTTTCGTGTTTGCGTTTTGTTCCCAATTCCAATAGCCACAACAACTTCAAGCAGTGCAATCGAAGATGTTACAGTAGCGAATAATAACAAAATGAAGAAAACAATTAATAATATACTGCCCATTGGCAATTGTTCAAACACAGCTGGGATCATAATGAAAACTAGTCCAGGTCCTTGTTCCGGTGAATAATCAAGCGCGAAAACAGCAGGGAAGATGACAAGTCCCGCTAAAAGGGAAATAATAATATTCATCGCTGCCACATTCACTGCAGAATTAACGATCTTTTCTGATTTTGCTAAATATGAAGCGTACGTAATCATGGCACAAACACCTAAGCTTAATGAAAAGAATGCTTGTCCAAGTGCTAACACTAACGTATCTACATTAAAGTACGACCAATCTGGTATGAACATAAACTTAATGCCTTCAACAGCACCATCTAACGTAATAGAACGTATAAATAACAAAATGAAGAAAATGAAAAGTAATGGCATCATCCATTTACTAGCAACTTCTATACCACCTTTAATGCCTGCCTGAACAATAAGTAATGTTAGTAGCATAAAAGTCCCTTGAGCAAAGATAGCTTCCCACGGATTAGTAATTAAATCATTAAATAACAAGGCGAAATTTAAGCCCTTCCCTGTTAAACTAAAGGTTAGAGCACGGAATAAATAACTTAAAATCCAGCCACCCACAACACTATAAAACGACAAAATAAGACCTGCCGCGATTAATCCAATCCATCCAACCGTATACCAAGGCTTTCCTGGTGCCTGCTCCTTGAATGAATTAATTGGGTCCCTCTGTCCACGTCTTCCAATCATAAACTCTGATATTAAAATAGGGAGTCCTATAAAAATCGTACATAAAATGAATAGTAAGATGAATACACTACCACCATTTGTCCCGGCCATATAAGGGAATTTCCAAATAGCGCCCAGTCCAATTGCACTACCAGCAGCAGCGAGGATAAAACCAATCCTAGATGTGAAATGATCTCTAGATGACAAAATACTACCTCCTTAAAATGTATAACAAGTAACTATTCTACAATATTTTAATGCGATAAACAAAATATTTTAAGCAATTGTAAAAAAATTTGAAATATAGCTTGAAAACAGGTACAGAAGGATATATCTAACTATAATTCACTGCTCTTTTGTATAAGAATTTGCTCGTATAATAAGGCCACAGCAAATAAAATATACTTACAAAAATCCCTTAATCAAGAGAGTGCTGTCTGTAATATTGAACCAATTTGCTAGGTTAAGGGGATTCTTTGTTCCGATTGTTACCATATGTTATAATTTAACATGACATTTTCGTATATAAAGAATAGAAGGTAGGAACAAAGTTATGGCCAAAAAATATGAAGTAGGTGACGTGCTAACTGGCAAAGTAACTGGAATCCAACCTTACGGAGCTTTTGTTGCTTTAGATGAACAAACGCAAGGTCTCGTTCATATTTCTGAAATAACATATGGTTTTGTAAAGGATGTTGGTGAGTTTTTAAAAGTTGGCGATGAAATTACGGTGAAAGTACTTGAAGTCGATGAAACATCGAAAAAGATTAGCCTATCCATCCGTATTTTACAAGAAGCACCTCCTCAAAGAAAAAAAGAAGTCCTGCCACGTAAATCACTCCAGGACCGCGTAAATGAAGTAGATGCGGACGGCTTCCAATTATTAAAAGATAAACTCCAAGAGTGGATTGAACAATCTGGCCAGTAAAAATAAGCGGTGAACGCTCGTCTATTTTTGAAGAACGTTTCTCGTATTTTATTTTGGTGGATAACAAAGCTTAACTTTCGCATTCACAAAAGGAAGGACATCAACTCGCCCTATTTTTGGGGAGTTGTGTCTTTCTAATAAAGAGGTTTACATGGCAAGGCGAAAATTTGTAATTCAAAAATACTTTTAGTTCTGAAGACTTTCACGCTAATAGGACTTAAATTCGCTAAACGCCTCTTTTTTTAATAAAATATAAGGTCTCTAAACCTGGTTATGTAAAAAAAACGTTAAAAGTGTTCAAAATGTGACAAAATAATAGACAAAGTTTAGAAGAAGTGTGATACAATGTTTGCGATATAACATCACACATTAAACTTTAAAGAGGCGAAATTAAAATGGCTGAAAATTTAAACCTGTTTACATCAACTCAAGTAGTAATCGAAGATGCTTTAAGCAAACTTGGTTATGACGAAGCAATGTTCGAGTTATTAAAAGAACCTATTCGTATGCTTTCTGTACGTATCCCTGTAAAAATGGATGACGGCTCAACGAAAGTATTCACTGGGTACCGTGCACAACATAATGATGCAGTTGGACCTACTAAAGGTGGGGTACGTTTCCACCCAATGGTAAGTGAAGAGGAAGTGAAAGCGCTTTCTATGTGGATGACACTTAAATGTGGTATCGTAGATCTTCCGTACGGCGGTGGTAAAGGTGGGGTTATATGTGACCCACGTGAAATGTCTATGGGTGAATTAGAACGTTTAAGCCGTGGCTATGTACGTGCGATTAAACAATTCGTAGGTCCTACAAAAGATATTCCAGCACCAGACGTATTCACGAACGCGCAAATTATGGCATGGATGATGGATGAATATAGCCGTATGGATGAGTTTAACTCACCAGGCTTTATCACAGGTAAACCTCTTGTTCTGGGTGGTTCACAAGGTCGTGACCGTGCAACGGCAGAAGGTGTAACAATTGTTATTGAAGAAGCAGCAAAAAAACGTAATCTTGATATTAAAGGCGCTCGTATTGTTATCCAAGGTTTCGGTAACGCAGGTAGCTTCTTAGCAAAATTCATGAGTGATTTAGGTGCGAAAGTTATCGGTATTTCTGATGCACACGGCGCACTTCATGATCCAAACGGTTTAGATATTGATTACTTATTAGACCGTCGTGATTCATTCGGTACGGTAACAACATTATTCGAAAACACAATTTCGAATCAAGAACTACTAGAATTAGATTGCGATATTTTAGTACCGGCTGCAATTGAAAACCAAATTACTGCTGAAAATGCTCATAATATTAAAGCAAGCATCGTAGTAGAAGCAGCTAACGGCCCAACTACTACTGAAGCCACAAAAATCTTAACTGAACGCGGCATCCTTTTAGTGCCAGACGTATTAGCATCTGCTGGTGGTGTAACAGTATCTTACTTTGAGTGGGTACAAAACAACCAAGGCTACTACTGGACTGAAGAAGAAGTACGCGAAAAATTATATGCAAAAATGGTTACAGCATTTGAAAACGTTTATACAACTGCAACAAACCGTAACATCGATATGCGCTTAGCAGCATATATGGTTGGTGTGCGCCGTACTGCTGAAGCATCTCGCTTCCGTGGATGGGTATAAGTATTACAATAGCTAAATAATGAAATCCTCATTCAAGTAGAAAAACTTGAATGAGGATTTTTTTGTTGTTAAGGAAATTATAAAATTTCGCCATGTGGACAATTTTTAAAAAAGTAAATGCAACGTCTAGGCTAAAGCGCCATCCCCTCGAGGTCGCTTCGGTCCCTCGGGCGAAGGCAAAGAGAGCGCCTTCACTTCGGGCTCGAAAGCAGCTGTCGGGGCTAAGCAGGCGCTTTAGCGCTTTTGTTCGTGGATAAGATCGTATAAGTTTCATCATCTTACCGTATTTCGGGACGAGAGGAGTCTTTCTAATTCTCTACTAATACAATTACAAAATTATTAGTATTGTCCTTACAATATGAATAACATTGTATTTAGTACTGTTTGAAGCACCTTACTTCCATAAATGGATATACATATGAGAAAATGGCTAAGTAAAGTTTCATTATTTACTTAACTAAATAATTCAGGAAATTGTCTCACCCTTTTTGGGGGTGAAGTGTGCCTTTCTAATAGTTAAGGAAATTAGAAAATGTTGCCTTGTGGAGAACATATAAATAAGTAAAAGTAACTTCTAGGTAATAGTGCTTTCGCCAGAGGACTCGCAAGTAGTTTGTCAGGGCTAATAATCAGGCGCTTTTGTTCGTACATAAAAAGGAGGATAAATAAATGAATACATTTTCTTTTTACAATCCGGTAAAGTTACATTTCGGGAAAGGTGCTTTACAAGAGTTGGGTAAAGAATTACCTACTTATGGTAACAGAGTGCTCGTCGTTTATGGTGGGGGTAGCATTAAAAGCAATGGGATATATGATGAAGTAACGGCGGCACTTGGAAAACTTAATGTAACAGTATTTGAACTGGCTGGCGTCGAACCAAACCCACGCGTTGAAACGGCTCGTAAAGGTATAGAAATCTGTAAGAGCGAGGATATCGATTTTATTTTAGCGGTAGGTGGTGGTTCAGTTATTGATTGCGTGAAGTTAATCGCGGCTGGCGCAAAAAGTAATGCAGATGCATGGGATTTGGTCATTCGTAAGGCCCCTGCTAATGACGCATTGCCGTTCGGAGTTGTATTAACTTTAGCGGCAACAGGCTCTGAGATGAATGCAGGTTCGGTTATTACAAATGAGGAAACGGAAGAGAAATTTGGTTGGGGTAGTGCACCATATACATTCCCTAAGTTCTCTATATTGGATCCGACCTATACATTTTCGGTGCCTAAAAACCACACAGTTTACGGCATGGTCGATATCATGTCGCATTGCTTCGAACAATATTTTAATAACGCAACAAATACACCGATTACCGATGAAATGACAGAAGGTGTGTTAAGAACGGTCGTTAATATAGCGCCAAAGTTAATAGAGGATTTAGAAAATTACGAGCTGCGTGAGACAATTTTACTTGCGGGTACAGTTGGGTTAAATAACTTTTTATCAATGGGTTCCCGAGGAGATTGGGGATCTCATAATATTGAACATGCCATATCAGCGGTATATGACATTCCGCATGCAGGGGGATTAGCGATTTTATTCCCGAACTGGATGCGTCATAATTTACATGTGAATCCTGAGCGCTTTGCTCAAATGGCTACGCGTGTATTTGGAGTTAGTACGGAAGGGAAAACGACTGAGGAAGTGGCACTTGCTGGAATTGACCGTCTAAGTTCATTCTGGTCTTCATTAGGTGCGCCGAGTCGGTTAGCGGATTATAATATTGACGACAATCAGTTTGATAAAATTGTCGAGCATGCGATGATAAACGGCCCCTTCGGAAACTTTGCCAAACTACAAGCGAGCGATGTACGCGAAATTTTAGAAATGTCATTATAAATAAGAAACGGGGCAGTTCTCAAATTAAATTGGAACTGTCCCGCTTTTGTTCTTGTTAAGGAAATTATAAAATTTCGCCATGTGGTTAACAATCAAATAAGTAAATGCAACGTCTAGGCTAAAGCGCCAGTCCTTCGAGGTCGCTTCGATCCCTCGGGCGAAGGCAAAGAGCGCGCCTTCACTTCGGACTCGCAAGCAGCTTGTCCGGGCTAAGCAGGCGCTTTAGCGCTTTTGTTCTTAAATCATTCCTTTTTCGTTGGGTTCTTTCGATACAATATGTTTCCAATCAAGTGTCCCGTCATCTTCATCAAAAGCGATGGTTACTTTTGTTACGCCCTTTTGACTTAATAACATCTCTGATAAATGATCGCGTACATCATCAAGATACGCTAATGATAAATTGGGGTCTGTTTCGGCAATCAATTCCACATGTAAAAATTCGCCTTCCTTCACTACTTCTAACCGAGCAATATCATCTACATTTGGGTCTTGCATAACGAGTGTTCCGATATGAACGAGCATTTCCTCATCAGTTTCGCCGATTGCTCCCCGCGCATTATCAAGGAACACACGACCCACTACATAAAACATCATTAGTCCAATAACTATGGATACGAGTCCTTCTAAGCGGTACCAACCTGTAAAGTGAGCGATTAATATCGCAACAAATGCTAGGACATTCCCGCTTGTTGCGACTAAATCCTCCATCCAAACGAGCTTTGTGGCAGGTTTTGCTCGTTTTAAATAGGTAGCAGATTGAAATACTGCTAAAAATCCTTTGCTGTCAACGCCAACTTCGTGCAACACTTCTTTTGCAGCTTTATGAAGTACGGCACCCTCTAAAATGGTTCCGAGCGCTAGAACTCCCAGTGCAATCCACATGCCTGTTGATTCAGTAGCGGGATGTACAAAATGATGCCAACCTTCTTTAATCGTTTCGTAAGACAAAATACCAACGATTAACACAGCACCTAAACAGACAAGGTTAACAACTCGCCCGTAGCCGTTAGGAAACTGTGGTGTTGGTGCTTTTTTGGATAAGGCGGAGCCGATAAAAACGAAAAATTGGTTTGCCGCATCACCGAGTGAATGCATCATTTCCGCAAACATTGCAACATTCCCTGTTAAGAAAAATGCAACACCTTTAATGATGCCTAAAAATGTGTTTACAAATGCTGCTAATAAAGAAGGTTTATTCCCCCCTTTTAATAAAGAGAAAATTTCTTTCATAAAAAAACGCCTCCGTTATGCTAAGTATTCTATTTCGATTCGTTCGATATAAGTTAATGTGTGGAGTGTATTATAAAGTGACACGGTATTATTGTTTCTATAGGTAGAAAAGCGAATATCTACCTCGTGGAAATCTTTAGTATGATATGGAATATCCTTTATGCGAATATTTTCAACCATCATATCATGTTCCTTCATATAAGTAATAAGTGTCTCAATATGTGAAACCTCACTAATCAGAATCTTAAGTGAAACTTCGCGCATGCGTAAGCGTCTAGGTCCGATTTTTAATAGGAACGGAGCCAAGAGCTCGATACCAATCACGACAATTACAACTGTAACAAATGCTTGAAAATAAAAACCTGCTCCAACAGCAATACCGATACCAGCAGCTCCCCATATCATAGCGGCTGTCGTCAAACCCGTAATGCTATCATTTCCTTTTCGTAAAATAACACCGGCACCTAGAAAACCAATCCCGCTTACAACCTGTGCAGCTAGACGAAGCGGATCCATTGTAATATTAATATCATTACGCGCGGGTGTAGAATAAGCCGTTTCAATCGAAATAATTGTCAGCAGACAACTGAATGTAGCAATCACTAAACTTGTTTTCAACCCAACCGGCTTCTTTTTAAGTTCCCTCTCAAT